>JBJMTO010000153.1:0-68970 GCA_045811665.1 Bradyrhizobium sp.
GAACTCAGGGGACCCATTACCCCAAGGAGGAGTTTGGCGAAGCCTCGTCCCCCGGATTGGCACCGCGCTCGGGTCGATGGACCTCGCGGTATGGGTCCTGGCTTTCGCCAGGACGACTCGGAACAGAGAGCAAGCGTGCTCGATTCCGCTCGGTCTTCGCCATCACGACAGCTTGCGCTTGCTCCGCAGCCGCAGGTGCTCGTCGGCCTCCAGCTTGGTCATGCCCAGAAGATAATGCAGCACGTCGAGCCTGTGCCGCTCGGCAAGCTTGCGCAGGGCCCCGACCTGCTCGGCGATGAAGGCGACCGCCTCCTCGACGCCGCCCTCCCCCGGTTCCTCGTGACGCGAGCCTCCCGCCGCGCGCGATGCGGCGCCCGCCCGTTTCTTTCCTGGCTTAGTCACCAGCCCCCACCCGAATCCATGCCCCGCAGAAACATTACGCCGACATCGGCCGCAACTCAAAGGTGGTGTTTTGCAACTTTCTCGATATGAAACTTTTCCCATCTGGATGGCTTTCAAAACCCCTCGATTTGACAGCGAGGGCCTCACCACCCATGTTCGGGACGAAAGGGCCGACCCGAATCTCGTCGAATTCGGCCCCAAATTTCCCCATAAGTTACTGGAACTACATGAATATCGTCATTGTGGAGTCGCCGGCGAAAGCCAAGACGATCAACAAGTATTTGGGCGCCTCGTACGAGGTCCTGGCCTCCTTTGGCCACGTTCGGGACCTCCCGGCCAAGAATGGTTCGGTCGATCCGAACGCCAACTTCCAGATGATCTGGGAGGTCGACCCCAAAGCGGCTGGTCGCCTCAATGACATTGCCAAGGCCCTGAAGGGTGCCGACCGGCTGATCCTCGCCACCGACCCGGATCGCGAGGGCGAGGCAATCTCGTGGCACGTACTCGAGGTGCTGAAGGAAAAGCGCGCGCTCAAGGACCACAAGATAGAACGGGTGGTGTTCAACGCCATCACCAAGCAAGCAGTCTCGGAAGCGATGAAGCATCCGCGGCAGATCGATGGTGCGCTGGTAGACGCCTACATGGCGCGCCGCGCGCTGGATTACCTGGTCGGGTTTACACTCTCACCGGTGTTGTGGCGCAAATTGCCGGGGGCGCGTTCCGCCGGGCGAGTGCAGTCAGTGGCCTTGCGTCTCGTATGCGATCGCGAACTGGAGATCGAAAAATTCATCCCGCGCGAATACTGGTCGCTCGTTGCAACGATGGAGACGCCACGGGGCGAAACGTTCGAAGCCCGCCTCGTGGGCGCGGACGGGAAGAAGATTCAACGTCTCGACATCGGCACCGGCGCCGAGGCCGAGGATTTCAAGAGAGCGATCGAGGCTGCCAACTTCACGGTTACGAGCGTCGAAGCAAAGCCCGCGCGGCGCAACCCCCAAGCCCCGTTCACCACCTCGACTTTGCAACAGGAGGCCAGCCGCAAACTGGGGTTTGCCCCAGCGCATACGATGCGGATCGCGCAACGACTGTATGAGGGGATCGACATCGGCGGCGAGACCACCGGTCTCATCACCTATATGCGTACCGACGGCGTCCAGATCGACGGTTCGGCGATCACGCAGGCCCGCAAAGTGATCGGTGAGGATTACGGCAACGCTTACGTGCCCGAAGCGGCGCGTCAGTACCAGACAAAGGCCAAGAACGCGCAGGAAGCGCACGAAGCAATCCGGCCAACCGACTTGTCGCGCCGGCCCGCCGAAATGCGCCGCAGGCTCGATACCGATCAGGCCAGGCTATATGAATTGATCTGGATCCGCACGATCGCCAGCCAGATGGAATCGGCCGAACTGGAACGAACCACGGTCGATATTGCCGCCAAGGCAGGCTCGCGCGTGCTGGAACTCCGGGCCAGCGGCCAGGTGATAAAATTCGACGGCTTTCTTGCGCTCTATCAGGAAGGGCGCGACGACGATGGCGATGACGAGGATAGTCGCCGCCTTCCGGCCATGAGTGAGGGCGAAGCGTTAAGGCGTCAGGATCTTTCAGTCACGCAGCACTTTACCGAACCGCCGCCGCGATTTTCCGAGGCCTCGCTGGTCAAGCGAATGGAAGAACTCGGGATCGGCCGCCCGTCGACCTACGCCTCGATCCTGCAGGTATTGAAGGATCGCGGCTATGTTCGGCTGGAAAAGAAGCGCCTGCACGGCGAGGACAAGGGCCGTGTCGTCGTCGCGTTCCTGGAGAATTTCTTCGCACGCTACGTTGAATATGACTTTACGGCCAATCTGGAAGAGCAGCTCGACCGCATCTCGAACAACGAGATTTCCTGGCAGCAGGTGTTGAAGGATTTCTGGCAGGATTTCATCGGAGCCGTGAACGAGATCAAGGATCTGCGTGTCACGCAGGTGCTGGATGCGCTCGACGACATGCTTGGGCCGCACATCTATGCGCCTCGCGAGGACGGCGGCGATCCGCGCCAATGTCCGAGCTGTGGCAACGGGCGGCTGAACCTCAAGGCCGGGAAGTTCGGCGCTTTTGTGGGCTGCTCCAACTACCCGGAGTGCCGCTATACGCGTCCGCTGGCGGCCGATAGCGAAAACAGCGCCGATCGAATCCTCGGCAAGGACCCGGTTTCCGACCTCGATGTGGTGGTAAAGGCGGGACGCTTCGGCCCCTATATTCAACTCGGTGAACAGAAGGATTACGCCGAAGGCGAAAAGCCGAAACGAGCGGGCATTCCGAAAAACATCTCGCCGTCTGACATCGACCTTGATCTTGCGTTGAAATTGCTTTCGCTGCCGCGCGAAATCGGCAAACACCCGGAGACCGGTGAGCCGATCACGGCCGGGCTGGGACGCTTCGGCCCGTTCGTCAGACACGAGAAAACCTACGCCAGCCTCGAAGCGGGTGACGAGGTGTTCGACATCGGATTGAACCGGGCGGTTACGCTCATTGCCGAAAGAGTTGCAAAGGGCCCGAGTGCCCGACGCTTCGGCGCCGATCCGGGCAAGCCCCTTGGTGACCACCCAACGCTGGGCGGTGTCGCGCTGAAAAACGGAAGATACGGCGCCTATGTCACCGCCGGAGGCGTCAACGCAACCATTCCAAGTGACAAGACGCCAGACGCTATTACGCTGCCGGAGGCCATCGCCCTGATCGACGAACGCGCCGCAAGGGGCGGCGGCAAGCCGAAGCGTAGCGCCAAGAAGGCCAAGGCTGCAAAGCCGGCGAAGGCGGAAGCGAACGCGCCGAAGGCGGCCAAGAAGCTGGCCGCGAAAAAATCCACGGCAAAGCCGAAGTCGGAAGCGGTGAGCAAGGCGCGCGCGCCGGTGACATCGCTCGCTAAAACGTCTGTCGGAAAATCCGCGCCAACCGCCAAGACGGCGGCTAAAAAGAGCGCCGGCAAGGTCGGGCGATAAAGTGGCCAAGCGTCGCGAAAGCGGCTTTCCGGCCCGGGACGCGATCGTCTCCTTTATTCGCGCGCATCCGGGAAAGGTCGGCACTCGCGAACTCGCACGGGAGTTTGGCCTCAAAAACGCTGATCGGGCCGAACTGAAGACCATCCTGCGCGAACTCGCCGCCGAAGGCGCGATCGAAAAGAAGGGCAGGAAAATCAGCGAGACCGCCGCCCTGCCCGCAACCCTGATGGCCGACATCACCGGGCGCGACCGCGACGGTGAATTGATCGCCACGCCCGCCGAATGGGACGAGGTCGAGGCCGGGGAGCCGCCGAAGATCCGCATCCACATTCCAAGACGGCCCCAGCCGGGGACAGCTGCCGGGGTCGGCGATCGTGCCTTGCTGCGGATCGAGAAACTGGATCAACGAGAAGGCGGCGCCTACACCGGGCGCGTCATCAAAGTCGTCGACCATGCCAAGAACCGCGTACTCGGAATCTTCCGGGCGCTGCCGGGTGGCGGCGGACGGCTGATACCGGTCGACAAAAAACAGGCCGGGCGCGAACTGAACATTGCCAAGAGCGACAGCAATGGCGCGGAAGATGGCGATCTCGTCAGCGTCGATCTGCTCCGCTCACGTGGTTTTGGCCTCGCATCCGGCAAAGTCAAAGAGCGGCTAGGATCACTGGCTTCGGAAAAAGCCGTCAGCCTGATCGCGATTCATGCACACGAAATTCCGCAAGCCTTTTCACCAGCCGCATTGCGCGAGGCCGAACAGGCTCAGCCCGCCACCCTGAAAGGCCGCGAGGATTGGCGTGACCTCCCGCTGGTCACGATCGACCCGCCGGACGCCAAAGATCATGACGACGCGGTTCACGCGCAAGCCGATGCAGATCCGAAGAATAAAGGTGGCTACATCGTCAATGTCGCAATCGCCGATGTCGCGTTCTATGTTCGCCCGGGATCGGCGCTCGATCGCGATGCGCTGACGCGCGGCAATTCGGTCTACTTTCCGGACCGCGTGGTCCCGATGTTGCCGGAGCGCATCTCCAACCATCTCTGCTCGCTGGTGCCGGGCGAGCCGCGCGGAGCGCTTGCGGTGCGGATGGTGATCGGCAGCGATGGCCGCAAACGTTCGCACAGCTTTCACCGGGTCCTGATGCGCTCGGCCGCCAAGCTGCACTACGCACAAGCGCAGACCGCCATCGACGGCCGGCCGGACGACATTACGGGGCCCCTGCTCGCCTCCATCCTCAAGCCGCTCTACGATGCCTATGCCGTCGTGAAGCGCGCGCGCGACGAACGCGATCCGCTCGACCTCGATATCCCCGAACGCAAGATCTTGCTCAAACCTGACGGGACCGTGGATCGCGTGATTGTTCCGGAACGATTGGACGCTCACAAGCTGATCGAAGAGTTCATGATCCTGGCCAACGTGGCCGCGGCCGAAATGCTTGAAAAGAAGTCGCTGCCGCTTATTTACCGGGTGCACGACGAGCCGACGCTGGAGAAGGTCCATAATCTTCAGGAATTCCTGAAAACCCTGGATCTGCCGTTCGCAAAGAGCGGCGCGTTGCGACCGTCTTTGTTCAATCGCGTGCTTGCGCAGGTCAAAGGAAACGATTCCGAACCGCTGGTGAATGAAGTGGTGTTGCGCTCGCAAGCACAGGCTGAATATGCCGCCGAAAATTACGGACATTTTGGCCTGAACCTCCGACGTTATGCGCACTTCACCTCGCCGATAAGACGGTACGCAGACCTCATCGTTCACCGGGCCCTGATCCGTGGCCTCGGTCTTGGCGAAGGCGCATTGCCGGATACCGAAACGGTGGAAACGCTGACCGAGGTCGCTGCCCAAATCTCCGTTACCGAACGGCGCGCCATGAAGGCGGAACGCGAGACAGCCGACCGCTTGATCGCGCACTTTCTGGCGGACCGGATCGGCGCCACTTTTCAGGGTCGTATCTCCGGGGTCACCCGGGCCGGACTATTTGTCAAACTGACAGACACCGGCGCCGACGGCCTGATCCCGATCCGCACCTTGGGGACCGAGTACTTCAATTACGACGAGACGCGCCATGCGCTTGTCGGCACGCGCAGCGGTGCCATGCACCGTCTGGGTGACGTCGTCGACGTCCGTCTGGTAGAAGCGGCTCCGGTAGCCGGCGCGTTGCGGTTCGAACTGTTGTCGGAGGGCAAGCTCGAACCACGCGCTCGCAAACGTCAGGGCGTTTCCAGGCGCCAGGGCAAAGCCGACCCCGGACGCAGTCCGCACAGCAGGAAGCGACGACCAGGCGCCAGCAGGGTCGGTAAGCCGAAGAAAGGCAGGTCATGAGCGTTGGCCCGGCCGTCTGGACGAGGGAGACGGAGTCAGGCGAAAAGCGCGATCTCTGGACCGCCTTGAAGCGCGGCTTGCGCGGGCGCTGTCCCCGGTGCGGCCGCGGCAAGCTGTTTAGGGCCTTCCTCAAGGTGGACAATCAGTGCGCCGCATGCGGTCTGGACTTCACGCCTCACCGTGCCGACGATCTACCGGCCTATCTCGTCATCATCATAGTCGGGCACGTGGTGGTGCCGCTGGCGTTGATGATCGAAACCAACTACTCGCCCCCAGTGGCGTTGCAATTGGCGATCTATCTGCCGGTGACGCTCATAGCGTCTCTTATACTGCTACAGCCGGTGAAAGGCGCCGTCATCGGGGTACAATGGGCGCTGCGCATGCATGGCTTCGACGAAAAAAATCCGACAGAATAGCCGCAAACAAGGCCCGATAACTGAAATGAGCGAGACCGAAAAGATCGAGGAAAAGGAAGCGGATCATCATCCGTATCGTCGACCTGTCGATGCCGCGACGCTGATCCTGGTCGATCGTACCTTCGCCACGCCAAAGGTTCTGGTCGGCAAGCGCCACGACAACGTGGTGTTCATGCCAGGCAAATTCGTGTTTCCAGGCGGCCGTGTCGACAAGGCGGACAACCGCGTTCCCGTTGCTGCGCCGATTCCGAAGGCGCTCGAAGCAAACCTGCTCAAGGGCAGCCCGAAGATCACGGCCTCGCGCGCGCACTCGTTGGCGATCGCCGCAATCCGCGAGGCGTGTGAGGAAACAGGTCTTTGTCTCGGGCGCACGAGCAATGGAGCCGCGCCTGTACTTGCGGGGCCATGGGCGCCCTTTACCGAGGCGGGGCTGTTGCCCGATCCGTCCGGACTGTTCTTGATCGCGCGCGCGATCACGCCACCCGGCCGGGTGCGACGCTTCGATACCAGGTTCTTTACCGCGGACGCTTCCAGCATCGCCCACCGAGTCGAAGGTGTGATTCATGCCGATGCCGAACTGGTGGAACTGGTTTGGGTCGAGATCGGATCGAAGCCGCTCGCGGACCTCCACCCGATGACCCGGAGTGTGCTGAATGAACTTGAAAGACGTCTCGCCAGCGGTCCTCTGAGCCACGAGGCCCCTGTACCGTTCTTTCACTTCTACGGCGGAAAAATGCAGAAGGATTTCCTGGGCTAAAATTTCTCTCCGCCTGAACGTGGCGCGCGCACCCATTGAGTAACTAAAAGGCTTACCATGACAAAACGTCAGTTGCGGCTAGGCGCCTTCATGCGGCCGGTCAGTATTCACACGGGAGCGTGGCGTTATCCCGGCGCGTGGCCAGATGCCAATTTCAATTTCTCGCATATCAAGCGGCTGATCCGGAAACTTGAGGCCGGGAAGTTCGACGCTTTTTTCATGGCGGATCATCTGGCCGTGCTGAACATGCCGGTGGATGCCTTAAAGCGCAGCCACACCGTTACGTCCTTCGAACCATTCACCCTTCTCTCCGCGCTCGCCGGCGCGACCGAACACATCGGACTGATCGCGACAGGCTCTACCACGTTCGACGAGCCCTATCACGTGGCTCGCCGCTTCGCCTCGCTCGATCACATCAGCGGTGGACGGGCGGGCTGGAACATTGTCACCACTTCCAATCCGGATGCCGCGCTGAATTTCGGGCTTGATGATCATATGGAGCATGCGGAGCGCTACAAACGAGCTCGCGAGTTCTACGACGTCGTGACGGGCTTGTGGGACTCGTTCGCCGACGATGCTTTTGTGCGCGACGTCGAGAGCGGTCTGTATTTCGACCCGGCAAAAATGCACGTGCTCAACCACAAGGGGAAGTATCTGTCGGTGCGTGGCCCGCTCAATATTGCCCGCCCGGTGCAGGGATGGCCGGTGATCGTGCAGGCTGGCGCGTCCGAAGACGGCAGGCAATTGGCGGCGGAAACGGCCGAGGCGGTGTTCACCGGCGGCGGCAGCCTGGCGGACGGGCAAAAGCTCTATGCCGACATCAAGGGGCGGATGGATAGGCTCGGCAGAAACCGCGACCACTTGAAGATTCTGCCGGGCGCCTTCGTCGTGGTCGGCGAAACCATCGAACAAGCAACCGAAAAACGAGCTCTGCTCGACAGCAAGGTCCACTACGACAGCGCCATCGCATCGCTCGCTGTCGTCCTGGGTACCGATGTCTCCGGTTTCGACCCGGACGGGCCCTTGCCGCCGGTCCCGGAGACCAACGCGAGCAAGAGCGGGCGTCAGCGGCTGGTCGACCTCGCTGCACGTGACAAGCTCACGGTGCGCCAACTCGCGCAGCGCGTCGGCGGCTATGGCGGTCTGTCCTTTGTCGGCACGCCCACCACCATCGCCGACCAGATGGAGGAATGGCTGACATCGTTCGGCTGCGACGGATTCAACATCATGTTTCCGTTCCTGCCCGAAGGACTCGACGACTTCGTCGACAAGGTCGTCCCCGAGCTGCAGAAGCGGGCGATCTTCCGGCGCGAATATGAGGGCAAGACGTTGCGGGAGAATCTCGGCTTACCGCGTCCGCGCAACAAGTTTTTCGACAACTAGGACCTGTCCGGGCGCCCGAATCGGGTGTTTGCGCCTGGGAAGCCGTAAATACGGCGGCTTTTTAGCCCCGAAACCTTGACTTTAGGCGTTCAAAAGATAGGTTGCGCGGCAAATGCGCCGCTCGATAGGCGGGCGCTCGGTCTCCAAAATCAAAGGCTCTACAAATGGCCAAAGCGGTCACCATCACGGTCAAGCTCGTTTCATCGGCCGATACCGGCTTCTATTACGTCGCCAAGAAGAATTCGCGCACCATGACGGACAAGCTGGTCAAGAAGAAGTACGATCCGGTTGCGCGCAAGCACGTCGAGTTTCGCGAGTCCAAGATCAAGTAAACATCTGCGAACCGTTGACCGCCTGCACGGGGCCTTTCCCCCGTTTCGTTTGCCGATGCGCAAGCTAAGCCGTAGCCGGTAATGGCGGTTGCGTCGGCCGGATCAGCGCAAAAGCGATCTGAATGATTCCTCCAGCGAGGCCCAAGGCCACACCGATCCGCCACGCCATCGTGTAGGAGCCGAGCGAGTCGTACAGCAGGCCTCCACCGTAGGCGCCGAGGAAACTGCCGAGCTGATGGCTCATGAACGCCAGCCCCTGGATCATTGCCTGCCATTGCAGCCCGAACATCTCCGCCACCGCGCCCGCCACCAGCGGCCCTACCCCCATCCACAGGAATCCCATCAGCGCACCGAACAGCAATGTCGTTGCCGGCGACGGTGGCAACATGAAATACCACGCGAGAATCAGCGATCGCGCCACATAGATTCCGCCAAGCAAGGCCAGCTTGTTCCAACGCCCACCGGCCCAGCCGAAGAACAGGCTGCCAAGCACGTTGAAGCCGCCGATCATCCCCAGCGTCTGCGCGCTGAGCATCGGATCCATCCCGCAAATCGCGAGGTAGGACGGCAGATGCGTCGTCAGAAACACGAGCTGCATCCCGCAGACGAAATACGCCAAGGTCATCACTACGAAAGATGCGTTGGCGAAAGCAACTTTCACGGCGACGGCGGCCGAGGTATCGGCGATGTCGTCGGCACCTCGCGGCGGTAGCGGAACCTTGTCGACCCTGCCGGCGTACCAGGCGGCCGGAAGCATCGCCACGGACAGAACAACAAAGCCGACCATACCGACTCGCCAGCCATAGCCCTCACTCAAAACCTGTCCGATCGGTGCTGACAGCAATGCGCCGAGCGAACCCGCCGCCGAGACTATGCCCAGCACGGTGCTTCGGACCGACTCCGGCACCGCGCGCGCAGCCACCGACATTGCTATCGCGGCAGCCGTACAGGCCAACGAAGTGCCTATCAGCACACCGCCTCCGATCATCACGCTGAGAAGGCCCTGTGCACTCGCGATCAGAGCAAGACCCACGATGTAGAACACCGAGCCCACCAACATGATGGGCCGAAATCCGTAGCGGACGGTCATCGCGCCGGCGAGCGGCTGCAGGAATCCCCAGGCGAGGTTTTGCACGGCAAGCGCAAGCGTGAAGTCGGAAACAGAGATGTGAATGTCTTGCGTCAGCGGCTGCAGAAAGATGCCCAACGACTGGCGAAAGCCCATGCTCAAGGTAAGCATGATGGATGCGCCGATCAGGATAGGCAGCGTGGGGCGGAGGATCTGCAGCAGGGGCACGATTATTTTTCTCCGTTGAGTCGCGGATTGCAAAAACCGCGACCTGCCATAAGGTCGTTCTTGATTACACCGACCTGTGTAATTAGGGTGGGAACGAAGTTGTTTGTCAAGGTTCACATCAACATTGCTGACATGTTCTTGTCCGATGTCACCTGCCCTATCCGCGTTGCTCTGAGACAAGCGCCTCTACTCGCGCCTGCATGGTTCTTCGCTGCAACAGGTCTGCGCAATGACATCACGACCTGAAGGGCAGTCGATGAAGGAGCGGATCCTGGAAACGGCGGACCGCTTGTTCTATTTGCGCGGCATCCGCGCTGCGGGAGTCGACACCATTGCCGCGGAAGTAGGGATCAGCAAGCGCACGCTCTACAACCACTTCCCCTCCAAAGACGAATTGGTCGAGGCCTATTTGAAGCGCCGCTTCACGCAGACCCCCTCATCCGACAAGCCTCCTGTCGATCAAATTCTGGCGACATTCGATCGGCTCGAGCGGGTTTTCGCCAGCAAAGGCTTTCGAGGTTGTCCTTTCGTCAACGCGGTTGCAGAACTCGGAGGCGAGGACCAGGCCGTCAAGAAGATCGCCGTCGCTTTCAAGGAGAGCCGCCGGATCTGGTTTCGGGACCTCTTGCTGCAACTCGGCGTGGTCGACGCCGAGGGGCTTGCAACACAGCTCACGCTCCTGGTCGATGGCTCGATCGCGCAAGATCTGGTGCGCGACGATCCCGCCATGGCGCGTGCCGCAAAGGAAGCAGCGCGGGTGTTGCTCAGGAATGCCGGAATCGAGGTTGGCAGCGCTTGAGGATCAAGCCGCCTGGGCCACCACGCGGTTGCGACCGTCGTGCTTGGCCCGATACAGCGCGATGTCAGCGCGCTTGAGCAGGTCGGCTATCGGTTCGCCGTTTGAGTGCAGCGTGGACAGCCCGATGGAAATCGTGACCTCGATGCGTTTCGCGCCCTTCTGAACCATGAAGGGTTCGCCTGCGATCGAGCGACGCAGCCGTTCGGCGACCATGCTCGCTACATGCAGGTCCGTTTCAGGCATGACGATGACGAATTCCTCACCGCCATAGCGGCAAGCCAGATCGATGCCGCGGATCGATTTGCGAACCCTGACCGCGAATTCGCGAAGCACGTCGTCGCCCGCGTCGTGGCCGTGATTGTCATTGATCGATTTGAAAAAATCGATGTCTAGCATCATCAACGTCAGCGGCTTGGCTCGGCTCGATGCCTGTTCGGCCAACGTCGCCAGATGGGTCTCCATGTAGCGGCGGTTGTGCAGCCCGGTCAGGGCATCGGTGATCGCCATCTCGATGGAATTCTGCACATTGTCGCGCAGATGGTCGGTATAGCGGCGTCTGCGGATTTGGGTTCGCGCGCGAGCCAGCAACTCGTTCTTGTCGATCGGCCGCAGCAGGTAGTCATTGACGCCGATCTCGAGACCACGGAGCAGCCGCGCATTGTTGTCGGCATCGGCGATGGCGAGAATGGGAAGCTGGCGGGTCCGCTCCAGCGAGCGTGCCTGGCTGCAGAGCCGCAATCCGTCAAAATTGTGCAGGCCGAGCGAGACGATCAGCAGATCGTAATTACCGTCGGCAGCTTGAAACAAAGCTTCTGAAGGATTGGCCTGCACGTCGACCGTATGTTCGGCGCCCAGCACCGGAGCCAGCCGTTCATAAGATGACGGCCGGTCATCGACCAGCAGGATACGCCCGCCCTTGCCGGTCTCGGCGATAGCGCTTCGCTCCGGCGCGTCCAGACCGATCTCAAGCGAGGTGATGGCGCGCATGCGGAGCTCATCGGTCATCATCTTGAGGCGAGTCAGCGAACGCACCCGCGCAATCAGCACCACATCGGACACAGGCTTGGTCAGGAAATCGTCTGCGCCCGCCTCAAGGCCGCGCACGCGATCGGCCGGGCTGTCCAGTGCCGTCACTATGACTACCGGAATGAAATGTGTTGCCGGGTTCGATTTTAACCGGCGGCAGACTTCAAAGCCGTCGAGATCGGGCATCATCACATCGAGCAGAATGATATCGCATTCGGCACGCGCGCAGATTTCAAGCGCCTGGGCGCCGTTGGACGCAGTCAGAACGTCGAAATACTCGGCCGACAACCTTGCTTCCAACAGCTTGACGTTAGCAGGGACGTCATCGACGACCAGAATGCGCGCGGACATCGAAGTTCCCCCTACCCTATAAACCGTCGGACTGTTTCTATGAATTTTCCGACCGAAATCGGCTTGGACAGATAGGCCTCGCAGCCGCCCTCGCGGATGCGTTCCTCGTCACCCTTCATTGCAAATGCCGTGACCGCGACTATCGGGATCGCACGCAATTCTGGGTCGTCCTTGATCCAGCGGGTGACTTCGAGGCCTGACACCTGGGGAAGCTGAATATCCATCAGGATGAGATCGGGATGGAGCTTGCGGACGAGATCCAGCGCCTCAAAACCATTAGAGGTACCCGACGTTTCGTAGCCATGCGCTTCCAACAGATCGCGAAAGAGCTTCATGTTGAGCTCGTTGTCTTCCACAATCAGGACGGTTTTTGCCATCCGTCCCTCCAATCCCAAGCTGCGGGCCCACCCATCGGGAAAGCGCTCGTAGCGAAAAGTGAAATCAAAGTAGCGCCAGATTCGCTCTAACCCGTTAAGCGGGAGTGGCATCTTCAAGCGAAGTGGTTTCCACTTGCTTGAACACGTTCCACAGACTCGGGCATGATGGTTTCAAAATAGAGACCATAAGTTACGGAAAGGCAAATACTGCCGTTGAAAAAGCCCATCCAAAACGCCCGTGAAGTAGCTGAAATCGTTGCGGTTCAGGCACTTTCCTTCATTGCCGGAGACCCAGAGCGTCTGGGCATGTTCCTGGCCGAAACTGGAATCGGCCCCGAGACGCTGCGCACGGCTGCGGCGGACCCGCGTTTTCTTGCGAGCGTGCTCGATTTCGTCATGCGTGACGACAGCACGGTGAAAGCGTTTGCGAATCTCTCGCAGCTTCACCCGACCAACATTGCGGCGGCTCACCAGGCACTGAATGATCCCCAATGGGAGCGCGATGTGCCGTGAATTCAGCCGCACCGGCAGTTCAGGGGCCGACCTGCTTTTGCCGGGACTGCCTCCGTGATCTGGACTTCGCAAGCAGGCGATGCGGCGAATGCGGTTCCCCTCGCCTGGTTCGCCACAAGCTACTGCCGTCGCTTGCGCTGGCCCATATCGATTGCGACGCGTTCTACGCCACCGTCGAAAAGCGCGACAATCCTGAACTGGCGGATAAGCCGGTAATCATCGGTGGCGGCAAGCGTGGCGTGGTCTCGGCAGCCTGCTACATCTCCCGCACATTCGGCGTTCGCTCCGCGATGCCAATGTTCAAGGCGATGGCGCTGTGTCCGTCCGCGATCGTGATCCCGCCCGACATCGCCAAATACGTCCGGGTCGGGCGGGAAGTGCGCCAGGCCATGCAAGCGCTGACGCCTTTGGTCGAGCCGCTTTCGATTGATGAAGCGTTCCTTGATCTCAGCGGCACCCAGCGCATGCACGGCTTGATTCCCGCCAAGGTACTCGCGCGATTTGCCCGCGAGGTGGAGCGCGACATAGGGATCACCGTTTCCGTCGGCGTGTCCTGTAACAAATTCCTGGCCAAGATCGCCTCGGACCTCGATAAGCCACGCGGGTTTGCGGCGCTCGATCAGGACGAGGCCCGGGCGATGCTGGCCGACAGAACGGTGGGCTTCATCTTCGGGGTCGGACCGGCCACGCAGGAACGGCTGATCCAACGCGGCTTTCGCACCATCGCCGATCTGCAACGCGCCGATGAAAATGAATTGATGAAGCAGTTTGGAGCCGAGGGCCGCAGACTGTGGCGGTTGGCCCGCGGCATAGACGATCGCAGCGTGATCCCCGATCGCGGCGCAAAGACCATTTCCAGCGAAACTACCTTTGAAAACGACATCCGCGATTTCGCCACGTTGGAAAGGATGCTGTGGCGGTTGTCCGAGAAGGTATCGTTGCGCCTGAAGCAGGGTGATTTCGCCGGCTCGACCATCACGTTGAAATTGAAGACTGCCGATTTCAGGCAGCGGACCCGCTCGCAATCGATCCAGGGACCTACCCAACTTGCGGCCAAGATCTTCGCCACCACCCGGGAGATGCTGACCAGGGAAATCGACGGCACGGCGTTCCGTCTGATGGGCGCCGGCGTCAGCGCGCTATGCCAAGGTTCGCAGGCGGACGACAGCGACATGCTCGACCGCCGCTCGGCCCACGCCGAACGTGCGATGGATGATCTTCGAAAGAAATTCGGCAGCGCCGCCGTGATCAGGGGTATCGCCTATGACGGGCCCGAGAAGCCAGGATAATGTATGTGATTGCCGCGATCCGCCGACGCTCACTTACACGGCCTGGAATCCTTGGCCTCGAATTTCCCGAGCGCTCCGGAAATGACGAAATCATTGTAGTCGAGCACCAGCGCTCTCGATACGCCGTTTTCAAACAGTTCAAATGACATGGCGTAAGCCGGGGTCTGTTCGCCGTCCTTCGCCCTGGCATCGCGATCGTAATAGCTCACCGTCACTGGCCAGCGGGCCAGCGATTTCATCTGATCATTGGTGGTGGACGGATCGGTTGACGGGCTAGCTCGATCTCCCACGATCGGCTGACCGATCACGGTCAACGTGTTGTAGACTTTCTCGCCGTTGTCGGAGCCGTCGTAGACCATCAGTTCAAGCAGGGTTTTCCCTTCCTTTGCCGCCGATATGATCCGCTGGATCTGTTCGGTCGGAAATACGGCGGAGCCCTCGATCGTGAACGTCTTGGCCTGCGGCTGTTTCAACTTGACCGTGATATGGTCGCCGGTCCGCTCGGCCAATCCGTCGACCGGAGCGGACGCGGTATCGTTCATCCGGCTGTCGATCTTGAAGCGATAGCTTTTGCCCTCAGCATCCTCCCATGAGGTCGAGCGAAGATCGCTTAACGTGACTTTGCCCTCGCCGCTGTTCAATTCGGAGACCTGCCGGAATTCGGAGGTGTACCCCTCGCACGCGCTGCCGGAGAAATTATAAAGGATGCGCCCGCGCGCGTTGTCGATGGCGGCCGAGCCGCGCGACTTCATCAGGGTGAGTTCATAGAGCGCCTGATGCGGAAGGAACGCGGCGCTCGAGGCTGTTGCCGCCCGCCCATCCGTGAAACCCGCCACGGCGCTAACGGCAGCTACCAAGAGGGACGTCGCAAAGGGAGAACGGAATCGGCCAGCCATCTGTCTTCCTCGCTGAGAATGCGCTTTGAATTGTCAGAGTATTTAGCGTTTTACCAGCCCTCGACTAGGGGCACTCGCAATATTATAGGCTTTAACCCGCGGCACTGCTCCGTTCGACGCCTTTTCCGAGGGAAACATGGGCTCACTTGCATGTGATGGCCCGATGGGCGAAATATCCTGCCCCGATCGCGAAGCGTTCGGGCAGATGTTGCAGCAACGGGGGACCGAACATGGCGGGTACGATCGAGCAGAAACTTGCGGCGCAGGGCGTCGCCTTACATGAGCCCGCAAGCCCCGTTGCCAATTACGTAGGTTTTGTCCGAACCGGGAACCTTCTGTTCGTGTCGGGACAGGTTTGCATCGACCCTCAGGGAAAGTTGATCGCAAAGGGCAAGCTAGGTGCCGGCGTCACCCTGGAACAGGGTAATGCGGCCGCCCGGGGGTGCGCGATCAACCTGCTGGCGCAAGTCAAGGCGGCGCTCGGTGATCTGGACAAGGTGGTTCGGGTGGTCAGGCTCGGCGGCTTCGTCAATTCGGCGCCCGACTTTCTCGATGGCCCGAAAGTCCTGAATGGTGCGTCTGACCTGATGGTTGCCGCGTTCGGCGACAAAGGCCGGCATGCCAGGACCACCGTAGGCGTTGCGTCGCTTCCGTCCGACGCGTCCGTGGAGGTCGAAGGGGTGTTTGAGGTCTCCTAGCAGAGCCGCCCCGATGCGCGCCCCCGATTGGCTGACGGCTCGACCGGTAGCTCATCGCGGACTGCACGATGCTGCGCGTGGGATCATGGAGAACATGCCCGCCGCGGCGGAGGCCGCGATAGCGCACAATTTCAGCATCGAATGCGACATCCAGCTTACCGCGGACGGCGAGGCGATGGTCCATCATGACGACGCGCTCGGTCGCCTGACAGTGGGTAGCGGCGCTTTGCTCGACATGACTGCTGCCGAACTCAGGGCGCTCGAGTTCAGGGACACTTCGGAGCGGATGATGTCGCTCGGCGATCTCTGCAATCTCGTCAATGGGCGGGTGCCACTGGTGATCGAGGTAAAGAGCCATTTCGACGGCGACCGCAAGCTTGTGAAGCGAATGGCCGACGTGCTCGCCTCCTATCGCGGCCCGGCGGTCGGCATGTCGTTCGACCCGGATCAGGTGCTGGCGCTACGGGAAACTATGCCGGAGCTTGCATGCGGCATCATTGCCGAGGCCGATTACAGCGGCGATTACTGGAAGAAACTGACGCCACAGCAACGGCATGACATGCTTCATTTACGTCACGCGTTCCGCACCAAGCCGCATTTCGTCGCGTACCGGGTCGACGATCTGCCCGCAACTGCGCCCTGGATCGCCCGCAACATATTTGGCTTGCCGCTGTTGACGTGGACGGTTCGCACGCCCGAGCAGCGCGAGCGCGCGGCACGATTGGCGGACCAGATGATCTTTGAAGGATTTTTGCCTGAACAATCTTAGCTCCGTTGGTCTGAGGTAACCCGCGGGTCGTGCTGATATCGGGTATGATGATCTTAGATCCGGTTCCGCTTGTCGGGGATGGAACAATCGTCCCGCCTGCTGCCTTGAACTTCCAAGCGTAACACCCGATGTTGCTGTCACGACGTGCGTCATCAAATGCCTCAGCATGCCGATGGCTGATCGCAACGAGTGACCGAGTCAAAATTCCCTTATGGATTCATCCGAAATAACCCTAGAATCCGTGCCGTCTGTCAGCGAGATCGCGGCCGCCGATTGGGATGCCTGTGCCAATCCCGGTCCCGTCCCTGACAGCATCGAACGGCTCGACACGCTGGCGGCAGCGGGCACGACATCAAAGCCTGCCTATAACCCGTTTGTATCACACGCCTTTTTTGCGGCGCTGGAAGCTTCCGGTTCGGCTTGCGTGCGAACCGGCTGGGGACCGCGGCATTTGATTGCCCGCGTGAACGACGATATCGCCGGTATCGTGCCTTGTTACCTGAAATCCCACTCGCAGGGCGAGTATGTATTCGATCGGGGCTGGGCCGACGCGTATGAACGAGCCGGAGGACGCTATTACCCGAAGCTGCAAGCCTCCGTTCCCTTCACGCCGGCTACGGGCCCTCGCTTGCTAATTCGCGACGGCTTCGACCGCGATGAGATCGGCACCGCGCTCGCCAACGGGCTCGCCGCGCTCTGCGGGATCACGGAAGCCTCATCCGTTCACGTCACATTTGCGCGGGAAGCCGAATGGAAGTTCTTGGCCGCACACGGATTCCTGCAGCGCACCGACCAGCAGTTTCATTGGCATAACCAGGACTACCGCGATTTCGACGGTTTTCTTGGATCACTCAACTCGCGCCACCGCAAGGCGATCAAGCGCGAACGGCGCGATGCATTGGCGAACGGCATCACGATCCACGCGCTCACGGGCAGCGGCATCACCGAGGACGTCTGGGACGCCTTCTTCGCGTTCTACATGGAAACCGGTTCGCGTAAGTGGGGTCGGCCTTATCTCACACGGGCGTTCTTCTCGTTGATCGGCGAAAGCATGGCGGACGACGTGCTCCTGATCATGGCGCGACGGAACGGGCGCTGGATCGCGGGCGCCATCAATTTCATCGGCTCCGATGCGCTGTTCGGCCGCAACTGGGGCGCCGTCGAGCACCATCCTTTCCTGCATTTTGAGGTCTGCTATTATCAGGCGATCGAATTCGCCATCCAGCGGGGCCTGAAGACGGTCGAGGCGGGTGCGCAGGGCGAACACAAGATCGCGCGGGGCTATCTACCCCAAACTACCTACTCCGCGCACTACATCGCCGACGCCGGCCTGCGCCGCGCGATCTCCGATTATCTGCGGCGCGAACGTGCCTACGTGGCAGAGGCAGGACGCGAACTTACCGAAGCCGGACCATTCCGGAAAACTGGCGAGCCTTCCTGAAAACCGTGCATCCCGGAGTCTCCATGACCGCCTATGACAACAACAATCCATTCGCGAAAATATTGCGCGGCGAATTCCCCAGCTACAAAGTCTACGAGCACGAGCATGTGCTCGCCTTCCTCGACATTATGCCCCGCTGTCCGGGGCATACGCTGGTTATTCCAAAGGCCCCTGCCCGCAACATTCTCGACATTTCGCCGGAAGATTTTGCCCATGTCGCCCGTGGCGCTCACCGCATCGCACGCGCCGCGATAACGGCGTTTAAGGCCGACGGCATCACGGTCCAGCAATTCAATGAGCCCGCAGGCGGACAGGTCGTGTTCCATCTCCACATGCATGTGATGCCGCGTCACAACGGAGTCGCACTGTTGCCGCCGGCGAGCCGAAAGGAAGATGGCAAGGTGCTCGAGGAGAATGCCGCCCGGCTGATCGCGGCGCTGAAATGAGTCCGGTATTGGAAACGTCCGTCAGGGTGGCGATCGACACCCTCACTCCGGTTCTACATCCAACATTTTTTGCCGCGCCAACGGCGTGAACTCGCAGCGGTCCGGCTTGAGGTCGATCAGCGGCGTCTCGTCGAGACAATCCAGGCCGCGGACGAAAACCGTGTTGTTCTCGACACCCACCAGCCTAACGATAGAGGTCCCGATCGGGTTCGGCCGCTGCGGCGAGCGCAGCGAAAAGGTGCCGCGCGTTGATTTGTTGTTCTTCGGACTTTGCAACACCAGATCGCGCCGGGACTGATGCAGCCAGTAGATCACTTCCAGTTGGCTGTAAAAATCCACCCCATTCAGGGCGGCTACCCACGGCTCGAAAATCTCGAGCCGGCAGACCGGGCCATCGTGGCGTCCCTGACGTGGCGTGTCCTCCCGCGATCTCCAGGGTGTTCGGATGCGGCCGATGAATATAAGGCCGGCATCCCGCGGCGACGGCGTTTCGACCGCGACCTCGCCCTCGCGCAGTTCACCTTTTCGAAGCATGGCATCAATCCAGGGTGATATTCTGAGCCTTGATCACGTCCGACCATCGCGCCCGGTCGGCCGCTATGAATTCAGCAATTTCGGCTGCGGTGCGCGGACGGAATACTGGGAAGCCGATCTTCTCCAGTGAGGCGCGAAACACGTCGTCGTTCAGCGCGCGGTCGAGGCTGGCGCTAATCTTGCGCGCGATATCGTCTGGCAGTTTTGAGGGCCCGGCGATACCGTACCAAACACTGACGCGATAGTCGGGGTAACCGCTTTCCGCAACGGTCGGCACGTCAGGAAGATCGGGACTGCGCTTTTCCGAGCTCACTCCAAGCGGGCGAACCAGCCCCGACTTGATCGGGGGCAGCGCCGTGCTCAGGGTGTCGAACATCACCTGGATGTTCCCCGAGATCAAATCGGTCAGAGCCGGGCCGGCGCCTTTGTACGGAATATGGGTCATCTCGATGCCGGCCATCTGCTTGAACATCTCGCCTGCGAGATGAATCGTACCGCCCGTCCCCGCTGATCCGAAATTGACCTTGCCCGGATTTTGTTTGGCGTACGTTACAAACTCCGCGACCGTCTTGGCGGGAACCGATGGATTGATCTCCATCACGACCGGTAGGTCGGTGACCAGTGCCAGCATTCTGAAATCCCGCACGGGATCGTAGGGCAACTTCTTGTAGAGCATCGGATTGAGCACGATGATGGAGGCCGCCGTAACGAACAGCGTGTAGCCGTCTGGCTCGGAGCGGGCCACCGCTTCAGCGCCGATCGCGCCTTGGGCGCCGGCTTTGTTCTCGATGACTACGGGCTGCTTCAAGTCCCTGCCGAGGAATTCACCCACCAGCCGACCGAGCACATCAGTCGGCCCGCCCGCAGCGTACGGCACCACCAGCTTGATCGGGCGCGTGGGGAATTCAGCGGCGCGGGAGTCAGCGCTTGCCGCAAACGCAGCGAGGACGCCAAGACAGAACACCAGGGTTGATCTTGCACCTGAATTCATTGGTTTTCCTCGTGTACCGTGGAATTGGGCCAACACTATCAGCCAAACCACCATTTGCCAGTGAGCATAAAGAGTTCGCCGCAGAGCACGCCGGCAAGTGTCGAACGTCGGGTGGCGAGAAAGGCCGCGCATCCGGCGAATACGGCAGCATAGCGCAGCCAGTCCGGCACGCTGGCCAGCGCGCCCGGCGGCTGAACCAAAATCTGCGCGATCACGCCGGCCAGGATCGCAGTCGCCACCGACCTCACCCATACCAGCAGCTCGGATCCTTCGTCGATGCCCGCGCCAAGCCAAAGCCCCATCACGCGCCAGACCTCATTGGGCAGGAAGCCCGCGAGCAGCAGTACGAGCAGAGCGTGCCAATCTCCGACAAACTCGCTCATTGCCGGTCCCGCCACCAGTGAACCGCATAAGCGATGGTGCCCGCGGACACGCCGCTGATCAGGATATCGACACCGGTGTGCAGCATGGAAACGAGCGGAAACAATGCCAGCCCGAGCACCAGCGCCAGCACGTCGCTAAGCTGGCGGCAGTTGCGCGCCGTGGAGAGCAGGAACGCCAAGGGCGTCAGCAGCAGAATAGCGGCGGCAAACAGCTGCGGGAGCCTTGCGGCGAGCCCGTAACCGAGCCCGGTTGCGACAAGGCAAACCGACATCAGACCGCACCCGAGTCCGTGCGTAAAGGTGATCCGATGCCCGCGCGGCACCTGCGGGAGCAACCGAACGCATTCAACCCATAAGGTGACGGCGATGAAATGGGTCACCAATATCAGGTGCCGCCGTTTTGTCCCGGGCGAGCGCACGCTCGGCAATACCGAGACCACCATAGGCAGCAGGCGGATGGCGCTGAGCGTGACCGCGACAGCCGCCTGCAGCAGCGTCGCGCCCGATCCGAGCGTCGAGATCAGGATGATCTGCGCAGGCCCCGCCCACACCAAACCCGTGCTGGCCAGCGCCCATCCCAGGCTGAAGTGGCTGTCATGAGCGAGCGCTCCGATGCCAAGATAGGTGGCAAAGAGCACGAGCGTCAGGACCGTTGAGGTGACCGACCACATCCCCCATGCGAATGCACGCACCGGATTCTGCCAAGTCGGGGAGTCGAGTGCGGGAAGGGCCACGGGCAACCGAAGAGCTGAGTGCTGCTCATAACCGGGACGAAAGCGGCGAAGTCAAGCGCAGCGTGGGCAGGTCGGCCCCGCGAGCCGTTCGTCGCCGTCTCCTAGACCGCAGTCTCCAGTCCAGGGGGCCTGACATCACACAAGAAGGAAGCGAGAAACATCTTGCCCAGGATGTGCTTGGTTTCAGGCGTGCCTGCTCTGAGGCGGCCTACGCGGATTGCCTGCTGGAAATCCTCGGCGTTTGGTGCCCGAAGGTCCGTATCGGCACAAATCCAAGAGGCCGCCGCCGAAGCGCTGAGCAGCACCCCGGCGTAATAAAGCCGGGTCAGCGCTTTGATCAGTTCCAGCCGAGCACGAGCGCCGGCGTCCAGCGAGCGCTTGAAGCAAGCGTCCAGGAATACGTGCTGCAGATCTTGTGAAGGCGCGAAATTATCCAGCATGATCGCAACGTCAACGAGCGGGTCGTTGCGGTAAGCCGATTCCCAGTCGATCATCCATAGTCGGATGCCATCGAACAGGATGTTGCTTGGTATCGAATCGTTGTGGCTGGACACCAACTCTGTCCCGCCCGCGTTATAGGCCTCGCGAAGCAGCTCCAGGCGCTCCACGTACCTGTCGAGCAGGCCGGGGGCAAATAGTCCCGTTCGGCACACATGCGCGAACAGTCGGGTCACGATGTCGGCGTAGTTGACGAACAGAGGAAAAGCGGGAGTTGCCTGGACGCGCGCGAGCAACTCTCCCAACGCTTGCGCCAGCGCACGAGGCCCGCCGGGATAGCTCCGCAGCGGCCGTTGCTGAACGAAATCCATAACGGCAATGCGGTTGGTCTCGTCGATATGATGAACCTTCGGCGCTATCCCCGCCTCCGCTGCGATCCGCAGCGAGACATACTGATGCGGATTGCGCAACGGACTTGGATGTCCCTCGAGCCGCAACAAAAACCGGCGGTCACCGAGGTGAAGCTGAAATGTGGATGCACCGGAGGCTCCGCCGGTAATGGGAGTCATCGCGGACACCTCAGCGGAGCCAAAGGCGGCGACAACCGCTGCCCGAACGGTCTCGCGATCCTGCTCGGAAAGAGCTTGCAATGCCGATTCGATCATGAGCCGTGGTTACTACAGGCGTTGGATCGGTGCAGCGCTTTTCGTCGGATTCAGCCGGCTTCAGCTCCTGACGCTCATGTTTCGCAGCACAAAACAGGCGCCACCCGCACGGCGGATGCGGTTGCAGAGATCGTCGGCCGCCGGGCGCGTGTCCGCGCCGATCCGTACCTGGTAGAACATCCGCGATCCCCGGGTGCGCATGAAGGAAGTCAAAAGACTAGGGTCCTGATCGCCGATGACGTTGCTCAGGCGCTTAATCGCCCGCGCATACATCGCGAGCGCTTTGCTGCGGTCAAAACCAGCGGCGAGTTGCACGCCCCACAATTTAGCGGCAGAAAGTTTCACATGCTGCTCCAGTCCGGTCACGAACGAATTTGGAGCCCGCTTGAGCAAGGCCATCAACTCGCGGCAGCTGGAGCGCGCAGCACGGTCAAGCATCTTGCCGTTGTGGCCGGCCGCCGCCCAGTCGTCTACCGACGTGCCGGTAATCGCGGCCACGTAGTTGCGGGTCTCCTGTGGCATGGGACCAGAACCCTGGAGCCACTCCTGGACGCGGCGCGGCCCCGCATTGTATGCCGCCGCGGCAAGCCCGAGATTCCCAAACTGGTTGCGTAACTCGCTCAGGAATTCTGCAGATTTCGGAAGCGCCTGCACCGGGTCGAACGGATCGAGCAATCGACGCTCGCTTGCGGTCCCCGGCATGAATTGCGCGATGCCTAGCGCCCGTTTGCCGCTGCGGGTGACCGGCCCGACCGCATCCGATTGAAAGCGGCTTTCCTGCCAGATCACCCGCGCAAAAAACTCCAGCGGAAGACCGTTGGCGGTCGCCGCCGATTCGATCATCAGGCACATCGCTTCGCGGGTATTTGTGTCTGGCGCACTCTGCACCCGGGTTTGCGTCGCTGCTTCCTCGACGCTTGGCCTTGCAACCTGCGTCTCGTCGGAAGGAGAGTCTTGCGCCAGGGCGGGCAGCCACAGGATCGTCAACCCGACACCCGCTAACGCCAGCCAGCCCATTGCCGTTTGCACCGCCATACCTGATCTCTGCGAGAGCGTGCTTGACAGTTGGAGCCGGCCCTCTAGCTATTCAAGGATGACGGGCGGGTGATGGGAGCGCAAGGTATGACCACCTCACTGGATGACCAGCTTGGCTTTGCATCTGACGAGGACGCTCCGATCCCCTACATGGTTCGGACGCGCGACTATTACGCGGCTATCGGGTACGCCACCCCTTATCGCTGGGCGCATTATGTGGATGCGCCTTTTCAGCCGCTTAAGAAGCCCCTCGCCCAGTCTCGCGTTACGATCATCACCACAGCGGCGCCTTACGATCCTGCCAAGGGAGATCAGGGCCCCGGCGCCAAGTACAATGGCGGAGCGAAATTCTATTCGGTCTATGATGGCGACGCATCGACGAGCCACGATCTGCGGATCTCCCACGTAGCGTACGACCGCCTGCACACGTCTGCGGATGACAGCCAAACATGGTTTCCATTGCCGCAGTTGCAGCGGCTTGCCACCGAGCGTCGCATCGGAGCTCTCGCGCCACGCTTCTACGGGGCGCCAACCAACCGTAGCCATCGCGTAACGCTCGAAACCGATGCGCCGGATATCCTTGCCCGCTGCCGCGCTGACGCGGTGGATGCGGCGGTACTGGTTCCAAACTGTCCGGTTTGCCACCAGACCGTCAGCCTCGTCGCCCGGCACCTGGAGGCCAACGGAATTTCGACGGTTGTCATGGGGTGCGCCAAGGATATCGTCGAGCACGCCGCGGTGCCGCGATTTCTCTTCTCAGACTTTCCGCTTGGGAATTCGGCCGGCAAGCCCCACGATCCGGACTCGCAGGCGTTCACGTTAGAGCTTGCGCTGCGGCTACTGGAATCAGCCCCCGGCTCCCGAACGACCGTGCAATCCCCGCTGCGCTGGAGCGCGGACGCGTCCTGGAAACGAGACTACAACAACGTCGCCATGCTCGGAGCCGAAGAACTGGCGCGGCGGCGCCGGGAGTTCGATGCTCAAAAGGACATCGCGCGCGGCTTGCGCGAGAGCGCCGCTTAGAAAGTGGCCAATGGGTACCCAAGCCCCATGATCGATTTACGTTAACATCGTATTTTGCGGCGCCCGACCTTTCGCACGCAGCCAATGCAGTTAAGGTCCTTTCTCTTCACCGGAGAAAAGTTCGATGCTGGACCGACGCCAGGACGCGCGCGAGAAGGTCGTTTATGGAGCCGTCGCGGAGATCGGCGAACGCGGAGCCACCAGGGATTGTTTGGTACGCGATCTCTCGGCAAATGGCGCTTGCATCGAATTCAGCAGCAGCATCCACCTTCCTCGGGAGCAGTTCTCGTTGAGGATCGCCCGGAAGGGCCGTTCGTTCCTCTCCAAGATCATCTGGTGGCGGGACAACTTCGTCGGCGTAGCCTTCAGCTCGGAGCGCCCCTACGAACTGCCCGGCTCCGATCTGGCGGAACGTCTGCGCAAAAGCGAAAAGAAAAAGCGGCAGCTGCAACGCCGGATCAACGAGCTACTGCGCGAAGGCTAAGAACGAGCGGCGTCCTGCGTCGCTGTTCGGCTAAGACATACACCACACGCCAAAAGCCGGCGCTCTTGCGAACGCCGGCTTTTCAATCGTTTGCGCGAACTAAACTTTGACTAGCGGACCTCGTGAAGCCGGTCCGCTTGAGCCGCCGTTCGGACCGCTCGGTTTCGGCTTGCGGGGCGCAGCGCGCTTGCGCGCGCCGGGCAGCTTTTCGGGCTTTGGCGTGACCGGTCCCTCGACAAACTCGAACCCGATCTTGTCTCCCGCGGATTCGACAAGTAGCTCGTCTTTCACCAAGACCACGCGGACGTGACCGCCGCCCTTCAGCTTCCCGAACAGCACCTCGTCCGCCAGCGGCTTCTTGATGTGCTCCTGGATGACGCGCGACATCGGCCGCGCACCCATCTGCTCGTCGTAACCGTGCTGAACCAGCCATGCTTTGGCCGGATCCGACAATTCGATCGTAACGTCCCGATCGGCGAGTTGCGCTTCGAGTTGGAGGACGAATTTCTCGACCACCATCCCGATCACTTCCGCGTTGAGGTGTGCGAACGAGACGATCGCATCGAGCCGGTTGCGGAATTCCGGCGCGAACTGGCGATTGATCGCCTCGTGATCGTCGCCCTCCCGCTTGTTGCGCGTGAAGCCGAATGCCTGGCGCGCGAGGTCGGCCGCGCCCGCATTCGTCGTCATGATCAGGATCACGTTGCGGAAGTTCACCTGCTTGCCGTTGTGATCGGTGAGCCGGCCATGGTCCATTATCTGCAGCAGTACGTTATAGAGATCCGGATGCGCCTTCTCGATCTCGTCGAGCAGCACCACGCAATGCGGATGCTGGTCCACGCCATCCGTAAGCAGCCCACCCTGGTCGAAACCGACATAGCCGGGAGGCGCGCCGATCAGCCGCGACACGGTATGGCGTTCCATGTATTCGGACATGTCGAAGCGGATCAATTCCACCCCAAGTGAGGCGGCAAGCTGTTTTGCCACCTCGGTCTTGCCGACACCAGTCGGGCCGGAGAACAGATAGGAACCGATCGGCTTCTCCGGTTCTCGCAAGCCGGCACGCGCCAACTTGATCGAAGCCGCCAATGCATCGATCGCCTTATCCTGCCCGAACACCACGCGCTTGAGCGTCTGTTCCAGATGTTTCAGGACCTCGGCGTCGTCCTTTGACACGCTCTTGGGGGGAATCCGGGCCATCGTTGCGATGGTGGTCTCGATTTCCTTGATCCCGATGGTCTTCTTGCGCTTGTTTTCCGCAAGCAGCATTTGGGCCGCACCGGACTCGTCGATTACGTCGATGGCCTTGTCCGGCAGTTTGCGATCGTGGATGTAGCGCGAGGAGAGCTGAACCGCGGCTTCGATGGCCTCGTTCGTATATTTCAGGCGGTGATAGTCCTCGAAGTAAGGCTTCAAGCCTTTGAGGATCGCGATCGCGTCATCGACCGTCGGCTCATTGATGTCGATCTTCTGGAACCGTCGCACCAGCGCGCGATCCTTTTCGAAGTGCTGGCGGTACTCCTTATAGGTGGTCGAGCCCATGCAGCGGATCGTGCCCGACGCGAGCGCCGGCTTGAGCAGATTGGACGCGTCCATCGCGCCCCCGGAGGTCGCACCGGCGCCGATCACGGTATGGATTTCATCGATGAACAGTATCGCATTCGGATGCGCCTCGAGCTCCTTCAGCACCTGTTTCAGCCGCTCTTCGAAATCGCCGCGGTAACGGGTGCCTGCAAGCAGAGTGCCCATGTCGAGCGAAAACACGGTCGCGGCCGCCAAAACTTCAGGGACTTCGCTATCCACAATCCGTTTGGCGAGGCCCTCCGCGATAGCGGTCTTGCCGACGCCGGCTTCGCCCACGAACAGCGGATTGTTCTTCTGGCGCCGGCACAGTACCTGGATAGCCCGGTTGATCTCCGAACCGCGTCCGATAACCGGATCGATTTTGCCGTCGCGCGCCTTCTTGTTCAGATTCACGCAGTAGGTTTCGAGAGCCTCGCCCTTTTTCTTGGAGTCCTCGTTGCCTTTGGTCTCGGCCTCTTCGTCGACGCCGCGCACCGGGCGGGCTTCAGAGACACCGGGCCGTTTTGCGATGCCGTGACTGATGTAGTTTACCGCGTCGTAGCGGGTCATATCCTGCTCCTGCAGGAAGTAGGCGGCGTGGCTCTCGCGTTCGGCAAAGATCGCGATCAGGACGTTCGCCCCGGTGACCTCCTCGCGGCCGGATGATTGGACGTGAATGACGGCGCGTTGAATCACGCGTTGAAAGCCGGCCGTCGGCTTGGCGTCATCAGCGCCGTCGGTGACCAGGTTTTCGAACTCGGTCTCGAGATAATTGACCAGACTGGTGCGCAGCTTGTCCAGATCGACGCTGCAGGCTCGCATGACGGCCGCCGCATCGGAGTCATCGATCAGCGAGAGCAACAGGTGCTCCAGCGTGGCGTACTGATGGTGACGCTCGTTGGCGATCGCCAGTGCGCGATGAAGGGATTGTTCAAGGCTTTGGGAAAAAGTCGGCATTCGCGTCCTCTGTGGCCCCCGCCATCATGATCGCCGCCACCACATCAGGCAACAACAACCTTGTTCATATAGTTATATAAGATCACGGCGAAAGAGCGGTTCCCGCGACTCGCCGACTCGTTTGTCGCCGGCCATCCTACATCCAAACAAGCCGCGCAACGCGCCAAAACAAAGGCCTGAAGGCGCAAGGCTGGACGATCTACCGCGTTTTCCGATCCGCAAACCGGCTAGTTTCGGCTCGCTTCCAGCAGGGCTATTTCTTTTCCATCACGCATTGCAATGGGTGCTGGTGTTTGCGCGCAAAATCCATCACTTGCGTGACCTTGGTTTCGGCAATCTCGTAGGTGAACACCCCGCACTCGCCGATACCGTGATGATGCACGTGAAGCATGATCTTGGTCGCAGCCTCGGCGTCTTTTTGGAAGAACTTCTCCAGCACATGCACGACAAACTCCATCGGAGTGTAGTCGTCGTTCAGGATAAGCACGCGGTAAAGGTTTGGGCGCTTGGTCTTGGGCTTGACCTTTGCGATCACCGAGGTGGCCGGACCGCCCGTCCCGCCGCCCCTGTTCTCATCATTAGCCATCTGGGGAGCAGATCCGCCGATGGTTAAGAAGGCAAAGCTAGAAGTTAATTGCAACATGGCACAGGTGTTCGAATTCCCCAGGACGAGCACAGCGGTAGTGACCCTCCCCTTCCGGAACGCACCTGAACGAGTTCCCAGACACGCGTCCAAATCCCGCTCAGGTCGGGCCAAACCGCTTTGACAGCAGCAATATGGGTCGCGCATCGGCTCGCCGCAAGCGCGCATATTCTCGGCGTTGCAAACACGCGGCGGGGGCCGTTCGCGGAGGTCGCTCTCATGCGGAGATTATCAATGTTAGCGGGGATGACAAAGCAAGACTACAACCGCTCAGGAAGCTTTGATGATGTTTTCGGCCGATGGCGGCGGCGGCGTCTCTAGCTAGAGCTTGAGCCGTAACATTCCTGCCCGAGAGATGCTCATCGGCGCGATCTGCTGCCGGCGCTTTTTCGGAAGGTCAAGGCGAACACGTGTCTCGACAGACAGCGTTGTCGACGTCCGGTTCCAACTCGCGGCAACTCGCATACTTCGCCCGGCCGAAGGACGCCTGGAAGTGACGTTGTCCCCAGCTATCCAAAAACGATCAAAGCCCGGCGCCAGGGCCGAGCTTTGAGATTCGCCAGCGTAGCAGAGGTCTAGGCGGCCGCAGTCGGGGTGAGCTTCGCGACCAAGCCCTCCAGCGGCTTGTAGGTGTGCTTGGCGAGATCGGTGTAGAGGCCGGCGATCTTCTGAGATTCGGCGACGAAGGTCTCGTAAGCCGTCTTCGCGAATTCGCTTTGTGCTTCGATTGCCTTATCGAGCGACTTCACGCCCGAGAGCTTCTCGACGAACGACTTGGTGTCTTCGAAAGACTTCTTGCCGTAGTCGCCGTAGGCGCTCGCGATTGCCTGCAGGCCGTTCTGAACGCCGCTTGCAGAAGCGACGACAGTATCGAAATGCTGTTTACCGTAGTGCTGCATGTCTTCAACTTTGATCATGGCGGAGAGTCCTTCCCAGACTGTGCAAATGAGTTGACCGGGAATGCCCCGGCTTGCTGATACCGCCTCATATAGTGCGGCGCACAATGAAGTCAAGGATTTTTGGTGCGTCGCACAATAAAAGTTGGAGCAATGCTGGGCGATACTGCAATGGTTCATTAATGTTTTGGAAACCCACGCCTACTAACCTGATTCTTCAGGTCTTCAGTGCTGCCTGACGCGAATTATCGATCTGTGACAAGCTGTTAGGAAGGAAACGGGTTTTTGGCGGCATTAACCGCGACTGCCCGTCTAGACAGTGAGTTCGAGCAGAGATGTTGTGACCGGCACCCGGGCATAATTTGGCCTCACGAACCGGTGATCAAGACAGAAACTGAGACGAGGAAGTCTATGCTTTGCAAAACCTTGGCTTCCTCGCGCGCCTTGCGGCTCTTCGCTCTGGGGCTGGCCACGGTCACCGCAGCAGTCATCTTCAGCGACACCGCAGACGCCCGCCGGTCCCGACATCATCGTCCGCACGCGCGTCAACAGGAAGCTCGTCAGAGCTACAGCCCGGCGTTCTCCTCGATCATCGTTGACGGGAACTCCGGCGCGACGTTGTCGGCCAACAATGCTGACGCGATCCGACATCCTGCGTCGCTGACCAAAATCATGACGCTTTATTTGCTGTTTGAGCGACTAGAGGCCGGCAAGCTGGCTCTTGAGAGCGAGATGGCGGTGTCCGAACGCGCGTCTGAACAAGCCCCCACCAAGCTCGGTCTACGCCCGGGACAAAACATTCGCGTTGAAGACGCCATAAAGGGACTGGTGACGCGTTCGGCCAACGACGCCGCTGTCGTGATCGCGGAAGCGATCGCCAGCGACGAAGGCGATTTCGCCAGGCTGATGACCCGCAAGGCACGCGCGCTCGGGATGACACGGACGGTCTACCGCAACGCCTCCGGTCTGCCCAACGACGAACAGGTTACGACCGCACGCGATCAAGCGACTCTAGGCCGCGCCATTCAGGACCGCTTTCCGCGATATTACCGCTACTTTTCCATGACGGCTTTCACGTATCACGGGCACTCCATTCGCAATCACAATCGCCTGCTGGGCAAGGTCGAAGGGGTGGATGGGATCAAGACCGGTTACACCCGCGCTTCGGGCTTTAATCTCGTAAGCTCGATGCGTCGCGGCAATCGTCATCTGATCGGCGTCGTCCTCGGTGGCCGGAGCGGCAGCTCGCGGGACGCCGTTATGCGTAACCTGCTGGCTGAAAACCTCGAGAAAGCAGCGACCAGACGCACCGTTGCAGCAATCACCGAGCGCAATCCAGCCGATGGCATTGCCGAGGTCGCGCAAGTCGAATCGGAGCCAAGGCCCACGGCTCAGGCGCAGAGCGGCGGGTACTTCGCCGCGGCAATGGCTGAGCCCGCCACTGCGCCGACTCGGTCCAACAAGCCGCTCGCACCACCTTTCATTGCCGGCGCCACCGCGGCTGCCCCGTCGCCCCAGGCGAAGCCCGAACCCGCACCGCTGACCAATGGCGTCATCCATAGCCAGGCAATTGCGACCATTCCCGGCTCCTCCGAACCGATGAAGCCCGTCAGGGTCAAGACGGTTCAGGTCAAGGCGGGATTACTAAAGGTGGCATCGGCCGATGCGCACGCCGCTACCCCGGTGACCAGCGGGATCCAGGCGCCGGTGCGTCCACCACCGTCGGAGACTTCGACGTCGGTGGTGGCAAAGGCGGAAAACGGCAAGGCCGATCTCGCCAGAGTTGAGGTCGCGAGAACCGAAATGCCGCCGCAGCCCCTCCATCATGGTACAGGGAACGGTCTGCTCGGCGTGCTCCCGGCGTCGAGCGTTCCGTCCACTTCCGCGATGGCCTACGCCGATACAGTTGTTCGCTCGCAACCGCAGCCAGCTCAGCAAAGCGCGACGAAAACCGGATGGATTGTTCAGGTCGGCGCTCTCGAAAGCGAAAGCGAAGCGATGCAGCGCATCGAGGCGGCGCGCAATCAGGCGCGCGGTCTGCTGGCGAAGGCGGATCCGTTTACCGAGCAGGTCGTGGCCAAAGGTGACAAGAAGCTTTACCGGGCGCGCTTTGCCGGCCTTGATCGTGATCAGGCCGAAGCCGTTTGCAAGACGCTGAAGCGCTCCGAGATCTCCTGCATCACCATACGAAACTGATCGAATTCGCTGGAATGCCTGGAGTCGGCGTCTATTGCCGACGGCCGGCAACTATGAATCCGCGCACATCGCGAATTGATCCTCCCCCTGCAAACGTATCGTCAAGAATTTGCAGCTAATACTGCTGAACTGAACGATCGACCACGCCGGAAAACGGCGGGCGCCAGGGGCATGTCAACCAGAGCAGAGTTGGGACGCAGCACGGTTCAATAGCGTTGGTCGCGTTGTTCGGAGTTAGCTGTGATGCGTGCGAAGCAAAGTATCCTTGGCCTCGTTTACACGGGCGGCGAGATACGTCGACCCCCCTTGATCGGGATGCAGTTTCTTCATGAGCGCGCGGTGCGCGCGGCCGATATCGCTACGGCTCGCCCCCGGCTGCAAGCCAAGGATCTGGTAAGCCTCCTCGTCCGTCATTTTGCCGCTCGACGCCGCGCGGCCCTGCCACCCTGCCGCGTTTCCCTGCGCGTTCTGACGCCAAGCGGGAAACCTGCGGTCCAGATAGCTTTCAAGTAGCGAGACGCTTTCGGCATCGAAGCCCGAAATCATCGCGGTCAGTTGCTCCAGATCGAATTCTTCCAACCCATGGCCCGCATAAGGTCCGTCCACGATCTGCCCGCGCAGATCGCCGGTGTCGTGATCCAGGGTCATGTCGAGAAACTGCGATCGGACGCGCGAAGTTTGCCCCGGCGATCGTTTGGCGCTTGCACCGCCGAAAAGCCCGCCGAAATTGCCGAAGCCCGACGCACCGAAAGGCGACCAGCCAAGCAGCCCGGCACCGAAAATCCCGATCGGGATCGCCACCGCGAGTTCGCCTTTTATCCCGGTAAAAGCCGCGACCGCGAGCGCAACGACCCCTCCCCCCATCTTGATGCCGCGCGCAAGCACGACCGGATTGGCCGCACGAAACATCTGCAGCAATGAATACAGAACGATGACGGCGACGACGCCGGCGATAAGTGTAGCCATTGAACTAATATAGTCGCATCAGGGGCAAAAAGCAGGTGTTGCTCCCGCGCGGGTGAGCGGGACCGGACCTCACTTCATCTGTCCAAGCAGTTTGGCGGCGCCAGTGCCGGTCTTGGATAATCGGACCAGCGCATCTCGTCCTCCGGCAGCATAGGCCGCCACAGCCCTCAACAGCTCGCGAAGCTGCGCCGCCGCACCAGGATCGAACCTGCACCAGGCGCCACCGGTCAGCCGCGCGATCTCCCGGAAGGCCTGCTCGGCGACCGGATCGTGACCTTCCTGAAACATGAAGACCGGCACCTTCAGCAGCCCGAGTTCACCTGCGCTCCTGCAGAGTTCGTCGACTTTTTCCTCCATCGCATCGCCCACGAACACGACAGCGCGAACGGCTGAGGTGACCGCCTCGCGCCGAGCTTCCGACAGCACCTTTCCGATCTGGGTGTTCCCGCCCCGGCAGTCGATCTTGGCCATCAGCTTGGCAAGCTGCGCGCTATCCGAAATCCAGCCCGTGGCGCGGCACTCATTGAAGCCGCGGTAATACACAAGACGGATATCGAGGCTGCCGAGTGCCGCAGCCTCCCGAAACATATCCGCCTGCAGGGCACACGCCATGTCCCACGTAGGTTGCCGGCTCATCGTGGCGTCGAGTGCGAATACAAGGCGTCCGCGCGTTCCGGCAGCATGCGGAGACATCGCACGGGCCTTGGCGACAAAGGCAGCAATATCTTCCGAAGCCGATGGCTGCGCTTCCGGCAATGACCCGCGGCCCTTGGCATCCTTTTCGTTGGAGGACAGCTCGGTTGCGGATTTTGGTTTGGTCGGATCGGCGGACATCATCGCTCGCAAGTGAAGCAAGCCCTATGTGGGCCGTGATCCCCAAGCGGTCAATGCGCGTGGGCTGCAGGTCAGATTCCGAGAGACGAAGCCGAAGTCAGTTCTGAGCGGATCCGCCCGGACCAACGGGAGCGTAAGGCGCAACCGGACCGGCGTCGGTCATCAGGGGGGAGGTCCTGGTGACGATCGGCCGAAGCGGGCTGTCGTCAGTGAGGAACTTGTCGAGCATGTCCTGGATCGAGGCCTTTGCCTCGTTCGGGCCATTGTCGCGCATATCGTTGTGCCGGAAGCCGGTCTCAACGACCTGAATGCCCGACTTCTCACGGACCTCTTCGGGAGGAATGACCCCGGGGTCCGTCTTGAACTGCGGATCCTTTGAGCGGAAGGATAGGATCTTGAATCTGCCGTCTGTCAAAAACGGCACGCGCAAATTGTCCAGTGTGACAATTTTCCTGATCTGATCAGGATAAAGCTTCGCGAAATACATCGAGATGTCGCCGCCGTTGGAATGACCCACCATGGTCAAGTGGTCATACGTGGCGTTCGGCTGCACCTTCTGCATTTCCTCGACGGCGAACTTGATGTTGGCGATGCCGCGCAGGTACTGCGGCTGACGCCCGACGTAGAGTTCGCCCACCTTCGTGACCATTGGCGCATCGGTCGGCAGGTCGTGCTGGATGCTCACGACCATATAGCCGCGCATGGCGAACACGTTCGCCATGAAGGAATATTCCGTGAATTTGACAGTGTTACCGTGGTTGAGAATCGCGACAGGCAGCACGGCCATGCCGGCATTCGCCTGCATTTCCTTGTCGCGCCTGACGGCAACGTCGACTTGAACGGGCCGATTGTCACGGCTCGCGTCGTAGAACGTCAGCGTTTCATGGCGAATCGCCCACTTGCTGGCGGTGAAGTAACCAACCGCCATCAGCGCGACGAGCGAAGCCAGAATAGCAATCCCACGCTTCATATTTGATCCTCAGCGTACCTGCGTCACGGTACTGCTTCGACCCAACTCTTCTGTTTCAGTGAACATAATATATGTCACGGCCAAGTGACGGAAAGCCTTAATGTTGTGAATTGACGCCTGTCGATTGTGCGATGCAGCACGATAGTCCCGCCCCCAGCAGGCCCTTCGAACTGTCTTGCCGGCCCGTTGAGATACCGGCGCGACAGCCCTCTGGGTGCATCAGGCGCTGACAATGTCATGCATTTCCAGCGGCTTGTCGACCTGGGTGAACCATTCGGCGCGGTTGGCCGCACGACGGCGGCCCCGCTCGTCGAGCGGCAGCTTCAACTGACGAAGCAGGCTGGTGACCTCTTCGCGCGCAGTGACGTGGCCGAGGCTCGGGCGAGTTCCCAAGGTTGCCTCATCGATGTCGTCGAGAGCGGTGAGCCCGCGCGGGAAGAACTCCCGGTAAACTACGCGTTCGGCAAAGCCGTCGATCGAGCGAAACCCCAGCCGAAACGACAGGTCCTTGAGGCTGTCCGCGACAAGTTGCTTGTTGCGCGATCCCAACATCGACAATCGATTACGAACCACAATCCAGTCAGTGGAGGCGCCGTCGAGTTGTCGACGTTTTCGTCGGGTGTCCCGGACCATCTCGGCATAGTGGCTTTCGCCGGTGACCGAATAGGTCGCGGGGTCGACAGTGCCCAGCACGTCGAAATCGAGGAAGCTGTCGTTGATCGGCGTGACCAGCGTGTCGGCCATCGAGTGAGCCAGACGCATCAAGTAGCTGTCGGATCCCGGAGTATCGATGACGATGAAATCGAAGGTGCGCTCGACCGCGCTGACGGCATCCACGAATTGCTGGAACTCGGTTGTCTCGTTCTCGGCAATCTGCATGGTCTCGCCGAGCTTGATACAGCAATGCACGGGAATCTCGAGATCGAGGCCGGTTCGGCGCGCCCAAGCGCCGCGGTTGCTGATGTACCGGGTGAAGCTTTGCTGGCGGCAATCCAGATCGATGGTGGCGACGCGCTGGCCGGCTTTCATCAAGGCGACCGCGATGTGCAGAGCGGTGGTGGATTTACCCGAGCCGCCCTTCTCGTTGCCCAGCACAACGACGTGCGCCGAGCCCGATTGCCCCTGACTGGTTTGGACCAACATGTTTCCGACCCCTGCGATATCTTCAAATCACGCGCGACCGCGGTCAAGTGAAATGCGCAACTTCGTCGTTAAATCGCTCGTGCGTTGTCTTAATCATGAATCGTGTGCGCGCGATGCGGTGTGTCGACTCGAATCAGCAGCTGCGACATCGCGGATTGGCGGTCCACCGTGTGACTCGATAAGGTGCGCTCGCCGACCGACAAGCCAGCACCAGCTCACTTCCTCGTCCCCGCCAGAGAACAATCCCAGATGTCGCCAACTCCCAGGATAGTCCGGACGCTTCCTGCGTTGCGGCGCGCTCTCGATGCGATGACCGCCAAAAAGGCCACGACCGCCCTGGTGCCGACCATGGGAGCCCTCCATGACGGGCACATCTCGCTGATCCGGCTCGCCAAGCGGCGAGCCAAAAAAGTGATCGTCTCGATCTTCGTCAACCCGACCCAGTTTGCGCCGTCGGAGGATTTCAGTTTGTACCCGCGAACCTGGAACGCCGACCTCGCCCGGCTCGCTGCCGAGAAAGTGGACCTGATCTGGAATCCGGACGTCAAGACCATGTATCCGCGCGGCTTTGCGACGACGATCATGACCGGAGGTCCTGCCACTGTCGGCCTGGAAGACCGTTTTCGCCCACAATTCTTCGCTGGCGTGGCCACCGTGGTCGGGAAATTGTTCACGCAGTGCCAGCCTGATTTCGCGATCTTTGGCGAGAAAGATTTCCAGCAGTTGCGCGTGGTGACCCGCATGGCCAGAGATCTCGACCTTGCCGTCAAGGTGATCGGCTCGCGTACCCTGCGCGAGAGGGATGGGCTCGCCATGTCCTCGCGGAACATGTATCTGTCCGCTCAACAGCGCCGAGCCGCGCCGGAAATCTATCGGGCGATGAAAGAAAGCGTCAGGCGGTTGCGCGCCGGGGAAAATAATGAGGCCGCTTTGGCGGCGGGCGCCGAACTGGTTGGCGCGGCGGGCTTCATTTTGGACTACTTCGAGGTTCGCCACGCCGACACGCTGGGGCCGATCACCTCGGTGAAAGAAGGCCCGATGCGGATTCTGGTCGCGGCCAAGATCGGTGCAACCCGGCTGATCGACAACATGGCCGTCTAACCCGAAACAATCTGGCGCCAAACATTCAAAGTAGGCCCAGATCCCGCAGTTCGCGACGCATCGGCTCCGGCATCGCGGCGAGACTCGCGGCGCTCGCCTTGCCCAGATCCGGCGGGGCGACATCCTGGGTAAAATAGCGCCATCCCTGGAACGGCCGCATCGGGCGCGGCGATACCGCGATCACTTTCGGCTGCATCACCAGACGACACCGTCCGATACCTTCGCGATCCCGGAACGGTTCAACCGCAATGATTTTCTCGCGGGCGGCTATCTCGCCGCGCACTACCCAGTAGAGCGAGCCGCCGGCGAGCAGCTCATCGACACGTTTGGGCGTCATCCGGGTAATGTGAATATGACGAAGCGGCAGGCCCTTTTTTTTCGCAAGCTGCATGCGCTCGGCGACCCGCACTTTGAGGTCCCGGACTGACTCGCAGCCGACCGCAAGCTTGATGAGATGAAGTGGCATGGCGCGAGGTGTAGAGCATGTCCCGAATGGTGGAAACCGGTTTCCCGCAGGAAAACGCAGCGTGTTCCGGCGTGGGCGGCTAAGTGCCAGACCTCTCAGCCTCAATCGTTCGATGTTTCCGGCGCTGACGCCGCCGGAGGCGGCGCAAGCTGGACCGGCCCCGCCGTCGTATGCTTCGCGGCCGCGGGTTTTTTGGGCGCGGCCTGTGTGGCGGCCGGACGGGGTGACGGCAAGGGCGCATTCGCAGAAGAAGACGGCGCCGGTGCAGCCGCACGCGCAGTCCCCGCGGCCCCGCCGGCGGCCGGCTCGGAAGACATGATGCTGACCGCCGGAGTTGATGCTGCGGAGGGGAACTCGGCGTTGGTTGGTTTGCCCGTCGGCATCGACGATGAGAGCATGGCGACCGGGGCTGCCGTACCTGAGAGCACCGGCGACGTCCATAATGGCGCATACCGGGAGATGAGCCCTTCATAAACCCGTTGATCCATGTTGGCCACGATCTGACGATTATCGGTCAGCGCGCGGAAAGCCGCACAGTCAGACGGAGAACAGTGGTCGCGTGCGAGCAGGACCTGCGCCATCAAACCATAACGATCGCGCTCCACCGATCTCCGAAGCGTATGCAGTTCCAGGGTCATGTTGCGGTTTGCAGTTGCGACATCTCCGACAGCCGTCAGTCGGGAGATCTGCGTGGCGGCATACGACACCGCGGCTGCGGCATTTTCGGCCGAACCGAACAACGCCCTCTCGCAAGCGGCAAGGACGGTATCGCCGGCGAGATCGTCGATGCAGGACAATGCCGGAACGACGCTATTCATTGGGGCCGCCGTCGTGGACGCAACCTGGCCCGCTGGTGCAAGTTCACGGAAGGTCGCTGAGGTCACCATGCCGACCGCCATGAGCGCAATGATCGTCAACGCCGCGTTGGCGAACGACTTATCAGCACGGACCATTGCGATGACAGCGACGACCCCGAAAAAGCCGGCGGCGGCCAAGGTCAGCCACATCGCGAAGAGCGGTGGACGCCAGAGTTGGTCCAGCGATGCAGCCCAAGCCCAATTCATGCGCGGTGTCCCTCAACGCAGCATAAAACGCGTTTAGTGAAAGCCAAAGCTCTTGCGGTGGGAGCCAAACGCGCCGCCACCAGTGGAACCGCTCGTCTGAGCCCGCGCCAGTTATCAGGAAACGTAAAGCTGGCTTTCCTTCGCCACCCGCTCGAAAGCTTCGGTGGAGTTTTTGATCCGGTATTGACAGTCGTCACCGTCGGTCGGAAGCAGCCGGATGACCTCATAGGTGCCGCTGGCGGCCGGGCGGGCCACGTTGCTTGCGGTAAAATAGACAGTCTCACCAACGTTGTACTTGTGTTTCAACGCCCTCTCCATCACGCAAAAACCTCGGCCGAGCCTAGGGTTCTGCTGCAACGGCCGAATAAAACCTGGCTGATCTATACCACAAGGCCATTCCGGTTGGCCAGTTACATCGGCGGGGCATTTGGCCAATTTATGCTGTTTTTTCAGGCCTATAGCGCTGATTTAAGCGATTTCGGATAACTCATCGTGCGGCGGAAGGCAGCCTCCGCCCAAGGCTCATGAGCGGGTGCATCAGCTTCAGGCTGGAGGCCTGATCGTCACCAAACGACCGATACGGCCCTCACCGCACGAAACGACCTTGAGGTTGGGCTGAAAAGCTGCGGCTTGGATCAAGCGGTTCGACATCAGGCGCCCGTAGGCTTTGGTCCCGTTGCAGGCTCTCATCAACTTGAGATTTGAGATCGGCGGCTTTTTCAATCAGAACCGCTGCAAGTTTCGCGTCTGACGTTGAGGTCGCAAATTTAAGAAGCGTTGTCGCCTGACGCGATAAATATCGTCTGCCGATCACGATAGCGCTGCCTCCCGCTGACCCATGTATCACGCGCGAGACGGGAATTCGTTCCGCTGAATCCGAACCCAGAGAGCTGGCTCAACAGATGCGGCGAACGACTCACTGCGGCCAGTCGGTCGACTCGCGAAATTGTCGTCACTCGCGAGCGCAGCGAAGCAAATCCATGGTCCAACCACGACCAAGCTGGATTGCTTCGCTGCGCTCGCGAGTGACGGGTCTGGGCCACGCAAGCACGCAGGATTGTCATTCCGGATGCGCCGTTTGGCGCAGGCCCGGAATCCATAACCACGGACGGGGGTTATGGATTCCGGGCTCGATGCTCCGCATCGCCCCGGAATGACGGGTTGGGATTATCTTGCTTTTCATAGCGACGGGCAAAGATGCATTTGCTTCGTGCATGCGGTCGGACGCATCAATCTTGACGCAGCCATGTCGGTGTCGTCGCTGCGAACGTGTTTGGTCCCAGGGAGATTGGCTCGGTGAGCGGCGACTTGCCTTCGAGCCGCTGCATCTGGCCATCGAGAGCAAGCCCAAGGCTGGACCTGCCAACAAGAACCGCTGAGATGATTCGCGTTTCGTGTTGGCGACTCAATCCCTGGCAAGAGCCGCGAACACCGTCTCCGGGGCGTGCGCGATCACCGCGAGAAGCGCTCTCGCCGGGCCACGGGGCATGCGTTTCCCCTGTTCCCAGTTTCGGATGGTCTCGACGGGCACCCCTAGCCTTGAGGCAAATTCCTGCTGCGTAAGGCTGGCGCGCCGGCGAAGGTCGCGTACGGCGGGCGAGTCCGGCGACGCCGGCATCGGGACTGCCGCAACGCCCTGAGGCGCCGCAGGTGCGAGCGGAATCTCTTGCCCATCCCGCAATTCGACGATCCGTCCGTCCGCTTTAAGGCGCAAGCGCTGCATATTCGACTCCGGTGACGAGTCTCGGCGATGCGCGTTAAGGCTCGATTAACGATAAGCCCCGGCGGCCTTCCTATGGTGTCGTCGACGGTCTGCTTCAGCGGTCACACAAGCTCAGCGTTCACTTGAGCCCGAACCAGAGCGTTGCGATCCCGAGAAAGGAGAAAAAACCGACCACGTCCGTGATCGTCGTGACGAAGGTGCCCGATGCCACGGCAGGGTCGGCGCGCACGCGCTCGAGCACCATAGGAATCAGTATGCCCCCCAGCGCGCCAGCGACGAGATTGCAGATGATCGCCAATCCGATGACCACACCAAGGCCGGGAATTCTGAACCAGGCGAAGGCGGCAACCCCCGTGATGACCGCAAAGGCCAAACCGTTGACCAGGCCCACCATACCTTCCCGCACCACCACGCGAAGGGCGTTGCTGGAGCCGAGTTCGCGGGTGGCCAACGCACGAACCGCGACGGTCATGCTCTGGGTAGCCGCATTGCCGCCCTGACTGGCAACGATAGGCGCCAGCACCGCCAGCGCCACCATTTTCTCGAGTTGTCCTTCGAACAGGCCGAGCACGGATGACGCCAGGAAGGCGGTGGCGAGATTCACCAGCAGCCAGTTGAACCGGCCCTTTGCGATGGTCCAGACGCTGTCGGACAGTTGTTCGTGGCTGGTCACGCCGCCGAGGGCCTTCAGATCTTCCTCGGCCTCCTCCTCAATCACGTCGACCACATCGTCCACGGTGATGACGCCGACCAGCCGGTTCTGAGTATCCAGCACGGGAGCTGCAACCAGATTATATTTGCCGAATAGCCGCGCTACCTCTTCCTGATCGGCCAGCACGGAGATGCGGCGCCGGTCTTCATCGACGAGATCGGCCAGCGGCACCGAACGGCGCGATCGCAACAGTGCATCCAGCGAAACCGCACCCTGCCAATGCTGGGCATCATCGACGGCGTAGATTTCATAGAACCGGTCTGGCAGTTGCGGCGTATCGCGCATGTAGTCGATAGCCTGCCCGACGGTCCAGTCCGGCGGCACCGCGACGAACTCGGTCTGCATTCGGCGCCCGGCCGAATTCTCCGGATAAAGCAGGCTGCGCTGGAGCGCGACCCGCTCGGAAGGCGGCAATTTCTCGAGGATTTCCTCCTTGTCGGCGTCATCGAGGCTCTCCAGCAACTCGATCGCGTCGTCCGAATCCAGCTCGCGGACGCCTTCCGCTACCGTTTCAGGTTCGAGTTCTTCGAGTATTTCCTCGCGTACCGAATCGTCCAGCTCGTTCAGGGCCGAGAAATCGAAATCGGTGCCCGTAAGCTCGACAAGGCTGACGCGGTCCTCAGGCTCGAGCGCGCCGATCAAGTCCCCCAGATCGGCCTCGTGCAGTTCGGCGACCAACTCGCGCAGGAACGGCGTGTCGAGGGCATGGATCGCCCGCGCAATCTCATCGATGAATTCGCGGCGGATCTGGCCGTCTTCTTCACGCATAGGCAAGCGGTCGAGCACGGAGCCGGAGGGTTGGGCAACGTCCATATCTTCGACCATGCCACGCCTCGTCTGTTTGACAGAAGTGCTCAACTCGTCTGAGTTGTCGCTTGACGCATTAGCCAATGAGCAACACCAAACGCAACATAAAAGCCCGTAGGGCTCGGAACATCATGAAGGTGCTGTCTGCCGCACTCATTGCCTCAATGAGCTTACTCTCCACCGTGGCGGCCGCGAAGTGTCCGGCGCCCGGAACGCTCGGCACCTCGCGCGTCCTTCACGTGGATTCCACCACCGCTCCGAGAGTAGGATTGAAACAGTTTCCGAAGACGCTGCCGCTCGGTGATCACGAAGTGGTGCTGACCTTTGATGACGGCCCATTACCCGCAACGACCCCAAAGGTGCTGGCAGCGTTGGCTGCCGAGTGCGTGCGGGCGACGTTCTTTGTGATCGGCAAGCCGGCCTCGCAATATCCGGACCTCGTGCGCAGGATTGCGGCCGAGGGCCATACGATCGGTCACCATAGCTGGAGCCATCGCCGCATGCCGCGCATCCCGGCAGGCCAGACCACCCAGGAAATCGATCGTGGCATCTCGGCGGTTGAATTGGCGCTTCACGGCGTGGGTAAAGCCGTGCCGACCACACCGTTCTTTCGCTTTCCCGGCTTCGAATCGACGGCCGCGACCCTGGACCTTTTACAATCAAGAGGCATCGTGGTGTTCGGTGCAGACCTTTGGGCCAGTGACTGGGATCCGATGACCCCAACCGAGGAGTTGAAATTGATTACCGGTCGACTTCGGACCCTCGGTAAAGGAATCATTCTGTTCCACGACACCAAGGCGCGCACCGCCGCAATGCTCCCGGCCTTCTTGCGCTATCTGCGTGACAATCAGTATCGCGTGGTTCACGTGGTCCCGAATGAGACTGTCGTCAATCCATAATGAATTTCAGGATCGCAACTCGGCGCACACCGGCCCAGTTCGATTTGAATAAAGAAGGAGGCGCGACGGTCAGTTCGTCACGATTTTGGAAACGCACAGCAGCACAATGATCGCAAGGAAGAGCAAATCGATATAAGAATTCATCTCGCCGGATTGGCGCAACGCACCGACATCGATGATGATCTGCTTCCGCGTTGGCGAGGCGGCAGGCCCACTTCCGAGCAGGGCCGCGATACGCCGGGTCTCCAATTCGAGCCGCTCAATCCGCTGGTAGAAATAAAACGATCGCAATGCCGACGTGGCGCGCATCGCCGCGTAGACCAGCACGAGAATGGCGATGATCGCGCGTTGATTATATTTCTCCATGAAGTTCAGGCTGTAGTAGACCAAGGCCAAAAACACGAAGTTTGAGAGAAATCGATACGCGTGGCTCAAGATTTTCATGCGTCCGGTTCCTATCGATCGTGCCGGCCAGGCGTTATCGAGGGCTGTCGAAAACAGTCCGATGGACTGGCCGAGGCCTGCCGGGTAGCTCCCAGCGGCCGCCTCTCACCTGCCAGAGTGCGGATGCATATCGTCAGCATACGAACAATTTGAAGTTAATATTCGGCGCGCAGGCGTCGGTACTAACCGTAAATCGTTTCGGTTGACCCAGAGGCAGTCGAGACCGAGGTAGCGATCGCGCGTGCGGGATCTGCACGGGATCAGTGAAGGCTGGGCCCTCACGTATTTCGTGGTGCGCTCGGAGGGACTCGAACCCCCACGATGTTACTCACTGCCACCTCAAGGCAGCGCGTCTACCAATTCCGCCACGAGCGCTTGGGGAACCGATGCGGGAAAGTGTTCCGGACCGGATCGACGGCGCGGGATGTAACAAATCGGCGCTGGCGCGACAAGGGCTGCCGCCCTGGCAGAAGTCGACTGCGGAGCGCAACGGCCTAGCGGCTCCCTGGCAGTCGAGGAAGCATTTGTTTCACTTCGACGGCGATGCGGTTGCGGTCGACCAGCACCACCCCGCTTGCAATGGGCAAGCTATTGGCGAGTATCTTGACCTCGTCGGCCTCGGTGGCGTCCAGTTCTATGATGGCGCCACGGCTCAGCCGCATTACTTGATGGACGGGCATCGTCGTGGTCCCGAGGACCACCATCAGGTCTACACTGACTTTATCGAGGGTTGGCACGGCAGGACCAGACTGAGGACAAGTGCAAAATTGCGTGGCGCGACATCACCACGTTATGGTTAGCCAATGGTTAATGACCGCCAAACCTCTGATCTGATGCGGCTCTCAGAGCGCGACCGCGGCCGGGCAGTTCAATGGCTGATATCGGCCTCGCCGGTCCTCTATCCGGAGGCGGTTGCCACCATGGAGGCCCGCGCCGCGGCAATCGCGGCGGGGCAGGCGCCGGAGATGGTGTGGCTTTTGGAGCACCCCCCAATCTACACCTCGGGGACCAGCGGCACGCCTCATGACCTCCTCGACCCTCGCTTTCCGGTCTTTGCGGCGGGCCGAGGCGGACAACTAACCTACCACGGCCCGGGCCAGCGAGTTGCCTATGTGATGCTCGACCTGAAGCGACGGCGGCCTGACGTGAGGGCCTATGTCGCCAGCCTTGAGGAATGGATCATCAGGACACTCGGTGCTTGGGATGTGCACGGCGAACGGCGCCAGGATCGGATTGGTGTCTGGGTGAGTCGGCCGGACAAGGGCGATGGCTGCGAAGACAAGATCGCGGCGATCGGCGTGCGGCTGAGGCGATGGGTGTCCTTCCACGGAGTCTCGATCAACGTGCAGCCGAACCTGAGCCACTTCGATGCGATCGTGCCCTGCGGGGTGTCGGATCCGCGGTACGGTGTCACCAGCCTTGGCGATCTCGGCCGTGCGACGCCGATGAGGGAAGTCGACCTGACGCTGCGGCGGACCTTTCAGGAGGTGTTTGGTCCCGTCGAGGAGGAACGGTCTCAAGAAAGTTTCTAACATCCGATAAACGGATAGAGGCGGTAAGCAAAACGTGCCCTGTGTGCCGACGGCTAGACCCCGTGCGTCGCGCTAAGTTCGCTCGCCGCCACCCGCCCCGCCTCGGTCAACGCACCGAGGGTACGTTCGCCGCTCTCCGCACATTCGAGTATCTTGCTGGCGATACGCCGTCTGGTGTCGTGCTGCTCGCTGCCGATCGCGAGGACCTTGCAGGCGCGCTCCAGGGCAACTTCCATGTTGGCCAGGGTTCTCATGTCAAAGCGCTCGGCAATCGTCATGGCCCTCGTCCTCCGGGCTGTTGGTGTGAGCTGTGTCATGTCTTCGCCGGCCGACCCCGCTTTGCGAAAAACAATCCCTGGAGGTCGGCGGCGTTTCTCAGGATTCCTGCCCGCTTCATGGCCTCTGTCCGCTCTGGGCCCGGCTTCATGTTGCGCGCCGCTTCCAGCGCGGAGACCGCTTCCGCATCTAGGTCTAGCTTAGGAGGTTGGTCTTTCTTCTCTCGAGACATGGGGACCGGCCGCTGGTTTACTGGATGGAAAATTTGCTTGTTCTTCTCTCACGTCGCTTTCGTTAGCGAGGACATACGGCGGCCGAACCCTTGTGGTCCCGACGCAATGGCAAGGTGATCATCCGCGCTTGCAACGCGAACACTGCGGACGGTGGGTGGGCAAGGGTTCGGGGTCGACCTATGGACGGGTAATGTCGCCAGGCAAAACTAGGGGGCGCCCGAAATGGCTGTCTGTTCGGTGCCTGACTGAAAGCAACAATCTTGTTCCGGCGAGCCGCTCAATCAAGACTGGAGAGAGCTTCCGACACCAACGAGACCAGGGAGGCAGTCGTGTATGGCTTCGCCAGCCATCCGAGCGGAGCGTATGGTTCGGCGCGCTTGCGGGTATGTGGGTCGTCGTGCGCGGTCGCAAAGATGCAGCGGATACCCATTTCCTTGAAAAGCTCGCGGGCTGCATCGATGCCGTCCCGCCCGCTTGCCAACCGTATGTCCATGACCGCGAGCGAGGGGTTCTGCGCCTTGGCCAAGGCTACTGCTTCTTCCGCGGTCGTGGCGCTCCCAACTACCTCGAACCCCGCCTCCGTGAGCGCGGCTTCCGTGTTCAGCGCGATCAGAAAGTCATCCTCGACCACGAGAATGCGCGTTTTTTCCTGGCTGGTTTCGGATGGCTCGTTCGAGCTGGCCGGCGATCTGGAGTTGCCGGGCGAAACCGGCGGCAGCGCAACGTGCTCGGGGGCCGGGTGGCCTGATGGCCTCATGTGGTTAAACCTCACGAGGGCCTACCCGGTGAAAATCGCAGAACGGCTCTGGAAGCGGGCGTTCGCGTGACCTCGAAAGCGCCATGGAGCTGACGCGCTAACCCGATGACGAGCTGCAATCCTGACGAACCGGTTCGCACGGCGTCCAAGTCGAACCCCTCCCCGTCGTCTTCGACATACAACTCGAATTCTCGGTCCTTTTCAGCCAATCCGACCCGGACCGTCTCTTTAGCTCGGTCTTTAAGCCCGTGTTTGACCGCGTTCGTGACAAGCTCGTTGAGTATCAGCGCCAGCGGCATCGCCACATCGTTGGAGAGTACGCCACTCCCCGGCTGGTAGATGATCTTGATGTCACGGGGCAAAGTTTGCTGGACGGTCTGACAAACCGCTCCGAGGAATTCGTTCGCGCCAAAATGGTTGGCATCTGTCGTACCGTAGAGCACGCGCTGCGCCGCAGCCATCGCCGCGATTCGTCCACTGGCTTCACCGAGCACCTGGCGAGCTTCATCGCTCCTGGTTCGCTTTGCTGCGGTGAACAGCAACGACTGCAGCATTTGCATGTTGTTCTTGGTGCGGTGGTTGAGTTCATTGAGCAGTAAACGCTGCTGCGACTCCGCCTGCCGTCGCTCACTGATGTCGACCAGCATATTGATCGCGCCAACAACCTTGCCCGAGGTGTCCCGCAAGGGTGTCGGGAATGGAATAAACGGAATTCGCGTGCCATCTGGCCGCTCGGCAACAGCCTCCGCGTTGCGTATCGCGCGACCTTCTCTCAGGGCAACTGCCATCGGGCATTGATCGTGGGGAAGCGGCGTACCGTCCGGATTGAATAGTTTCCAGGTGACGCACCATTCGTCGCTACCCAATGTGGGCGTGCGCCCCGCCAACTCGACAGCCGCTTCATTGAAGTAGGTGATTCTGCCGTTCGCATCTGTCGTGTAAATGGCCGCCGGAACGGCCGCGAGCAGCGCCTGTAGGCGTTGCTCGCTTTCGAGGAGCCGACGCTGCGATTCCTTACGTTCGCTGATGTCGCGCGCGATCTTCGAAGCCCCGATAACGCGTCCCCGACCGTCCTTAACGGGGGAAACCGTAAGCGATATATCCACGAAGCTCCCATCCTTGCGTCGCCGAACCGTTTCGTAGTGATGAATACGTTCCCCGCGCCGAAGGCGAGCCAGAATGCCGGGCTCCTCGTCGAGACGCTCGGCCGGAATCAGCATCGTGACCGGCTGCCCTACGGCTTCCTCTTCGGTGTAGCCGAACAGGCGCACCGCGCCCGCATTCCAGGTCTGGATGATGCCGTTCAGATCTTTGCTGATGATGGCGTCGTCGGACGACTCGACGATCGATACCAACTGCAGCGCGCCGCGTTCCGCGCTCCGTCTGGCTTCCTCGGCCGTAAGGCGAGCCAGACTGAAGCCTAGCTGGCGCGCCAGAGTAAGGGCGACATCTACCTCCGGATCGGAAAACGTGTGGGGGGCATCATAATACGCCATGAACTTGCCGATCAGCCGACCATCTTGCTGGATCGGGATAAAGGCAACCGCACTGATCCCCTCACGCGCAACAGTTTCCTTCAGGTCACCTGTCAGCTCGGAGGTTGCAACGTTCTCGAAATACACAGGACGGGCATTCTGTTCGTCTCTGCTCCAGGGCGAATGTCCTTCCACCGCGCGCCTGTAGATTTCCGAAAGACCGCGCCAGGCCACGAAGCGCATGACTCCGGAATCGTCGAACAGGAGAATAGCGGTCCGCTGACAGTCGAGCCCGCGCGCGATCGCATCCAGTGCAGCTTGATGGACTTCTTGCGCTGACGTGACGTACTGGAGCCGATCGGAGAACTCAAAAAGGGCTGCCTGTTCATGCATCCGCCGCGCGAGTTCCCGCTCGGCAATTTTGCGACCACTGATGTCGTGCTGAACGCGCACGGCATACAGGAACTTGCCCGCGCCGTCGGTGACGCTCGAGGAAGTTACTTCCGCCCAAAAGTTGCTTCCGTCGTTGCGATAGATGCGCTTCTCGATCGAGTAACGATCGATTTCTCCAGTGCGCTGGCGCCGGAACTGTTCGAGATCGCGGTCCACATCCTCAGGTAACGTTTCCTGGAAGATGGTGCGCCCCAACAGGTCCGCCGCTGAATAACCCGTAAGCTCGCAGAGCTGCCGGTTGACGCGTAGAATTCGGCCGTTCCCGTCGACTTCAACAATTCCGGCTCCAAGACGTTCATACGTAAGCGCAAGTCGATCCTCACCGGCGCTGTCCCGATCTTCCAGTTTGCGTGTTCCCAATTCAGCGGCCGGGACGCACTCATGTAAACAGGCGATCGCTCCAACAGTCCTGCCGTCCTCGTCGTCGACCGGAGCGACGTAGGCGAGCACGCGAACTTGTGAACCATCTGGCCGCTCTAAGCTGACCTCAGCACCGCGGACCGGCGCGCCGGTTCGGAGGACCTGCGCAACCGGGGTCTGTTCCGGCGTCGCGATTTGCCCGTCCCGCCAAAACCCGTAAGATCCGCAATACAGCTCTCCATGATCGCGCAGCCGGGGCGCCCTTCCCCACAAGGCCACGGCTTGCGCGTTGAACCAGAGGATTCGTCCGGCCGCATCGCAGGCGTAAATCGCGACCGGGAGCTGATCGAGAAACGCGGCGGAAGGGTTCTGCCAGGCGGCAAGCGCCAGCGCCTCGAATCCTGCGAGCTCCGGCGCAGGTCGTTCCTGGATGTTCATCGCGTGATCCCTTACCTACCGGTTCCAGGAGTTCCTTGGGTGCGCAGGAGTCGCGCCGTGAATGTACCGGCATCGCCCCCGACGAGGCCGATCCATTCACGGCAAAACTGTCCAGGTTAAGAGCGCGGCCGGTCCAAATGGTTCCAGTGGCAGGCAAGAAGTTCCTGCATTGTGGTAAAAAAGCCCCGGCTTACACGGTCGGCAATACCGAAAACCGCTCGCCAGGCCGTCGCAGGCCCAACGCGGCAGGCTTTGCACCTTCCTCAAATACCGCTGCCACTTGTGCCGCCGAGGGCCCGTGCTGGCACGAAGCGATCATTTCCGACACCGCCTCGGGTGGACCTGCAAACAATGCTTCCACGCTGCCATCCCGGCGGTTACGGACCCAGCCCTCGAGGCCCTGCCCCATCGCCCTGTGTTCAACCCATGCTCGGTAGCCGACACCTTGGACCTGACCAGTGATTGTCACCTGACGGACCGCGCTGCTCATCTATTTCTGCAGCCCGAGAAATTCGCTGCTGCGGGCCCGCATCTCTGCTTCCCGCGTCAGTCGCGCGGTCAGCGCGGGCGATGCAAGGCCCTTCAACTCCTTAGGCGGCAAACCCTCGCGCAACGCCCGGAGCGTTTCGTGAACGGCCTGTGCCGCAGCGGCGAATGGCGCGTGACCCTGCAATGCGATCCGCACCCGTTGCGTTCTGAGATATCCGAAGTCCGACATGTCTTCCGGCGCTCCTCCCAAAACGATCGGCAGTTTGGTTGCGCCCCTGATAGCCTCGAGTTGCGCGCGGCTTTTGATCCCGGTGAAGAATAGCGCATCGACCCCGGTCGCCTCATAGGCGGAGGCGCGTACGATCGCATCCTCCACATTCGTGATCGACGCGGCACCGGTCCGGCCCATGATCACGAGCGAGCGATCCCGGCGCGCGTCCAAGGCGGCCTTCATCTTGCCAACACCTTCTTCGAGCGAGATCAGTTGGGTTCCGCTTTGGCCAAAGGGTTGCGGCAGCAACGTGTCCTCTATTGTAAGACCGGCCGCCCCCGCCGTTTCCAACTCCTCGATCGTACGGCGGACGTTCAGCGCGTTGCCATATCCGTGGTCGGCATCGACCAGCACCGGCAATGCCGCGGCGCGCGAGATCCGCCGCATCTGCTCGGCGAGCTCTGTCAACGTGATCAGGGCGACGTCGGGATCGCCCAGTATGGCGAGTGAAGCCACCGACCCGCCCAACATGCCGAGCTCGAAACCGAGGTCGGCGGCGATGCGGACCGAAATCGCGTCGTACACCGATGCCGGGCGAACGCAGGTCGCTCCCGACAGGATCGAACGGAACTCTTCACGTCGCTTGCGGAAGGCCATGGGGAACCTCTTATGAGCCGATCATCGCGACGAGTTCAACGAGCGAGCAAGGCCGGAGCCGACGTCACGTGTCGGCCTCAAGCGAATTCCAGAATCAAAGCATCAACGGCCAGAGTAGCGCCCGCGGCCGCGTGAATCTTCTTCACCTTGCCATCCCGCTCGGCGCGAAGCACGTTCTGCATCTTCATCGCTTCGACCACGGCCAGTGTTTCCCCGGCCTTCACCTCCTGGCCCTCGGCGACGGCAATGGACACCACCAGTCCCGGCATCGGGCACAGCAGCTTTTTGCCGCTATCCGCTTTGGCGCCGACCGGCATCAGTCGCGCCGCGCCCGCTTCGGACTCGGTGAATACGTTGACTGCGACCTCATATCCCTGATGCGCGAGCCGGATCCCGTTGGCGATCGGACGCACCTGCATGGCAACCAAATGACCGTCTATCGTGCCTTGCCAGACAGGGTCGCCGGGCTTCCAGGGCGAGGACAGAACGTGGGCACTACCGAGTGCACCGTCGGGGCCGGCGAAGCGGACTGTCAGGCCGTCGGCTTCCCGCGCGATGTCGAGCGCAATTTCCGCACGGTCCAGCCACACTGAGCGCCGACGTTCCCGCTGCACCGGTCGGCCGGTCAGTTGGCCGGAAATCTGCCGCTTGCGCTCGCCGAGCACGTGGTCGATGGCGGCGCCAACGGCCGCCAGCCGGCGCGCGATCTCGCCTTCGGGATTGCGTACCGCAAATCCCTTCGGAAACTCTTCGGCGATGAACCCGGTCGAAAGTTTACCCTCGCGCCAGCGCGGATGCAGCATCAGCGCAGAGAGGAAAGGAATGTTGTGGCGGATGCCGTCGATGTAAAACGAATCAAGCGCGGTGGCCTGCGCCTCGATAGCTGCTGCGCGCGAAGGCGCGTGGGTCACGAGCTTGGCGATCATCGGATCGTAATAGATCGAAATCTCGCCGCCTTCCTGCACGCCGGTATCGTTTCGCACTGTGACGCCGCCGATCGTGCCCTCCATGGGCGGACGATATTTCACCAGGCGCCCTATCGATGGTAGGAAATTGCGGAACGGATCCTCGGCGTATACCCGCGACTCCACAGCCCATCCGGTCAACGTGACGTCCTTCTGCGCGAGCGACAGCTTTTCCCCAGCGGCTACGCGTATCATCTGCTCGACAAGATCGATCCCCGTGACGAGTTCGGTCACGGGGTGTTCGACCTGCAAACGCGTGTTCATTTCCAGAAAGAAGAAACTCTTGTCTTGGCCAGCAACAAATTCGACAGTGCCGGCGGAGTCGTAGTTCACCGCGCGGGCAAGCGCGACCGCCTGCTCGCCCATCTGACGGCGTGTGGTCTCGTCCAGCAGGGGTGATGGCGCTTCCTCGATCACCTTCTGATTGCGGCGCTGGATCGAACATTCGCGTTCGCCGAGATAGATGATGTTGCCGTGCTTGTCGCCTAGCACCTGAATTTCGATGTGACGAGGATCGACGATGAACTTCTCGATGAAAACCCTGTCGTCGCCGAACGAAGCCTTGGCCTCTGCTTTCGCAAGAGCGAATCCTTCCGCCACTTCTCCAGTCGAATGCGCGATGCGCATCCCCTTGCCGCCGCCTCCCGCTGAGGCCTTGATCATAACGGGATAGCCGATGCTATCTGCGATCCTCACGGCGTGCTTTTCGTCCTCGATCACGCCGAGGAAGCCGGGTACTGTGGAGACGTTAGCCTTGGCCGCGGCCTTCTTGGATTCGATCTTGTCGCCCATCGCGGCGATGGCCTCGGCGTTGGGGCCGATGAAGACGATCCCGGCCTTGCTCAGCGCACGCGGAAACGACTCGCGCTCCGACAAAAAACCGTAGCCGGGATGTACAGCCTCCGCGCCTGTTTTGCGACCGGCCTCGATGATTTTGTCGATCGCCAGATAGCTGTCGGCGGCGGCCGGCGGCCCGATGAGAACGGCCTCGTCAGCCATCTCGACATGTAGCGCATCGCGGTCCGCCTCGGAATAAACCGCGACCGTCTCGATCCCCATCCGCCGGGCAGTCTTGATGACCCGGCAGGCGATCTCGCCGCGATTGGCTATCAGAATTCGTTTGAACATGGGCTTGCTTGTTTGCAACCTTTGAGGCGGGATCCGGCCCTCGCGGCCCGGAGCCGCAATCTGGCACGCGCTGGCGGATGTAACAATTCTGTCGTACAGCAAAAGTAAACAGAGGCAACGGTATAGCCGGACTTTGCTTCATCTGGGGGAGATTTAATGCGTCGCTCAAGCCTGTTGCTTTCCGCTGGCATGACCGTTCTATGTGCCAGTGCGGCGCTCGGCCAGAACAACACGCCTCACAACCTCATTTTGTACGTCCCGGACGGACTGCGTGGGCAGATCGTGACGCCCCAGACCGCGCCGGCGATGGCGGAGGTCCGCGACAAAGGAGTAAATTTCAAGAATTCCCACTCGCTGTTTCCGACCTTCACGACCGCGAACGCATCCGCGATGGCCACCGGCCACTACCTCGGCGACACCGGCGATTTCTCCAACACGATCTATACCGGCTATCCGGTGGGGCCCGCGCACGGCACGGTGACGCCGTTCCTCGAGGTCAACCCGGTGATTACCGACGTCAATGCGCATTTTGGCGGTGACTACCTGAACGAGGACACCGTGCTGAAAATGGCCCGCGCCAACGGCTTCAGCACCGCGGCAATCGGCAAGGTCGGTCCGACCTTCATGTTCGATCATACCGACAAGCCGGGGGACGAGGGCCTTCATTCGATCGTGATGGATGATGCCACCGGCGGGGAGAACGGCGTTGCACTCTCCGAGGAGATGAAGACGGCACTGACAAAGGCCAATCTCCCGCTCGCGACGCCTCCGCGAGGCGACAATCGCAAGGCTGGAGATGCCAAGACGCCCGGCACGGTGGTGCCGAACACCGCCCAGCAGGCATATTTCGCTGATGTGGCCAGCAAGATCGTGCTGCCCATGTTCAAGGCGCGCGGAAAACCTTTTGTGCTGGTGTTCTGGTCTCGCGATCCCGATGGCAGTCAGCACAACAACGGCGACAGTCTCAACACCGTGGTCCCCGGCATCAACGGCCCTACCTCGCTCGCAGGCATCAAAAATGCGGATGATAATCTGGCCCAGTTGCGCAAGGCGCTTGACGATCTCGGTCTCGCCGCCAGCACCAACATCATGATCGCTGCCGATCACGGCTTCTCGACCATCTCCAAGGAAAGCAAAACGAGTCCATCGGCCAAGATCACCTACGAGGACACCCCGAAGGATTTCCTGCCGATGGGCTTTGTTGCCATCGACCTTGCGAAAGCGCTCGAGCTGCCGCTGTTCGATCCCAACAACAAGAATGCACCGGTCGCTGCCAACGAGCACCCCAAGGCTGGCAATGGCTTGTTGGGAAGCAATCCCGAAAAGCCCGAGCTTGTAGTCGCGACCAACGGCGGTTCAGACCTGATCTATTTGCCGAACCAGGACCGCAAGCTGGCGCGACGCACGATCAACGCGCTGTTGGAGCAGGATTACGTCAGTGGGCTGTTCGTGCACGACGATCTTGGCCGCTTCCCTGGGACGTTGCCATTGTCACAGCTCGGATTGAAGGGCACAGCGGTGACACCTACTCCGTCCATCGTCGTCAACTTCCGTTCTTATGTGGCGGGATGCGACCAGCCGACCAATTGCTCCGTCGAGGTCGCCGACACCGTGCTCCGCCAGGGACAGGGCATGCATGGCAGTTTTGGCCGCGGCGACACTTTGAATTTCATGGCGGCGATCGGCCCGGACTTCAAGAGCGGATTTATCGATCCGCTCCCGGTCAGTAATGCCGACGTCGGCGCAACCGCGGCGAAGCTCCTCGGTCTGAACCCAAAGCACAAGGGCAAACTGTTGGGGCGAGTGATCACGGAGGCGATGCCGAACGGCGAAACGCCCCGGGCGTATTCCGGCACGCTCAAGTCGCAACCTTCGGCCAACGGCCTTCGCACGGTGCTGAACTTTCAGCGCGTGTTGAAGCAGCGCTATTTCGATGCTGCGGGTTTTCCAGGCCGGACCGTCGGGCTGGATGCCGAAGGCGGCAAGCAAAAAACGGCTCGAAGGTAATCCCCCGATCTCGCAACCGGCGGGTCTGACTTACAGACCGATGTCAAGCACGCCGGGTAGTTGCGCCAGCGGCAGCGTTGCTGCGCCGATAATTGTCGCGACAAGCGACATCAACGCGCGATTCGTACGGCGCTTGCCGCGCATCTGGCCGGCAATCCACTCCAGCACTTCGGTGTCGACCCCGATAGCCCGGATTGGCGCCCAGCTTTCCATTGCGGTTTCGGCCGACAGCGCAAGTGTGCGCGGCGGGACTGGCAGACCTGAGGCAGAGGCGGCATGGTGCACCACCGCCTTTGCCAGCAGATCATCGAAACGCCCGTTATCGCTCCGCTCGGCCGCCGCGTCGTTGATCTCGAATAATGCCTCGGCTTCGGCGCGGCTGACCGGCTGATCATCGACCGCAGTCGCCGTCAGGATGCGCTCGCACCACGCGGCGTCAAAGGTATCGAGCGCGCGGGAAAAATGCATGCGGCCCCTGGTGGTCGGACCTTCGCCTGTGATTACGCCATCACGGACCACGCTGAGAGCTTGGGCAGCGCTGTCACGACAGGAGATCGCAGTCGTTTCGAGTGCGCCTATTGTTTCGGCGGCATTGGGCAGGGCAGTCATTGGCGCTATTCTCGATCTTTTTTGTGGGTCAGCATTTCCATACCCCGCGTAAACGACCGGTTAAGATTCGAAAACTTCCCACTGCCGTTCGATCCGTCGCTCATTTGACACTATGGCGATGATCAGGGTTCGAACACTGTCTGAGCGACAGCCCATGATCCTCTTTAGCGGCGCCAATGAGGGCAACCGGCGGCGACAGCGATTGTTTTGCCGCACAGGCACGAACCAAAACAAGATGCTAAGAACCCAGGGCTCCCGGAGAAAATCTGACCTTTTTCGGGCACCCGTTCACATAAGCTGCTCCGGTCCCTATACTTTGGATGAAAACTTGCCCCGCACTCGAAAGCATGAGGTGTTATATGGCTCTTCAGATAGGCGCTGTCGCCCCGGATTTTGAAGCCGAAACCACGGAAGGGAAAATCAGATTCCATGATTGGATCGGCAACGGCTGGGCCCTGTTGTTCTCGCACCCAAAGGATTTCACCCCCGTCTGCACGACTGAACTCGGCGCATTGGCCAAGCTGAAGCCAGAGTTCGACCAACGCGGCGTCAAACTGATGGGCCTTAGCGTCGATCCCGTCGACAAGCACTCAAAATGGTCCGAGGACATCCGGGAAACGCAGGGCGCAGCGCCGAATTATCCGATGATCGGTGACACCGATTTCAACGTGTCCAAGCTGTACGACATGCTTCCGGCTTCGACCTCAGGGGATGCCGGTGCACGGACTGCTGCCGACAACCAGACGGTCCGCAACGTATTTGTCATCGGCCCTGACAAGAAGATCAAGTTGGTGCTGGTCTATCCGATGACGACCGGCCGCAATTTCCAGGAAATCCTGCGGGCAATCGACTCGCTGCAAATGACCGCGAAGCATCGCGTGGCTACGCCCGCCGACTGGAAGCAAGGTGACGACGTCATCATCGCGGGCTCGGTCAGCGACGACGAAGCGAAGACGATCTATCCGCAAGGCTGGAAGTCGCCCAAGCCATACATCCGGATAGTGCCCCAGCCGAAGTAGCCTTAAGCGACTGCCAAGCCAAAGGGTCGGCGCGCCAACGCGCCGGCCCGCCGTGACTGTCACAACTGATCCGCTTCCGCGCGATTACTTGAGGGGTAAGTGGGTGCGGTCAAATTCAGTTCGGCGCGGACCTGAAGCGCGGATCCCGAGTTGATCGCCCTATGGCCGACAGATCCGCTTTACCTTGCATCGTTTGGTTTCGCGACAGTCTTCGCGTTTCCGATCATCCCGCCTTGCAAGCCGCGGCTCAGACCGGTCGCCCGGTGATCTGCCTTTACGTGTTCGATGAATCGAGCGCCCCGCTGCGCGCGCCGAATGCCCGCCCGCTCGGGGGCGCGGCGCGGTGGTGGCTGGCGCAGTCGCTACGCGCCTTGCAAAACAGTCTCGCCTTGCTGGGCGCACCCCTGGTCCTGCGGAGAGGTCCGGCAGCAACGGTCATCGCGGAGATTGTACGCGAACGCGGTGTTGGCGCGGTGTTCTGGAATGAAGTCGAGCAGGCGCCACATCGCGCGGTCGCCGATGAAGTCGCTATGGCGCTGGAGGCAACTGGCGCCGCCCCCCACCGCCTTCCCAGCGATCTCCTGGTCGCCCCTGACCGTATCCGTAACAAGGATGGGCGCGGGTTGCGCGTATTCACACCTTTTTGGAAGAGATTGCAGGCGTTGGGCGATCCACCAGAGCCGCTGCCCGCACCAAAGGCGCTGTGTGCGCTCCCGGACCTTGCAAGCGACCAGATCGAGAACTGGGGACTCGAACCTTCCGGCCCCGACTGGGCTAGCGGCTTGCGGGAAACCTGGAGGCCTGGCGAAGCTTCCGGCGGTGAGCGAGTCAGCGAATTCCTTGCGAAAGGGCTAGCTGGCTATGCGAGTGGGCGCGACCGCCCCGATCGAGCCGGCACCTCGCGGCTGTCTCCGCACTTGCGATTCGGTGAGGTCAGCGCTCGGCAACTCTGGCAGGCAGGCCGGTTCGCGTCGGCGAATACCCCTGCCCTCGCCGGCGACGCCGATAAGTTCCTCTCTGAGTTGGGTTGGCGCGAATTCTGTCGCCATCTGCTGTTCGACGTACCCGATCTGGAGAAGCGCAATCTACAGCCCTCGTTCGACGCGTTTCCATGGCGACAGGACGAAAAAGCGCTCCGGGCCTGGCAACGCGGGCGAACCGGCTACCCCATTATCGATGCCGGTATGCGCGAACTCTGGCGCACCGGAATCATGCACAACCGGGTCCGAATGGTGGCGGCGTCGTTCCTGGTCAAGCACCTCCTGATCGACTGGCGCGAAGGCGAGAAATGGTTTTGGGACACGCTGGTCGACGCAGACCCCGGTAGTAATCCAGCGAACTGGCAATGGGTGGCCGGCTCAGGCGCGGATGCCGCTCCCTACTTCCGGGTGTTCAATCCGATCCTCCAGGGCGAGAAGTTCGACCCCGATGGCCGGTATGTCAGGCGATGGGTACCGGAGTTGGAGCGATTGCCAGCCCCCGTGATCCATCAGCCCTGGACCGCTACTCCGATCGAACTCAAGGCTGCCGGGTTGGAGTTGGGCAGGACGTATCCGGCTCCGATCATCGACCACAAGACGGGGCGAGCGCGCGCGCTCAAAGCCTATTCAACGATCCGCCCGGCCTAGCTGCGTCGCCTCCACTTTGACACCTCCGGGAATCCGGTTATCGTTGCGACTTCGATAAACCCTGGGGGACGACATGGACGACGAGAAACCGATTGAAGAGATGACAGACGCGAGCGGCCCGGCCGAGGCGCCGGCAGCAGCCGCAAGGCCAGCAGCCAAAAAGAGAAGGAAGACGGCGAGCAAGGCTAAGAAAGCAGCGCCAAAGAAAGCCAAGAAAGGCAAGAAGGCCGCCAAGAAGTCTGCGAAGAAATCTTCGGCGAAGAAGTCGGCCAAGAAGGCCGGAAAGAAATCCGCGAAAAAATCTACAAAGAAAGCCGCGAAGAAATCCAAATCCTCAAAGAAGAAATCCAAGAAGTCGAGGCGCTGATTCCCGACGTTGTTCTCGCGCAGAGGCCTTCGGTGAAAAGCCGGAGGCTTTTGTTTTAGCCAGAGGCTTCGTTTTCTCAGAACCGCAGGTTTACCACCAGCACTGCGCCGGCACAGGCGATCATGCCAACTATGGCGATGAGGTCGAGCCGTTCGCCGAACAATAGGTATGCCATGACGGCCGTAACGGCTGGCACCAGATAGAACAGGCTCGCTACGGCAGTCGCTGCCGAACGCCGTATCAGCCAGTACAAGAGTCCAATCGAGCCGATCGAAAGAACTACGACCAGCCAGGCGAGTGCAAAGACGAATTCTGTCGTCCAATGCACCACCCTGTCCTCGAACATCCACGCGGCGAGCGCGAACAAGATCGTGACGCCGATGTATTGGACGAGATTGCCCGCACGCCAGTCGATCTTTCCGCAGTAGCGTCTCTGGTAAAGCGTACCCAAGGTGATGCTGATCAGCGAGACGCCCGAGGCCAGCCAGCCCCAACCGGCATCGCCGCTCATCGGACGATTGTGCAGGATCAACACTACGCCGGCGAGTCCCAGCAGCAACCCGGTCCATTGCAGCGGCGTGACGCGTTCGCCGAGCCATCGGTTCGCGATCGTCGAGGTCAGGATGGGTTGCAGGCCCGGGATCAGCGCGGAGAGGCCGGCGGGAACGGAATGCGCGATCGCAATCGCGGTCCCGCCCAGATAAAACCCATGCACAAGAATGCCGGCTACAACGCTGTGGGCCACTCCAATGCGGTCAGGCCATTGCGGTCGCGCTATCGCAACAATGACTGCCATGAGTCCGACCACCAATGCCATCCGGATCGCGAGATAAGTCAGCGGATCGGCATTGTGCACAACGTATTTGGTGCCGATAAACCCGGTACTCCAGAGCAGGACAAAAATCGCCGGGGCCGCACGCGCGGCAAGACTATCGAAGGCATGATTCATTTGCCGCTCTGACTGCCTGATCGTATGCTCAGCGGCAACGTCAATTTGCGCGGGGCCGCCCGGGCCGTATGACATAACCTCCAAAACACGCCTGTCGAGAAACGAGGAAACGCCATGGATGTTCGCGCCGCCCTAGCCGTCGCCGCTGGGAAGCCATTGGAAATCACCACTGTTCAACTCGAGGGCCCGCGTGACGGCGAAGTGATGGTGGAAATCAAGGCCACGGGCGTCTGCCACACCGACGAATTCACCCTGTCCGGCGCAGATCCCGAAGGCTTATTCCCCGCGATTCTCGGCCATGAAGGCGCGGGAGTGGTCGTCGACGTCGGGCGGGGCGTCGTCAGCGTGAAGAAGGGCGATCACGTGATTCCGCTGTACACGCCCGAATGCCGCCAATGCCCGTCGTGCCTATCGCGCAAGACCAACCTCTGCACGGCCATCCGAGGCACGCAGGGCCAAGGCCTGATGCCCGACGGCACCTCGCGATTCTCGATCGACGGCAAGCCCATCCATCACTACATGGGCACCTCGACGTTTGCCAACTACACCGTACTGCCGGAGATTGCGGTTGCGAAAATACGGCAGGACGCGCCGTTTGAAAAAGTCTGCTACGTCGGTTGCGGCGTGACGACCGGCATTGGAGCCGTCATCAACACCGCGAAGGTGGAGCAAGGCGCGAAGGCCATCGTATTCGGTCTCGGTGGCATCGGGCTGAACGTGCTTCAGGGCTTGCGGCTTGCTGGTGCCGACATGATTATCGGCGTTGACATCAACAATGACCGAAAGGCCTGGGGCGAGCGCTTCGGCATGACGGACTTCGTCAACCCAAAAGACTTGGGGAAGGATCTCGTCCCTCACCTGGTCGAGATGACCAAGTCGGGTGCCGATCAGATCGGCGGGGCCGATTACACCTTCGACTGCACCGGCAACGTCACCGTGATGCGTCAGGCGCTGGAGGCTTGTCATCGCGGGTGGGGTCAGTCGATCGTCATCGGCGTTGCGCCTGCGGGCGCGGAAATTTCGACCAGACCTTTCCAACTCGTGACCGGCCGGGTTTGGAAGGGCACCGCGTTTGGCGGCGCCCGGGGGCGTACCGATGTGCCGAAGATTGTCGACTGGTACATGCAGGGCAAGATCCAGATCGATCCGATGATCACCCACGTGATGCCGCTGGCAGAGATCAACACCGCCTTCGAGTTGATGAAGCGCGGCGAATCCATTCGCAGCGTGGTGACTTTCTAGCAATCACGACTGCATCAAAATTCGTCGGGACAGGGATCGACGATCTTCCAGAGTTCGATGCCGTTCTTGATCTTCTTCATCTCGGTGGTGAGTCCGCCGTTGCGGCGGATCCAGTCCTTCACCGTATCGGGATAATACGAAACCAGGTCGGACGTGCCGGCCGCGCTTGTGACCTTCAGACCGAAGGTGAAGGCCTTGTCATAATAAGCTTGATGAAAGCCGAGGCTGGCCCGAGGGGTCACGCAAATCCTGTTCATCGGCACGATGCCGAAAACCAGCGTGCAGGCCGAGTTGCAAATTCCGTCGATGATCACCCGCTCGCGGCGGTCCCGGATGCGCGCATATTTCGATTTGTATTCTTCGACATAGCCCCCGTGATCCCGCGTGATATGCAGGTCGGCCCGCGCCGGGCTCGCGCTCAACAGCAACAAAAACAGCAGGGAAACAGACGTGATGCGCATGAATCCGTCGAATATTGGAGGACACGCGAAAAGCCCGTCCGCAGGGCGACGAGACTGTACAACTCTGGCCAGACTGTGTTGGAAATTGGTTAAGTGCCTCGAAAACCCGTCGTCGAGCGCTGGTTTTCTGGATTTCTGGCCGTTTAGTCCCGCGACGGGAACCGGAAATCGCCTAGGATGTCTTCCTAATGTTTATCAAGGAGGATTTTAGATGACGCATTTCAAAGTGGCTGCCGCTCTGGCCCTGGCCGCATCGACGATAGCATCGGGGCTGGCGGAGGCGCGCAGCCACCGTCACCATGGTCGCCATTACGGGTTGCCGTACCAGATCAGCTACAATCACAATTATGGACCGGGGCGGCTGCCCGGTACTTTTGCCTATTATGATGGCCCCTCGAACAACGCGTGTGCGCAGGGTTCAGCTACCTACAGAGCCCAGGATCGCCGTAGGCACCCCTGCTTCTGATTCTGCACAAGCAGGCTCGAGGCGCACCCGAGGCTATTTCACCTTGCCGCTCTGTATGCCGGGGTTTCCGGTGTTCTGCGGCACACTGTTTTCATTGACGGAGTTGGTCGGATTGCGGTTCGTTCCCTCGGTCTGCGAACCGGTGGCGCTGTTTCCGTAGGTCTTGCCTTGGCTTGTCTGCGTCGTCCCGGTGACGTTAGTCCCGGCAGCGCCGCCCGGGCTCGCCGAATTTGCGGACGTGCCTCCGGTCGCCGAACCGCCGCTGCTTTGGGCAAAGGCATAGCCGCCCACCAACATGCTCACCAAAATCGCGATCCATTTCATTGGGATGTCCTTTCGATACACGGGAAGAACCCGCTTTTTTGAACGCCGTTCCATCAGCACCGGCCGTTCTTGGGGGCGGCCAATTATCCTCGGCCGATGACGAAACAGCGCATCTAGCTCTCGTTCCACAACTCTGATAACCGAGTGACGCCAACTGCGTTTGGCCGCCGTTTCAATGTCCGAACAGGAGCCTAGAACTTAGGCTGTTGCCAAGTCATTGATCTGGTTCTTGCGCTCGTAGCTCAGCTGGATAGAGCATCGGACTTCGAATCCGAGGGTCGGGAGTTCGAATCTCTCCGAGCGCGCCAACATCGGGAGCTGCAAATTCAATCCCGGTAACGGCAATACTCGTCCCCATCTTCGTACTCGATACAGACTTTCACCCGCCGGCGAGGCTGATCCCTGTCGTAGTAACCTCTATCGCGATCCGCATAACCTCGACGGTAGTCGTCTCGGTCCGACCGGTCATCGTCCATTCGCCAATTCCGGCCGACCGTGCGGCGGTCCCAGTCTCGATCATGCCCAGCTTGATCCCTCATGCGCCCCATATCGTTGCTACCTGCGCGATCCATGCGGTCGGAATCACGCTCTTCCGCTCTCCAACCCGGACGAACCCGAACGTCGTCGGCGCGCTTCTGATCCTGGTCGCGAGACTGATCGGATTGTTGCGGAGTGCGCTCTGGCTGAACCGGCACCGATGGGGATTGGTTCGAAGGAGAGTTTTGTTGAGTCTGGGCGAATACGGGACAAAGGCTCGAGGAGCCGAGCAATACGGCGGCAAAGACAACGGCGCGCATGAGAGATTCCTCCGGCTAACTGATGCGCGTAAACGATCCGGCCTTGGTTTGGTTGCTTAGGTGTCAGAAGTAATCTGAAGTGGCAGCAGTGCTGCCTGAGCTTCAACTCGCCAGCGCGCGAGTGACCCATCTAAAACAAGTTGGCCGGGGCGACGCTTCGGACAGGTGCTTGATGTCGTCAACGGCCCAGAACCGCTGCCGCGCCAAAGTCGATGGTGACGCGGACAGCTACCAGGTGCTGTGCCCGAAGAAACCGAATTGCGGGGGTTGTTGCGCCAGCATCATCGGTGGAGCAGTTCGGCGCTTGGCGATCATGCGTTTTCGAACCAGCTTCTTCTCAACCTTCTTCGGCTCCGAGACTTGCGCCTGCCTTCGATCGGACGACTGCAATTGCGCAAACGAATCCCTTGCGCTCTCCCGCACGGGGAGCTCGGCCGCGGGTGGGGCCGAGGCTAGCAACTCTGTGTTTTGCGCCGCGCGATCGGGAATGAAGGTCGGCCGAGTGGTGTCGAAAACAATGCGCTCGGGCCATTTTCGGTCTGAGTGGATCCTTATAATGGATTTGTCGACCTCGGAGCCGACGCGTGAATCCGGCAATTTCGGAAAGTATGCTTCCGAAACGAAAAGCAGCGCGAGCAAAGCGCCACCAACCAGGGCAAAATATCTCGCCAACGGCATGTCAGGACGGCTCCATCCGCGCGAACGCACGGCCGTCGCTTTAACGGAGCTCCGCAGGATTGGTTCCTCTTGGGAGGAAGGGGATATCCATTGGGGAACCCGATGATTAAGATCATGCAAGTTCAGGCCTTTGAACCGGAATTTCGTATGCCGATAGTCACCTGGGATCATGTTCATTTGCGCAGTCCCGATCCCGAAGCGACCGCGGCTTGGCTCGAAGACGTCCTGGGGGGCGTGGTCATCCGCAGCCCCGGCAGGATCGATGTCAAGCTCGGCGGCGCCAACGTCTTCATCGCGCCGGTTACCGCAGGCGATGGCGTAAACACCCCGCCGGTGACGCCTTATCACGGCCTCGACCATTTCGGGCTCGCGGTAAAGGACATCGATGCGGTTGCTGCTGAGGTCAAAGGTAAGGGCGTAGAGTTCACCATGGAGCCGACGACGATCCGCCCGGGCGTTCGAATCTGCTTCATCCGGGGACCAGAGGGGATCTCGATCGAGCTTTTGGAGCGCGATACGAAATATGCGTGAGCCGGCCCACGGTGACCGTCGCTAGTTGCCGCACCATCTTCATCGCATCTGATCGGGAGCCTTAGTCTCTATGTTTTGGGAATCTGCGCCGGTGACGCAACGTTCAGGCAAATGTGTGCGCCGATCATAGCTACTGCCCGAGTTTCCCAGTGTTGACGCTGCGGACTGGGCTTTGGCATAAGAAATTCGGACTCCGCTGTGACGGAAGACGCAACTCACATGAAAAATGGACTCTATTCGATCCATGTCAGCCTGCAGGACGGGCGAACGGGCAAGGGCAGCGGCGTAGTGATGTTCCGAGACGGCAAGATCCTCGGTGGCGACGCCTACTTGTTTTACACCGGCACGTATACGACCAAGGGAGGCACCTTCAAGGGCGAGGTGCTGGTCCAGGGCCACACCCGCAGCGGCGACGCCAACCCGCTGTTCGGTGGGCCGACCCCGGTCGGCATCGGCGTTTCCGGCAGTTTCACCGATGCGGCAGGCGTCATGAACGGGACCGCTCTGGTGGGCAAAGCGAGCCAGATCTTCACGGCGACTTTGCGCAAACTCGCCGACGCCGACTAGCGAGACACTACTCCGCGGCCTGCTCCATGGGCGCGACCCGGGGCAGGATGATTTGGATGCGCGTCCCCTTCCCCGGTTCGGACTGAAGTTTGAGGCGCCCGCCGAGACGATTAGTCACGATGCTGTAAACGATGTGCAGACCGAGGCCGGTACCACCCTGATCGCGGCGCGTGGTGAAGAATGGATCGAACGCGCGACGGCGTACGTCGAGTGACATTCCGCAACCGTTGTCGGAGAAGATGATCTCGACCTTGTCCTTACCTGCCTCCCTGACCTGGATCTCCACGACTCCAGGTTTGCCATCGGGAAAGGCGTGGGCGACCGCGTTAAGGAACAGGTTGGTCAGCACCTGCCCGTAAGGCCCCGGATAGCTGTTCATGGTCAGATTGGGCTGGCAGTCCACGTTGAGCGTCAGCTGGTGCTTTCGAAGGCCTGGCCGCAGGCTCATGACGACCTGCTCCGTAAGGTCGCCGAGGTCGAATGTGCGCTGATCCGAATAGTTGCGGTCAGCCGCCACTTGCTTGAAGGAGGTGATCAGCTCTGCGGCGCGATTTAGGTTCGACACCAGTTGGGCTGACGCGTCGCGGCTGGTTTCGAGAAAGTCATTGAGGCTCGAGCGCTTGAGAGCGCCGCGCCCGACCTCTGCCGCGAACAACGAGGTCTTGCGCTGCAGCGATGAAGCCACCGTCAAGCTGATGCCGACGGGATTGTTGACCTCGTGGGCCACGCCTGCCACCAGCCGCCCCAGTGCCGCAAGCTTTTCCGCCTCGATCAGGGAGTTCTGGGTTTCCCGCAAGTTGCGCAACGCCGCTTCCGCGGCATCTTTGGCCTTGCGCATCTCCTGCTCGCCACGCTTGCGGTCGCCGATGTCCATCGCAACCGTGACGATATTCTCGATCTCCCCGTTTGCATTCAGCAGCGGTAGCTTGTTCACCAGCCATTGCCGCAGAACGCCGGATGAATCCGGATATTCCTCTTCATAGAACCCCAGTTCCCTACCAAGCGCCAGCACGCGCCTGTCGTTCTCATCGGTCTTCTGCGCACCATACCGCGACATCAGTTCGGTGGTGGTACGCCCGATGGCATCCGCGGGCTCGATGTCGAAAATACGCGCCATGTAACGATTCATGAGGACGTAGCGGAGATGCTTATCCTTCAAGTTGATCACGGCGGGCACGGTGTCGATCACCTGTTGCAACAGTCTCCGCCCTTCGGCGACCGCATCTTCGGCGCGCTTTTGATCGGTGATGTCGCGTACCGTCCCTTCATATCGGATGATCTCGCCGGTTTCGTCGCGTACGGCAGTTGCGCTGTCGGAGATCCACAGCACCGCCCCGCCGCGTTGCCGCACCTGGTACTCGAATTCGCGCACCATGCCGTCGCGCTGCATCATTTCGCGGTATTTCGACCGCGCCGCCGGATCCACGTAAATCGTCTGTGTGACGTCGCCAATGCCGCGGATCAGCTCCTCTGGAGTGTCGTACCCGATGATCTTTGCGAGTGCGGGGTTGGCGTTGAGCAGCGCGCCGGCCGGCGTGGTCACGTATATTCCATCGACTGAGCCTTCGAACAGCTTGCGATAGCTTTCTTCCGCGAGCCGCTGCTCTGCGAGCGCATGAACGGCCGCTTCGCGCGCGCGATCGGCATCGACGAGGGTGCGACGGAACACCTCCGCGGCGCGAGCGATGTCGCCAATCTCATTCTCCACGTCCGTGGATGGAATCGAGGCGTCCTTCTGCCCTGCCGCCAAGGCGCGGATCGAGCTTGCAATGGAGTCTAATGGCCGCACGGTGCGCCGAACCACAAATAGTGCCGCGAAGATCCCGATCAGGATGCCGGCGGTGCCGAGTATGATGCTCTGCCACCTCGCCTCCGTCAGCGTCCGGGCGAAGTCGCGCGACAGAACTCGTCCCTGGCGAGTGCTGATCTCGCGCAGCAATTCGGTGACGCGGCCGATCATGCGGCCTTCGGCACCGAGCACCTCCTTGTCCAGTTTGGCGATCTCGGCTTCGAGCGCCGAGATTGCCGTGATCGTGTCGGCGTAGGCGTCAGCCGCCGAGCGTAACGCGGCGTCATCGATCGGCACCGCCCGCATGCTCTGGGCGGCCTGCTCGGCGTGTCCGGGATCGCGTGCGAGCAAGGCAGCGGCGAACTGGTTCTGCGCACGAAACAGGCTTCTGGCCGTCGTCCTGTCGGACGCCGCGGCGATTGCCTGTTCGAACCGCTCGCGCACGGGCGGCAGTGTCGCAATCAACTCGGCCCGGCGCCCGATCAGGGCCGTGACCCGCTCGATACCCTCGCGGTAATTCTGCAGCCGTGCGGTAACGCCGTCGATCATTTCGCGCTGCTCGGGCGCGAGTTCGATCCGCGTCTTCTTCAAGAGTTGGCTCAACGAGGAAGCCGCCTCGCCGACCCGGTCAGGCCGGGCACCCTGGTCGGTGACGAAATCGCGAGCTGCGAGCCGCAGCTCGTTCATGCGGCGGTCGATCTCCTCGGCCAGGTCGCCCAGGACCTGCAGTCGCTGCAATTGGGCAAACGTCGAATCGATGTGCTTGATGGCGATGACGCTCGCGGTGCTGGTCGCCGCGATGACCGCCAGCACCAGGAGGAAGCTGCCAAACGTCAGTTGCCCGATCGAGAGCGATCGTATCCGCGCCCGGAACGCTGCGAATGCTGGTGGCATGGTAATCGAGACCCGCTCCAATCGGGCGCAATATATACGAGGTTTGAGGATCGTGCGCTAAATCAGGGCAGATCGGGCGGGACGCATGGTCATGGCGGCCACGCCGATTATGACACAAGCGAGACCGGCCCACGCGGTCGAGGTCAGGGTTTCGCCAAGGAATAAGACACCGAGCGCTACGCCGATCGGGACCCGCAGATATGCCTGAGCGGTCGTACCAAGGGAGCCCAGCGTCATGATCAGGCGGAAATGGATGACGAAGGCCAGCGCGGTCGAGAACGCCGACAGTCCGAGCAGCGCCAGTACCGACTCCATCGAAGGCGCGAGCATCCAGGGCCGGTCCACCATGAGGCTCGCCGGCACAAGCATCCCCGCGCCAGCCAGCAGAGATCCGGCCGCGGGCGCGATCGGGTCGAGGCCTTTGAACCCGCGGCCGAAGATGGCGCCGGCTGCGTAGCAGACAGTTGCGGCAATGGTGGCGACCTCGGCGTTGAGCTGTTTGCCAAATCCGGTCAGCGCCTGCATGCCGACGATCAGGCAGATGCCTGCCATCCCGATCAGGACGCCGAACAGCTTGCGTCGGGTTATGGCTGCGCGGCCGGCGATCGCAATGGTCAGGAAGAACGCGAAGATCGGCGACGTTGAATTGAGAATGGTCGCAAGCCCTGCATCCAGCGTCCGCTCGCTCCACGCGATCAGGGTCCATGGAATGACGCTGTTGAGACAGGCCTGGAAGATGAAACGCGACCACGTCGTGCGATCCTTGGGCAGGCGCAACCCGCGCATTTGCATCATTGCCAGCAACAGCAACCCGGCAATCCCCGTCCGCGCGGCGATCAGGGTGACCGGTGGAATGGTCGCAACGCCGATTTTGATGAGCGTGTACGATCCTCCCCACAATGTGGCGAGCAGCAACAGCAGCGCGATCTCTCTCCCGGCTACTGGATTTCCCTCGTGCGCTTCATTCACCGGTTTGTCCCACCTCGCAGACGATCGAGGCTGAACAGTACGCGCTGGGCGGTCACGACAGTTCGCTAGCGGTGGAAGTATGCTCTGAAGGCTCAGCCCAGGCGCGGCGAAGTCGCCAATCCTTCTGGATCGGGGCTCGGCACTACATCATGCCGCGCCGACCTCAAACACTTCACCGTCATAGCCGGCCTCGCGCGGGATGCGAAGCTGTCGACCGCCGTTGAGTTTTGTCATCACCGGCATCACCGTGACGACTGACCGCCCTCTGCTGTCATCGAGGGCGGCCTTCACGCTGGGCTGTTTGCCCAGTTTGATCAGGTTTCGCGTGGTCGGAAACGGCAGCTTGAATCGTCCGCTCTCGCCGCCTGCGAGCGCCTCGCGCGCCGACACCCAGATGGAGTCGGTGGATTCCTTTCCGTCATGGGCGCCGACCTGCTCGGGTGGAGCGGCAGCGAGAAAAAACCATGTGTCGAACCGCTTTGGCATTCCCTCCGGCGTGATCCAGTGCGCGTACGGCACCAATTCATCGAGCGCCAGCAACAATCCGCTGTCGGCGAGTACTTTGAGAAATGTCGTTTTGTTCTCGCACAGCGCCGCGCGACTAGCACTTTCGATTTCGTTCGCTCTCTTCGGATCGATCAGGTCGTTCGATCCCCTGGATCGCGCCAGCAGGATGCCGCTTTCCTCAAATGTTTCCCGGATCGCCGCGATCCGAAAGCTCAGGGCAGCGGCGTCAAGGCCCTCGCCCCCCGAATAAAGCTCCGGCTTTGAAATGTCCTGATCACCCTTGTCAACGGCGCCACCCGGAAATACCAGCGCGCCGGAATTGAAGTCGATCTCATAGTGGCGCACCATCATGAAAACCTCGATTTCACCGGCCGCACTATCACGCAGCAACAGGATCGTGGAGGCAGGGCGCGACGGCTTGGCTATTTCGGTCATAAGCTTACTCCGCCGCGCTCGATTGCGGCTGCAAATTGGCCCGCGTGTCGATGCGCGCGACCCGGGACAACAGGTAGTCAACCTCGACTTTTGCCTTGGCCGTGATGCTTGCGCCCGGCTTGCGCTGCGCGCTCGAGGCGATCACGCCGCGTTTTTGCAGCACGTATTTCCGCACCGCCAAGCCAACGCCGGGCTGCTGCTCGTAGCGGATCAGCGGCAAGTGGGCATCAAACAGGTCGTGCGCGGCGTCACGGCGTGCTTCTTTTGAGAGCCTGACGACGTCGATCAGCAATTCGGGAAAGGCATAGCCGGTCATTGCGCCATCGGCGCCTCGCTCCATCTCGAAATCCAGAAACAAACCGCCGTTTCCGGTCAGGATCGACAGCGGCCGAAGCGAGCCTTCCCGTTGAAAGCCCCGAAGCGCGGAAATCTTTTCCAGTCCGGGCCAATCCTCGTGCTTGAGCATTACGCAGGAGGGATTATCCATTACGATCGTGCGGATCACCGCAGGCGTGAACACCACCGACAGGGTTAGCGGATAGTCCTGCAGCACCCACGGGATGTCGCTGCCGATGGCCTCTACGGCTTGCTTGAAATACCCGATGATCTGATCGTCCGTCCGTAAATGCGGTGGTGGTGCGATCATCACCCCCGCAGCGCCGGCGTCCATCGATGCGCGCGCGAGCGACCGCATGGCGGCGAATCCAGGCGCGGAAACGCCGACGATGATCTGCATGTTTCCGGCACGCTTCACAAAACGCTTGGCGACCTGCTCTGCTTCCGAAGCCTCCAGCTTCGGCGCCTCGCCTAGAATGCCAAGCACGGTCACGCCATCGCAGCCGACTTGGGCGTAGAAGTCGCTCAGCCGGTCGATTGAATTTTCGTCGATACGGCCGTCGTCGTGAAAAGGAGTCGGTGCAATGGCAAAAGTACCTTCGGCCTTGTGCGTGAGTTTGGTCATTCGTGCCTCTTTCTCTCCTGGCTCCTCACGACGCGCGCCTGGTTCGTCGCGCCGACTGCTAGAACCGCCGCGCGCCCATCTTGATCTCTTCCTCGGAAAAGAAAATATCATCGGCATGTTCGACGATGTCTTCGGCCCGCCATCCCGTATGCGGCGGTTTCCAGCCTGGCTTTTCCATCATCCGCATTTCGCGCACCCCGCGCGGCCCGGACACGCCCAGGACTTTCCCGGTTTGGTCGCCCGACAATTCGCTGACCATGTATAGCACGGCCGGAGCGATGCCATCAGGCCCAAGCGCCATGCCGGGATTTTCGATATAGCGCGGCAGGTCAGCGGTCATACGGGTCAGAGCCCCCGGGGCGAGGGTCCAGATGCGGATATTGTATTTGCGGCCCTCGACCGCCAGCACATTCGACAGGCCCCATATCCCGCCCTTGGCGGCGCCGTAGTTACTCTGGCCGAAATTGCCGATCAGGCCCGAGGTCGATGACGTGTTGACGATAACGCCGCCGCCGTTCTCGCGCATCCAGCGGAACACAGGCTGGCTGACACAGAAAGTGCCCTTCAGGTGCACCTTCAAAACCCTGTCCCAAGCGGCTTCGGTGGCTTTTGCAAACGTCTGGTCGAGCAGGATGCCGGCA
>JBJMTO010000154.1:0-7302 GCA_045811665.1 Bradyrhizobium sp.
ATGCGATTGAAAATCGCAGTGTCGGTGGTTCGATTCCGCCCCTGGGCACCACGAAATCAATTAGTTAGGTGGCTGGTAGCGTTTCAAGAAACTGCCGTGTCTGCACTGTGTCCGCATTAACGATGCGAGTGGCGGCCTGGAGCAGCTATCCAGCGCGAGGCGATGCATGCCGATTGTAGCGAACGGACCAGGCGGGACGTCGTTCGGCAGGAAACCGGGCCGACAGCTCGACCAGAACCATCCAGGGCACGTGCTGAAGGACTTGGCGATTGCAGGTTCGCATAGAGGACCTCGATGTTGGCGCCGGCCATAAGGTCAACGTCGTAAAGCGGTTCATGGGCCACCCCCGCTGTGCATCTGGCGGTTGGTCCCGGCATTCTGTGGGAGCGATCATGAGCCACGCCGACCCGTTCTTCACCAGTCACCTCGGTCTGCTCGCGACGCTGGGCACACGCTCAGGCAAGCCGACAATCTACGCCTCGCGCGACTACGTCGAGGTCGGCGGCCTGGTGTCCTATGGCGCCGATGTCAGGGACGAGTATCGAAAGGCCGGCGACTACGTCGCCCGACTTTTGCGTGGCGCAAAGCCCGCCGACTTGCCGATCACGCAGCCGACCAAATTCGAGCTGGTGCTCAACCTGAAAACTGCGAAGGCCCTTGGTCTCAGCGTGCCGGACTCATTCCAGTTGCTCGCCGACGAGGTGATCGAATAAGGACGTTCGATGTCGGCTACTGGCACTTAGCGGACATCGCGGCCTAACTTCTGATGTCCGCTTTCGGGGGTAAAGCGGACATCGCCAGCCGGCGTCGGATGTCGGCTAATGACTGCCGGCTCAACTGGTCGACGCAACACAGGCGTTAAATCTCTCTGCTGGGGTTTCGTATTTCAAGGTCTCCCGTGGCCGTTCGTTGAGCTGACGGGCGACCTTGTTCAGTTGAGCTTGGGAGTGCACTGACAAGTCAGTCCCCTTCGGAAAGTACTGCCTCAGTAAGCCGTTGGTGTTTTCATTGGAGCCGCGTTGCCAGGGACTCTGCGGATCGCAGAAGAAGACGTCGATGTCGGTCGCCAACGTAAATCGTCGATGATCCGCGAGTTCCTTGCCCCGGTCCCAGGTCAGGGACTTGTACAGCTCGTTCGGTAGCTTCTTCGCCTGCTTGATGAGCGCAGAAACGACCGTCTGTGTGTCCTTGTTGGTCACCTTCGCCAGCATCACGTAACGGGTATGACGTTCGACCAAGGTCGCGATGTAGCTGTTCTTCGACCCGGACAGGAGATCGCCCTCCCAGTGGCCAGGGACCGCCCGATCTTCAACAGCAGCCGGCCGCTGGCGGATTGAGATGATATCCTTGATTTGCCCCCGTCCATCGCCATTTTGGCCCGCCTGCCTCGATCGGCGGATCGTTCGCTTTGATCGAAGATGGCCAAGCAGCTCTTTCTTAAGAACGCCGCGTGCCTGAACAAATAAGCTGCGATAGATCGTCTCGTGTGACACCCGACAAGACCCATCTTCAGGATGCGCTCGCTTCAGCCAGCCGGCGATCTGCTCGGGCGACCAACTCAATCTGAGCTTTCTCGCCACGGCCTGCCGTAGCCGCGGGCTGTCCGCCAACTTACAACGTTTCGGGCGACGAGATCGGGCCCAGGCCTGATCATCGGCCAGCGCCGCCCGATATCGATCATAACCGCCGTTCCGGCTGATTTCTCGGCTCACCGTCGAAGGCGAGTGACCCAGCGACCTGGCCATCGATCGCGCCGACCGATGCGCCGCAATCCCCCTGGATATCTCCTCGCGCTCCGACAGCGTCAATGCTAACCGCGACCGACGCCGTGGCGCCGGACGAACCCCTCCGTGCGGCGCCACCTGGAAATAAATCGACGATGACGGCTTACCAAAAGCCCGGCCAATCGCTTTCAGCGACTCACCCCGCTGCCAGCGATCCCATAACTCCGTCTTCTCGGCCGCGGTAAAACCTCGACGAAAGCTTTGATTGCCCACAAGACACTCCATCTTTTCCATTTAAGATAAAGTGTTGCGTCGATCGGTTGAGATCACCCCCCAATAGATGGGGTAATCGGCCGGCGGCTTGTTGATAGCTGAAGATTTGGGGTGCTGCGCTTCAGGCTGATGGTGAAACGGGGTCACCGTATGAACGGGCCCCAAGCATCAGAAGGAGAAGCGCAGCATGGACCATTTTGCTGGACTGGACGTTTCGGTCAAGGAGACCAGCGTCTGCATTGTGGATGACACGAGCACGATCGTTCGTGAAGTGAAGGTATCAAGCGAGCCTGACGCTCTGTTGGCGGTGCTGACAAATCCCGCCTACCAGTTCAAGCGGATTGGATTGGAGGCTGGGCCACTGTCGCAATGGCTGTTCAGCGCTCTCGCCGAAGCAGGTCTGCCGGTGATCTGTGTCGAGACGCGGCACATGAGGGCGGCGTTGAAGGCGCAGATCAACAAGACGGACCGCAACGACGCCCGCGGCATCGCGCAGATGATGCGTGTGGGGCTCTATCGTCCGGTGCATGTGAAGACGTTGCGCAGTCAGAAGCTACGGATGCTGCTGACCCATCGCAAGCTGCTGCAGACGAAGGCGATTGCCATTGAGAACGATCTGCGCGGCACGCTACGCAACTTCGGCCTCAAGGTCGGCGTGGTTGGAGCAGTGAAATTCGAGGCGCGGATCAAGGAGCTTGTCGAGAACCTTCCTGACTTGGCAGCGCTGATCGAACCGCTGCTCATTGTCCGGCGGGTGCTGCGCGAACAGATCGGTATCTTACACCGCCGGCTGCTGGTCGTGGTGAGGGCCGATGATATTTGCCGGCGGCTGATGACGGTGCCCGGTGTCGGCCCCGTGGTGGCGCTGACCTATCGTGCCACCGTCGATGTGCCCGCTCGCTTTCGAAACTCCAAGGCGCTCGGGGCGGTGTTTGGACTGACGCCCGCCAAGTATCAATCGGGCGAGATCAATCGAACTGGCGCGATATCAAAGTGCGGAGACGAGATGATGCGGGTCATGCTCTATGAGGCGGCCCACATCATGCTGGTGCGCTCAACGAAATGGTCCTGGCTCAAGGCCTGGGCCATGCAGATCGCCAGGCGTCGCGGGCTGAAGAAGGCGGTTGTGGCTCTGGCGCGCCGGCTGGCCGTGATCATGCATCGCATCTGGGTTGACGGCACCGAGTTTCGCTGGACCCGAGAACAAGCCGTAGCAGCAGCATAAAACCGTGCACGATCAAACTCGATAGGAGAAAACTCGAGCTCCACCCAGCGGTGGAATGATGTCCCTCGCGGGACGATGGATGAGGTGAGTTCGCATGTCCGCTTGGACCTACCGTTCAACTGACGGCAAGGCCGACCAATAGATTGTTCCGCCTCGTCCTCGGATCCCATGATGGAAGGGCCTTGGTGCCGATTCCGAAGAGAAGCACGAGCCCGTGAGCGACATCGACACTGCAGTGGTGGATAGCCTGAAAGTGCTTGACCCCAACCGGCCGATTAGAGAAGCGGACATCAGTGGGCGCCCAATCTCACAGACCAACCGCTCGAGGGCTGCTAGTGTGTAACCATCGGACGTGACATCACTTTGAGAATTTTATGAGGGCATGACCAAAGTTCTTTTGCTCCGGCGACTGGGCTTCAAAGCGTCCTTTGCGATCGTAGTCGGGTCTATTATCGGGACGGGCGTGTTCTTGAAGACTGGTGTGATGGCGCAAGAAGCGGGTGCGCCGCTATACGTTCAGCGAGTTTCGACCGCGCGAGCACCTGACCGAACGCGAGGTTGAGATGCTAATCAAGACTGCTAAGAGCAATCGACATGGTGCAAGGGACGCCGCCATGATCCTGATCTGTTTTCGGCACGGCCTCCGAGCATCAGAGCTTTTGCGAACTTCAGTGGTCGGATGTCGAATTTGAGAGCGGCACCCTGCACCTTCGCAGGGCCAAGGGCGGGGTAACCAGCGGCCATCCTCTGCTAGGCGACGAGTTGAGAGCCTTACGGGCGTTGAAGCGGGAGGCGAAGTCGCCGTTTGTGTTTGTGACTGAGCGTGGCGCGCCATTCTCGACCTCGGGGCTTAGCTTGCCCTTTGCGCATCGCTTGCGGACGACGCTCGACACGCGATGCGAGCGGCTGTTTGAAAATCAGGTCACCTCTTTTTGCGCGCCGCTGCTTTGCGGCGCTTCGGCGCCGGGCGTTTCGAGGCTGCGGGTTGGGATTTGGCAACCTTGCGCTTCGGCTTCTTCAACGGCGCGGCGAATTTCGAAAACTCTTTCACCACGCGCTCATAGGACTTGCGCTTGAACGGCACGACCAGGTCGGGAAGCTCCTGCATCGGGACCCAGCGCCATTCACCGAATTCCGGCTTGTGTCCGCCGGCGGGCGTCTCGATATCGATCTCGCTTTCATCGCCGGTGAACAGCAGCGCGAACCACTTCTGCTTCTGTCCGCGATACTTGCCGCTCCACGACTTACCGGCGATTTGCGGCGGGATGTCGTAGGTCAGCCAATCCCCGATCTCGCCGAGCTTCTTCACCGACTTGATGCTGGTTTCCTCGCGCAGTTCGCGAAGCGCTGCGGGATAGGGCTTCTCGCCCTCATCGATGCCGCCTTGCGGCATCTGCCAGACATGGGTCGCGTCGATGTGTTCGGGGCCGTCGAGCCTGCGACCGATGAAGACATGACCGTCACGATTGATCACGCAAAGTCCGGCGCATGGGCGATAGGGCAAATCTTCGAAGCGGGGCTTTTTCGTCATGACGACTTAAAAGCAAGTAGCGGCAGGCCGGGTCAATAGGCGTCAGCTTGCGTTGGGCTTTGCCGCAACGGCGCTGATCGGGACGAGCATGAAGCCGCGGCTTTCGACGGCCTTGGCCCAGGCGGCGATGCGGTCGATGGAAACCGGCAGCGCCGAGGCGACGCCGACCGCGATGCCGCGTTCTTTCGCGACCTGCTCGAGCTTCGTCAGCGCCCGATCGATGTTCGCCGGTGTCGGCGTTGCGTCGATCACGATTTCGGCCTTGGCGAACGGCAGGTTGTTGGCGCTGGCGATCTGTCCGGCGAGGCTGCGGTGCGACGCGCCGTCGTCGACATAGATCAGCCCGCGCTGCGACGCTTCTTTCAGCACCGGAGCGAGTGCCGGTTCGGACGCGGTAAATCGTGCGCCCATCAGGTTGGACAGGCCGACGTAACCCTGAAAGCGGCTCATCAGCCATTGCAGGCGGTCGACATTCTGCTCCGGCGTCAGCGAGACCAGCAGCGTCTGCGGGCCCGGATCGTTGTCGGGATAGTCGAATGGCTCCATCGGGACTTGCAGCAGCACCTCGTGGCCGTCGCTGCGCGCCTTGGCAACCGTGCGATCGATCTCGAAGCCGTAGGGCGCGAAGGCGAAGGTCACGGGGCCGGGCAGCTTGCTCATGGCGGATTGGGTCGCGGCGCCGCCGACGCCGAGGCCGTTGATGACGATCGCGATGCGCGGACTGCCGGGCTTGCCGGTCGGCTTGGCGACGCGCGCGTAGGCTTGGGATGGGCGTTTGCCATCCGGTCCGATCTTCGGGACCGCGCCGTGCCGTGTCGCTTCGAGCAGCCTCTGCTCGGGCGGCGTGCGCCCGGCCTGCGGCGCCGCGATCGGCACCTCCTGCCGTTTGCCGGTGCTGCCGTCGATAATTGTGATGGTGTTGCTCGGCGCGGCGGGCGGCGCTGCGATGGCTTGTGCCGGCGGAGGCCCGTCGTAATTGCTCGGTCCCGGCATCGGCGCCGACATGACGACCGGCAATTGCGCATTGGTCGGGATGCTGGAGGCGACGATCATCGGTTCGCCGCCGAGCGGGTCGTTGACGACCAGTGCCCAGCCGGCAAACGTCGCCAGGCACAAGCCCAGCAGTCCGGCGATCACCTGCGGAATGGCGATCGGGATCTGGAAGCGCTGGCGCTTCTTGGTGCCTTGGCCGAGCGGCGTGTCGAGCTCATCCGCCACAGGGCATACCCTCGCGAATCATAGAAGCGAAGGTAGAAGCCGGATCGTTAACTCTTCGTTTACCGGGAAAATGCGGGCGCCGTCTTGTGTGACCGGGCGCAAAAAAATCGGGGCGGCCGTTGGGCCGCCCCGAGCATTTCAAACCTGACGGGACCGATTAGTTCGGTACGCCCGCCTTCGGGTTGGGCGGATAGGCCGCGTTGGTGGTGGTGCCGCGGATCAACTCCAGCGCCATCGCGAGGGCCTTGTCGTTCTTCGGGTCCGGCGGGACGTAGGACTGCGAACCGGTCTGTTCGTCGCCGTCGGCCTTGAGATGGCCGCGCAGCGAGGACTCGCCCTTGGTGTCGGTGCGGGCCTTGAGTTCATCCGGCACCTCCTGCAGCACCTCGATGTCCGGGGTGATGCCCTTGGCCTGGATCGACTTGCCCGACGGCGTGAAGTAGCGCGCCGTGGTCAACCGCAGTGCGCCGTTCTGAGCGCCCAGCGGGATGATGGTCTGCACCGAACCCTTGCCGAACGAACGCGTGCCGATCACGGTCGCGCGCTTGTGGTCCTGCAGAGCGCCGGCCACGATCTCGGAGGCCGAAGCGGAGCCGCCGTTGATCATGACGATGACCGGCTTGTTGCGGGTGAGGTCGCCGGCGCGAGCGTTGAAGCGCTGGGTCTCCTCGGCGTTGCGGCCGCGGGTCGAGACGATTTCGCCCTTCTCGAGGAATGCGTCGGACACCGAGATCGCCTGATCGAGCAGGCCGCCCGGGTTGTTGCGCAGGTCGAGCACGAAACCCTTCAGCTTGTCGGCCGGGATCTGCGAGGAGATATCGCTGATCGCCTTCTTCAGGTTCTCAGTGGTCTGCTCGTTGAACTGGCTGACGCGGATGTAGCCGATGTCGTCCTCGACGCGCGAGCGCACCGCGCGGACGCGGATGACGTCGCGGGTGATGCTGACTTCGACGGGCTTGTCCTGGCCCTTGCGCTGAATGGTGAGCTTGATCTTGGTGTTCACCGGGCCGCGCATCTTTTCGACCGCCTGGTTGAGGGTGAGGCCTTGCACCTGCTCCTCGTCCAGCTTGGTGATGATGTCGTTCGCCATCACGCCGGCCTTGGCGGCAGGCGTTTCGTCGATCGGGGCCACGACCTTGATCAGGCCGTCTTCCATCGTGACCTCGATGCCGAGCCCGCCGAATTCGCCGCGCGTCTGCACCTGCATATCGCGGAAGCTCTTGGAGTCCATGTAGCTCGAATGCGGGTCGAGCCCTGCCAGCATCCCATTAATCGCTGACTCGACCAATTTGGAGTCATCGGGCTTCTCGACATAATCGGAGCGTACGCGC
>JBJMTO010000155.1:0-2979 GCA_045811665.1 Bradyrhizobium sp.
TTCAATGCCAGCACCGAGCCGCTCATGGTGTTGCGCGTGGTGTCGTTGCCGCCGACGATCAGCAGGATGATGTTGCCCATCAGGTTGTCGGGGTCCATGTTCCGGGTCGCCTCGCTATGGGCCATCATCGAGATCAGATCGTTTTTCGGCTCGGCATTGACGCGCTCGTTCCAGAGCTTGGAAAAATACGCCGCGCACTCGTCCATCTCGGCGCGGCGCTGTTCCGGCGATTCGACGACGCCGCTTTTCGGCAATGCGGTCGAGACATCGGACCAGCGCGTCAGCTTGCGACGTTCTTCGAATGGAAAATCGAACAGGGTAGCCAGCATCTGGGTGGTCAGTTCGATCGAAACCCGCTCGACGAAATTGAAGGTCTCGTTGCGGGGTAGCGCATCCAGCACTTTTCCGGTGCGTTGGCGGATCAGGATCGCGAGTTCGTCCAGATGCGTCGGCGTGAACATCGGCGAGACCGTCTTGCGCTGGGCCGAGTGTCGCGGCTGATCCATCGCGATGAAGCTCGGCCAGTCGTAGCCCGGCGGCACGTCGCGGATCGAGATGCCCCCCAGCGAGACATCCGAGGAGAACACCCCGTGATTGGTGTCGACCTGCATGATGTCGTGATAGCGGGTCACCGACCAGTAGGGCTCGATCGGCGCGTTGGTGCAGTAATGCACCGGCTCTTCCTTGCGCAGCCGCTCGAACCAGGGCCACAGCGTGTCGTTCTGGAACAGCCGCGGCGCGCCGGGATGGAAATCCTTCAGCGGCGTCGAGTACGCCTCTTCGCGCGCCAGGCGCTGAATCTCGGCCTTGTCGGCTCGGACTGTGGTCTGGATGTTCATCGTTAATCGATCCCAATATCCGTCAGCAGCTTCATTCAGCCGGCGATGCGGACCGGCAGGGTCTCATAACCCTTCACAAAGCTCGAATACACCCGCTTGGGCTCCTCGACCACCTCAATGTTGTCGAAGCGCCTGAGGATCTCCTCCCAGATGATCTTCAGTTGCAGCTCGGCGAGCCTGAGCCCCACGCAGCGATGAATACCGAACCCAAAGGAGATGTGGGTGCGCGGCCGAGCCCGGTCGATGATGAAGTCGTAAGGACGATCGATGACGTCTTCGTCGCGGTTTCCCGAGACGTACCACATCACGACCTTGTCGCCTTTCTTGATCTGCTTGCCCCGGAATTCAATGTCCTGGAGCGCGGTCCGCCGCATATGCGCCAGCGGCGTTTGCCAGCGGATCACCTCCGGCACGAAGCTGTCGAGCAATTCCGGGCGCTCGCGCAGCTTTCTGTACTGATCCGGATTTTTGCTCAAGGCATAGACGCTGCCCGACAATGTGTTGCGCGTCGTGTCATTGCCTCCGACGATCAGCAGGATCAGGTTGCCGAGGAAGTTCTTGGGGTCCATGTCGCGGGTGGCTTCACTGTGTGCCATCATCGAAAGCAGATCGTTTCTGGGTTCTTGATTGATGCGCTCCTTCCAGAGCGTCCCGAAATAACGCGCGCATTCCAGCAGTTCGCGCTGCCGTTCTTCTTCCGTCGCGACCAGGCCGCCGGGGCCAGGAATCGTCGTTGCGATATCGGACCAGCGCGTCAGCTTGCGGCGGTCCTCCCATGGGAAGTCGAACAGCACGGCAAGCATCTGGGTGGTCAGTTCGATCGAAACCTGATCGACCCAATCGAACACGTCCTTCCTGGGCAGATGATCCAGGCATTCGGCGGATCGCTTGCGTATATTGACCGCGAGTTGATCGAGATGGGTCGGTGTGAACATCGGGGCGACGGTCTTGCGCTGGGCGCTATGGCGCGGCTGATCCATCGCAATGAAGCTTTCGCGCCGCAGGTCGGGCGCGACGTCGCGGATGGTGATGCCTCCAAGGTAGGCCGCGGACGAGAACACCGAGTGATTGGTTTCGATGTCCATGATGTCGTTGTATTTTGAAATCGACCAGTACGGCCCGAACAGGCTGTCCTTGCAGTAATGCACCGGCGCTTCCTTCCGCAGCCGGTCGAAATACGGCCATAAGCAATCCGAACGAAACAATTCGGGATCGCCGGGATTTAAGTCTTCAAGCGGGGTGGAGTAGGCCACGTCCCGCGCGGCCTTTTGCTTGAGATTCTCGGCGGCATCGATCGTCCCGTGCATGGGGCAGCTCCCTGGATTGCCCTACGATGGTTACATTTGCCGAGGGCCTTCGTTTGAGCGAATTACAGCCCGTTGCGCGGGCCAGAGCAAGGGACAGTTTGGCATGGCGGCGGCCGGTCCGGGAGCTGGCCCGGTGGTATACGGCGGCGGTCGCTTCCCGGCATCTTCCGCCCGTGACAACCTTATCTCCAATGATTAAGCCTGTAGCCGAGAAAAGCAGCTAATCGGCGGAGGCCGCCCGACATGATCCCCAACGCGCATCGGATGTTCAACTTCGACCTTGGCGAAACGGCCGACGCCATTCGGGAAACCGTGCACGACTTCGCAAGCAACGAGATCGCGCCCCGCGCCGACGAAATCGACAAGAGCAATCAATTTCCCAGGGATCTCTGGCCCAAGATCGGCGCCCTTGGGCTGCACGGCATTACCGTCGAGGAGGAATATGGCGGCTCCGGTCTGGGATACCTCGAGCATTGCGTTGCGCTCGAGGAAATCTCCCGTGCGTCGGCGGCGGTGGGCCTTTCCTACGGCGCCCATTCCAACCTTTGCGTCAACCAGTTGCGCCGCAACGGCAGCGAGGCGCAGAAGCGGAAATATTTGCCGAAGTTGATCTCCGGCGAGCACGTCGGCGCGCTGGCTATGTCCGAACCCGGGGCCGGTTCCGACGTGGTCTCGATGAAGACCCGAGCCGACAAGAAGGGAGACCGCTACGTCCTCAACGGCAGCAAGATGTGGATCACCAACGGCCCGATCGCGGAAACTCTGGTGGTCTATGCCAAGACCGACCCCGCCGCCGGGCCACGCGGCATCACCGCGTTCATCATCGAAAAAGG
>JBJMTO010000156.1:0-3478 GCA_045811665.1 Bradyrhizobium sp.
CTTCGTCGTTCTTGACGACGAGGTCGCGGCCCTCGACCAGTTCGATCCCCAGTTTATCGGCGAGGAAAGAATGCTCGTAATAGGCGGAATTGTAGACGCCGGGCGTCATCAGCGCGACCGTCGGCTCCGCCGAGGCCGACAGCGGCGCCACCGAGCGCAACGCCGACAGCAATTCGTCCGGATAGCGCTCCACGGGCGCGACGCGGTGGCGGGCGAACAGGTCCGGAAACAGCCGCATCATGATTTCGCGGTTTTCCAGCATGTAGGACACGCCGGACGGCGTCCGCGCGTTGTCCTCCAGTACGAAAAAGTTCTCCGGGTTGATGCGGACGATGTCGATGCCGGCGATGTGGACATAGACGTCGTGAGGCACATCCTGGCCGTTCATCTCCGGCCGGAATACCGGATTTTGGAAGATGAGGTCCTCAGGGATGATATTGGCGCGCAGCACGTCGCGGCCATGATAGATATCGCGCAGGAACATGTTGAGCGCGCGAACCCGCTGTTTCAGGCCTCTCTCGAGTATGGTCCACTCCTTCGCCGACATGATCCGCGGGATCACGTCGAAAGGAATCAGCCGCTCCTGGGCCTCGGCGTCGCCATAGATTGCGAACGTGATGCCGATCCGGCGAAACAGCAATTCCGCCTCTTGCCGACGATATTCCAGCGCGTCGGCTGGCGTCTCATCCAGCCACCGCGAGAGCTCGTGATAGGCTTGGCGGATTTGCCCGCCGGGCCCGTTCATTTCATCGAACGCAACTGTCATGAAACCTGACTGCTTTTCGATCCATGCCCGACAGTGCATGAGTTAAAGGGATGGTAGCAAGGGCCGGGCCAGCGGGATATGCATTGTCCCGGGCATTCCGCTATGAGAGTTGCTGGACTGCCTCAATAAACGGCCATGCGGTGCTTATTTGGGCGGCTGGACTGCGTGGCAACGATGCGTGGCTTGGCAAGTACCAGGGTCGAGCCGAGGAGAGGTCATGAGCGATATTGTCACCGCCGGCATTCTGGTGATCGGGGACGAGATCCTGTCCGGACGGACCAAGGATAAGAACATCGGCTTCATCGCCGAGTATCTGACCAATATCGGAATCGACCTGAAGGAGGTCCGGGTCGTTGCCGACGAAGAAGCCGAGATCATCGCGGCGCTGGACGCGTTGCGCACTCGTTACAACTACGTCTTCACGACGGGCGGCATTGGGCCGACCCATGACGACATCACCGCCGACAGCATAGCCAAAGCGTTCGGTGTCGGCATCGACCATCACCCGGAGGTGGTCGCCCGTTTTCGAGAGCGCTTCCAGGGTGCCGGCGAGCTGAACGAGGCCCGGCTGCGGATGGCGCGCATCCCTGATGGAGCCGAATTGATCCAGAGCGCGACTATCCTGGCGCCAGGGTTCAAGATCGGGAATGTCATTGTGATGGCGGGGGTCCCGTCGATCATGCAGGCCATGATGGACATTGTCGCCCCGAAACTGAAATCAGGGGTTCGGATGCTGTCCGACACCGTTCGCGCCAATGCGCGCGAAGGCGACATCGGCGGCCCCCTGCGTGAAATCGCCAATGCCCATCCTGACACCATCATCGGCAGCTATCCTTTCCTGGATGAGGACAAAAAGCCCAACACCAACCTGGTGGTGCGCTCCCGCGATCCCGAGAAGCTTGAGGCGGCCATGAGCGCGGTCAAGCAGATGCTGGCCGGATTGAATCCGGTGCGCTAGTGCCGCGCACGCCTTTCTGCGAAGCGATTAAGGTGATCCCGAAAGACCCAGGAGATAGAGATGGCGGAGCATCCCGAGCTGAGCGCACAGGAGCGGGCGGGTAAAGCCTTCCCGGTGTCTTGGGACCAGTTCCACAGGGATTGCCGGGCGCTGACCTGGCGCCTGAATGACGTCGGGCCATTTCAAGCCGTGATCGCGATCACCCGGGGCGGATTGGTGCCGGCCGCCATCGTCGCGCGCGAACTCGGCGTGCGCGTGATCGATACGGTGTGTATCACCAGCTACGCTCACACGACGCAGGGTAAGCTTGAGGTGCTCAAGGGAGTATCAGCCGACACCGCAACGCTTGGGGGCGGTACCGGGAAGGGACTGCTGATCGTCGACGATCTCGTCGATACCGGCAGAACCGCCCGGCTGGTGCGCGAGATGTTGCCGGACGCGCATTTCGCCACTGTCTACGCCAAACCGAAAGGGCGGCCCATGGTCGACACCTTCATTACCGAAGTGTCGCAGGACACCTGGATTTTTTTCCCGTGGGACACCGCGCTCTCGTTTCAGCCGCCGATCCGCGATGGCGCGGCCTGATAGGCTGAACATCGGCGAAGATCGAGCATCGCAATGCCGCTGCAAAATCGCGTCACGCCAACCGGGGACATCGTCGCAACGCCGCATCGGGGAATGTTTACCGGCAATCGCGGCATCATCCACGATCCCGCGACGAAAACCCTGACCCGGCGTTGGGCTAGTCAAGCCTGGCTTACTTGCGTGTGCGAGTTCAGGGGCCGCCGTCGCGAAGTGATGGCCCGCCGTAGCTGGACCGAGCTGTTCTTTCTCGATGAGGCGACGGCGCTGGCCGCCGGGCATCGTCCGTGCTTCTACTGCCGCCGCGATGATGCCAACCGATTCCGCGCCGCATGGGAACAGGGCAATCGCATTGAGAATGTGCCGGCGCGGGAAATCGACGCCGTGCTTCACCGGGAGCGGCTCTCGGCTGGCAAGAAGCGGCTTCATCCCCTTGAACTGTCGATGGTGCAACTACCAGACGGTGCGATGCTGCACGATGGAAGCGAGAGCTTTCTCGTGCGCAGCGGCCGCGCGCTGGTCTGGTCGCCGGCCGGCTATAGCGCGGCGCTGACCGCGCTTGAAAACGCCATGTTGCTCACGCCGCCCTCGACACTGCGCGCGCTGTCGGCAGGATATAGCCCCGTGCTGCATGCGAGCGCGACGTAGCAACGCCGGCTTCTACCGGATCGGCCGGCCGTGCTCGTCGACGCTCATCCGAGATTCTCGCAAGGTCCAGTCACGAACGATCTGACGGCAACGCTGAAGTTGCGCGTCGTCCGGCCGGGTAGTTGCCATATCGAACTGCGGCGATGGCGCCGCGCGATCGATCATCTGCTGACATAGGCTGAGCTCTTCGCGGCCGTCGGCGCGCGCCGGCTCTGGTAGCGCGTTCAGTGATGCGGCGATGATCGCAACGGCCACTCGCAACAGGCGCATCTATCCGAACCGTTGCCTCGCCAGCCTTGCGCCCGCCCCAAGTGCGATCAGCTTGGCTTCGGCGATATCTCGATGCATCGGCGCCATGCCGCAGTTGGTGGTCGCGACGATGTTGCTTTTGGGCACGAATTTGGAAACATCGTCGATGACTTTGGATACGTCCTCCGCGGTCTCCACGACATCGCTCGCCACGTCGATCACGCCGGCCTGTACGATCTTGCCCTTGAGCAGGGCCAGCAATTCCAGCGGCACCC
>JBJMTO010000157.1:0-37700 GCA_045811665.1 Bradyrhizobium sp.
CGGGAGAAACGCGAAGATCGCCCCTTGCGCGGGCTCACTGGATGGTCAAAGTGGCGCGTTCGTGCGGTGCACCAAAAGCACCCGCGAGGAGTTTCCGATGATTGGTCTAGTGCTTGTGACCCATGGGCGCCTTGCCGACGAGTTCAAGGCGGCGCTCGAACACGTCATGGGTCCGCAAAAACAAATCGAAGCCGTCACAATCGGCGCCGAAGACGATTCTGATCTTTGTCGAAGTGACATCATCGAAGCTGTCAATCGCGTCGACAGTGGCGATGGCGTCGCCATTCTCACCGACATGTTCGGCGGCACTCCTTCCAATCTCGCGATCTCCTGCATGAGCCGCCCGAAAGTGGAGGTGCTCGCTGGAATCAATCTTCCGATGCTGGTCAAACTCGCGAAGGTTCGTGAAGAGCGCTCGCTTCCGGACGCGATTGCGATGGCCCAGGAGGCGGGTCGCAAATACGTCACCATCGCCAGCCGGGTTCTCGCCGGCAAATGAGTGAAGACGAAGTTCCCTCGCCTTCAAGCGAGGCCGGGGCAGGCGTCCCCGCCGGGGCGATTTCTCGCGAGCTCCTCATCATCAACAAACGCGGCCTCCACGCACGGGCTTCCGCGAAATTCGTCCAGATGGTCGAGCGCTTCAATGCCGAGGTCTGGGTGACACGTGGTGGCGAGACTGTCGGCGGCACCTCGATCATGGGGTTGATGATGCTGTCGGCAGGGCCAGGAACCTCCATTGTCGTCTCGGCGCGCGGGCCCGAAGCCGAACTCGCCATCGATGCAATCACGGAACTTGTTTCCAGCAAGTTCAATGAGGAAGGCACGTGAGCCAGTACGTGCCGGGCGCCCCTTCGGCCGCAACTACGCCGGCGCTCAATTGGCGGGCGGCGTGATGTAGATCTTCCAGGTGTTCGCCGGACCAGGGCGAGCGTGGAAGAAACGCTGAGTGGTAATGGTGAGAAGCTCGGCATTGGCGGCATTGGCCGCCATCCACGCCTCGCACGCCGGCAGCCGTCCATCGGAGGTGTCGCAAATGCCGATGAAGCCGAGCCGCTTCGCCTCCTCCATCGACGTCAGCCGCGCCGACCAGAGTTCGCCGGGCGTAAGCGGAGCAGGATGATCGGGACTATAGAACGTCATGGGCTCGCCGATATCCGTGTTCCCCGCCACCACTGCCCATCTCGAATGAAAGCGCGTGTGCCAGGCTTGCGTCAGCTCGCGGGCGAGTTGAGAGCGCGCTGCATAGCCGGCGGCGCCATTGGGATGCTCAGCGATCTCGCGACTGGCGATGTAAGGTGACGCGGCCAGCGCCGCGAGCATTACGAGGAGCCAGATCGCCGCGAGATTGAACAGCGCCATCCTTGGGAGCCGCAGCTTTGGAATCGCAATCAGCGCCAGCGGCGTCAGGAAGAACAGCGATATTCCCCAATCCGTTTTCATGTAGACGGTGAACATCAAGGCCCCGAGTGGCGGCCCCACTGCAAGTATGATCTGGACGCTCCAGACGTTGAACGCCTGCGACCTGTTCACGGCGCCGGCGGCGCTGTGCGACCAGGCTCGGGCAAACAGCGTCGGCGCTTGTCCGCTCAACGTTGCCCGCCAAGGGACCGATGCCAGTGCGAGCGCTGCCAGCCCCAGTGGCACCAACAGCAGCGCAAGATTGTGGCCGATATAACCCAGCACCAGTTGGGCGCTCTGCGCCCGGCTGGACAGGCTGTAGATGTCGCCCGCATAGGTCAATGGCGCGAAATCGACATCTCTCAACCAGAGCAGATGCGGAAGCATTGTGACAGCAACGGCGACTATCGCGACCCACGGCGCCGGCGAGCGCAGGAATCTCAGCCGGTCGGGATGGAGGAGCGCGGCCAGGCCGATAGCGCCGATCATGGTCAGCACCCAGTATTTCGTTAGCAACGCCAATGTTCCGGCTAGCCCAAGCCAGAGCCCCGATTTGATGCTGCGCTTTTCGAACGCATTCAGGTAGGCGAGCATCACCAGCGGTAGCGTGACCAGTTGCAGCAGATCGGCGTTGTACTTGAAGCCCTTGAAATTGAAGATCGGGTAGAGCGCGAGCATCATCACGACGAAGAATGCGCGGCGCCGGTCCACCACGCGCAGGCTGATCAGCCAGCAAATGATCAGCCCGCCGCCGAGCGTCGCCATCGCCAGCGCATATGTCGCCCAGTCGGCGACCGGGAAGATCGTGAACCAGAGACCCGCGACCCAGCCGGACAGCGGCGGATGCTTGCCGTAACCAAGCTGAAGCTTCTGGCCCCACGCGAACGCTTCCGCCACATCCATATGGACGTCCTGCGCCGCTTTCAGATTGATCAGAATGAAGGTCCAGAGCACGGCATGCGCGGCCGCAAAGCCGATCACCAGCCAACGGCTGGTCATGGGATCGCTGGCATGTGCCGCAAGCCATGCGGCCATCCGCCGGAGCATCGGCCTGTGGCGCGCGCGCGAAGCCGCGGGCAAAAACGACGCAGTTGTCATGCCTAGTGCGTAGCGGTTTTTTGCGAAAAGTGGAATCGGCTTGGCGCGAAGATGTGCCGCAAAAACAGCGCATTGTGGTTGCCGCACCCCGGCACGAATGCTATCCCGCGCCCATGACATCCATCCCTGTCGCCAAGATCCGCAACTTCGCCATCGTTGCGCACATCGACCATGGCAAATCGACCTTGGCCGACCGCCTGATCCAGCAAACCGGCGGCCTGCAGGCCCGCGAAATGAAGGAACAGGTTCTCGATTCGATGGACATCGAGCGCGAACGCGGCATTACGATCAAGGCGCAGACGGTGCGGCTGACATATCCGGCCAAGGACGGTCAGACCTACATCCTCAACCTGATCGATACTCCCGGGCACGTCGACTTCGCCTACGAGGTTTCGCGCTCGCTGGCTGCATGCGAAGGCTCGTTGCTGGTGGTCGACGCCAGCCAGGGCGTCGAGGCGCAGACACTCGCCAATGTTTACCATGCGCTTGATGCCGGCCACGAGATCGTCCCGGTCCTCAACAAGATCGACCTGCCCGCGGCGGAGCCGGACCAGGTCAAGCAGCAGATCGAGGATGTGATCGGGATCGACGCCTCCGATGCCGTGATGATCTCCGCCAAAACCGGCCTCGGCATCGATGAAGTTCTGGAAGCGATCGTGCACCGGCTGCCGGCCCCAAAGGGGGACGTCGAGGCCTCCCTCAAGGCATTGCTGGTCGACTCCTGGTACGACGTCTATCTCGGCGTGGTGGTTCTGGTGCGGATCGTCGATGGCGTGCTTAGGAAAGGCCAACGCATCCGGATGATGGGCACCGGAGCCGCTTATGAAGTCGAGCGCGTCGGCTTCTTCACGCCGAAGATGCAGCAGATCGACGAACTCGGCCCCGGGGAGATCGGCTTCATCACCGCGGCGATCAAGGAGGTTGCCGACACCCGCGTCGGTGACACCATTACCGACGACCGCAGGCCGGTGAGCGACATGCTGCCGGGCTTCAAGCCGGCAATCCCGGTGGTCTTCTGCGGATTATTTCCCGTCGACGCCGACGATTTCGAAACCCTGCGCGCGGCGATGGGAAAGTTGCGTCTCAACGATGCGAGCTTTTCGTTCGAGATGGAGACCTCCGCGGCACTGGGCTTCGGCTTCCGGTGTGGCTTCCTCGGCCTGTTGCATCTTGAAATCATTCAGGAGCGGCTGCAGCGCGAATTCGATCTCAATCTGATCGCGACCGCGCCATCGGTGATCTACAAGATGCACTTGACCGACGGCCAGGTGATCGAAATTCACAACCCGATCGACATGCCCGACGTGGTCAAGATCGCGGAAATCGAGGAACCCTGGATCGAGGCCACCATTCTGACACCGGACGAATATCTCGGCAGCGTGTTGAAGCTCTGCCAGGACCGCCGCGGCGCGCAGAAAGAACTCACCTATGTGGGCAATCGAGCGATGGTGAAATACGAACTGCCCCTCAATGAGGTGGTGTTCGATTTCTACGACCGGCTGAAGTCGGTCTCAAAGGGCTATGCGTCGTTCGATTATCACCTGACGGATTACAAGCCGGCCGACCTCGTCAAGATGCAGATCCTCGTCAACAACGAGCCGGTGGATGCGCTCTCGATGCTGGTGCACCGCCAGCGCGCCGAAGGCCGCGGCCGCGCCATGGTTGAGAAGATGAAAGAGTTGATCCCGCCTCACATGTTCCAGATTCCGATCCAGGCGGCGATCGGCGGCAAGGTGATCGCGCGCGAGACCGTGCGCGCCCTTCGCAAGGACGTCACGGCGAAGTGCTATGGCGGCGACATCACGCGTAAAAGAAAACTTCTCGAGAAGCAGAAGGAAGGCAAGAAGAAGATGCGGCAGTTCGGCAAAGTCGACATTCCGCAGGAAGCCTTCATCGCCGCGCTCAAGGTGGATAGCTGAAGAAATTACCGCTCGTCACTTGAGACGCGGCCTGCTTACCTCGACCTCACTATTCATGACCGCTCCACCATCGTCGTCCCCACGCAGGCGGGGACCCATAACCACAGATATCTGTGGGTCGGGAAGCGATCGCCCCAGCTCAGCAGCGCCGAGATTAGTGGAGCGCTGGGCCTTGTGGCGGCGCGGACACCCGTCACGCCCCGATATGCAATTGCACCCGGTGGATCGGGCCACTTGGCGCACGCCCCGAATTCATAACCACGGACGGGGGTTATGGATTCCGGGCTCGATGCTTCGCATCGCCCCGGAATGACGGCAGCCGCGCGCAAACATTCGCTCATCATTGCGACCAAACCGGTCGTGCCCGGACCGATGCCGGTAGAAGTATTGCACCCGGCATCTTGATCCGCCGAGCCCGATGGATGAACATTGCGGCTTGGCCAGTCAAGCAAGGCGGGCGGACGCATGAACAAGCTTCCCGGGTTCGGATTGGTCGAGCGCGCCCGGGCACTGCGGCCGCTGATTGCTCGCGAAGCCGACGAAATCGAGCGCACCCGCCGTCTGACAGAGCCGGTGCTTTCGGCGATGATCGAGAACGGGCTGTACAGGGCACTGCTGCCGCAAAGCCTTGGCGGCTCGGAGGCGCCTCTGGAAGTCTTCATGCAGATGCTGGAGCAGGTGGCGAAGGCGGATGCCTCGACGGCCTGGTGCCTCGGCCAGTGCTCGGTCTGCGCGATGATCGCGGCCTATCTGGACGCCGATGCGGCCAATGAGATTTTCAACCGACCACCCGGCATTCTCGCATGGGGTGCAATCGCCAACGATGTGCAGCCGGTCCGCGGCGGCTATCGCGCGACCGGGCGCTGGGAGTTCGCCAGCGGTTGTCGACAGGCAAGCTGGCTCGGCGCGCATGTCAGGATCGTGGAGGCGGACGGGACAACTCGACTGAAGGCCAACGGCGCGCCGGAGGTGCGCACGATCCTGTTTCCGGTGACCAGCGCCACTATGCACGACGTCTGGGACGTGATCGGGCTGAAGGGCACCGGAACAGACTCGTACTCTGTCGAGAATCTCTTTATCCCCGAAAAATTCGCCGCGTTGCGCGACGAACCTGCCGCGCTCCGCGAACAGGGTTCGCTTTACAAGCTCACCACCAACACCGTTTTCGGGATGGGCTTCGCCGCGGTATCGCTCGGTGTCGCCCGCGCCACGCTGGATGCTGCCGTTGATCTCGCGCGCGGCAAGGAATCCGTCGGCGTGAAGGTGATGCGCGAAAACAATGTGGTTCACGATCAGCTCGGCCGTATCGAGGGCAACTTGCGGGCGGCGCGCGCCTATCTCTATGCGGCAGCCAGCGAGGCTTGGGGCGGCCTGACCAGCAGCGGCAGTATGAGCGAGGACGGCCGCATCGCACTTCGTCTGGCATCGACGTGGACGATTCATCAGGCCGCGGCGGTTGTCGATGCCGCCTATCACATGGCGGGTGCCACCGCGGTGTTCAGCGCAAACCAGTTCGAGCGCCGTTTCCGCGACATGCATGCCATCGCGCAGCAGATTCAGGCCCGGGACGCCCACTACCAGGAGGTCGGGAAGGCGATGCTGGCCGCGACACCGCGCAAATAGCTCATGAAGCCGAGCTGGCTTTGCCGGCAGATGATTTGTGCCGCGGTCGGAATGTCGGGAAGCAAGGGGCGCATCGGCCTGAAAGCAAGGGCCCGTATTACTACGCGCCTGCTATTTACCTCGATTGTAAATGTCTTCTGCGAGTTTCCCGGTTGCTGCCGCGGAGCCCTTACGCCGATGTTCAAAATCCGATCGATTTCAGCGCGCCTGATCCTGGCCATTTCGCTTTCGGTGGCGGCGGCCTGCGGGATCCTCGGCGCCTTTTCAATTGCCCAGCAGCACTCGTTGACACGCCTGGCGCTCAAACAGCAGATGCAATTGCAGTACGACAGCGTCATCGCGGCGGTCGACTATGAGGCCCGGGCCACGCTCGCGGTGAGCTCCGTCATCGGCGCATTGCCTCCCGTTGCCAACGCCATTGCCAAAGGCGATCGGGAGGGTTTGGCAGCGCTGCTTGATGGCCCGATGAAGGCGCTGACGGCGCAAGGAATACCGCTGATCACTTTCCAGACGCCCCCGGCGCTGGTGTTCTACCGCGTTCACTCCCCCAAAGTTTTTGGCGACGACATCTCCGGTCGTCGGAAGACGGTGCTGCAGGCGTTCAAAACCGAAAAGCCGGTTGTCGGTGTTGAACCCGGGCGGGAGTCGCTCGGAATCTTTGCCATCACCACCATCCAGCATGATGGGAAGACCCTGGCCACTGCCGATATTGGCGCTTCCTTCGGCAAGGAATTCGTCGATCGCGCGAAGAAACGCTTTGGCATCGACCTTGCCGTTCATTGGTTCGATGGCAAGGAATTCAAAAGACTATCCTCCACGTTCGGCGACGCTGTTGTCGCGACGCCGGACGAGGTGAAGAGCGTCTTCGACAATGGGGCGCTGCATCGGGAGGCGAGCATTGGTGGCAATCCTGCGGCGCTCTATGTCGGCCAGATCAAGAACTACGCCGGCCAGCCGATAGCGGTCGTCGAACTGATCAAGGACACAAGCGAGTATGAAGCCGCAGCGGCTAGTTCGCAGCGCAATCTGATACTCGGCACGCTCGCCATTCTGGCTGCGGCCGGGGTGCTGGCGTTCCTGCTCGGCCGCGGGATGTCACGGCCTCTAACCGAGATCACCACGGTGATGAACCGGCTGTCCAATGGCGAGATCGACGTGGCTATCCCGGGCGGCGACCGAAAGGACGAACTCGGCACCATGGCGATGGCCGTCGACGTGTTTCGCCGTAATATGATCGAAGGCCGGTCGATGCGCGAAGCTCAGGAAGCCGACAAACAGAACCTGGAGCTGGAGAAGAAATCCTTGCAACGCCAGATGGCCGACCGGTTCGAAACCGACGTCAAGAGCGTGGTCAATGCCGTTGCGCAAGCCACCCGGGACATGCAGCGCGTGGCCGGGGAGATCACGTCCAGCGTCAACGGCACCTCCGAGCGTGCATCTGCCGCCGCCTCCGCTTCGGACGGAGCATCGGCAAGCGTCAGCACGGTAGCTGCCGCGACAGAACAGCTTTCCTCCTCGGTGGCCGAGATCGGTCGGCAGGTTACCCATTCCAGCAGCGTTGCCGATAGCGCCGTGATCAAGGCCGGCGAAACAACGGAGATGGTCGCGGGTCTCACCGCCGCTGGTGAAAAGATCGGGGACGTGCTGCGCCTGATCGGGGCCATTGCCGAACAGACCAATCTGCTCGCGCTAAATGCCACCATCGAGGCCGCGCGGGCCGGCGAGGCCGGAAGAGGGTTCGCGGTCGTTGCCGCCGAGGTCAAGCAACTCGCCAGCCAGACCGCGAAAGCGACCGAGGAGATCGCCGGACAAGTCACGGCGATCCAGACCGCCACCGGCGACTGCGTCGTTGCCATCGGCGGCATCAGCGACACCATCAGAGAGATCAGCGGCATTGCGACCGCCATTGCCGCAGCGGTGGAGCAGCAGGACTCGGCAACCCGCGAGATAGCCCGCAGTGTGCAGCAGGCCGCTTCGGGAACCAGCGAAGTGTCCGAGAACATCGCCGGCGCGAGCCGTGCCGCCGACCAGTCGCGCGCGCTCGCCGAAAACGTCCTTGCCGCATCCGGACAACTTAGCCAGCAGGCCACGGCGCTGTTCGAGAGCGTCGACAGTTTCCTGGCCGTGCTGCGCGCCGCCTGAGCCTCCCGGCACGGGCGCTCTGGCCGGTGGATGGCTGGCAAGCCCGCCATATTTTTGACGGCGAAATCCGTGTTAAGTTGGCTTGAATGAACACGCGCACGATTCTTCTATTACTAGCGGCCGCAACCGTCAGCGCCACTGGCTCGATGGCGCAGGACAAGGGCAGCCTCGATTCCAGGCCGCTGCCGCCGCTGGCCAATCCCAATGACCCCAAGCTCGGCGCAAAGGAGTTGTTCGGCCGGAAGGTGCTTCCCGCCGCAATGCCGACGCGCGTGATCGGATTCTATGCCAAAGGCTGCATCGCAGGCGCGGAACAATTGCCGATCACTGGCGAGACCTGGCAAGTGATGCGGCTGTCACGCAACAGAAACTGGGCGCATCCGCAGATGGTCAAGCTGCTGGAGCGGCTGGCAGCCAAGGCGCACAAGGACGCGGGCTGGCCGGGAATACTGGTGGGCGACATGTCTCAGCCGCGCGGCGGTCCGATGTTCACCGGACATGCCAGCCATCAGGTGGGGCTCGATGCCGACGTCTGGCTCACCCCTATGCCGAACCGGCAACTGTCACGCAACGAACGTGAGGAAATGTCTGCGGTCATGATGGTTCGTCCCGACCGGCTGGACATCGACCCACAAGCCTGGAAGCCAAGCCATCTCGCGGTCATCCGTGCGGCAGCGCACGAGCCGAGCGTCCAGCGCGTCTTCGTCAACGCCGCAATCAAGAAGGCGCTGTGCCGCGAAGCCAAAGGCGACCGCGACTGGCTTTCAAAGGTCCGGCCGATGTACGGGCACGACTACCACTTCCATGTCCGCATCAAGTGCCCCTCCCGCGGGGGCGAGTGCGAAAGCCAACCGGAGCCTACGGAGGGTGAAGGCTGCAGCACCGCCGATCTGGCCTACTGGTTCAAGGATTCAACGCTGCATCCCAAGCCGCCGAAACAACCGCCGAAACCAAAACCTCCGTTGACACTGGCGCAATTGCCGGCCGCCTGCCGTCAGGTTCTGAGCGCGCCCGATGTGCCTAGTGTGGCTCACCGATAAGAAGGCCGGGCAAAGCGGCCTTTCTGCAGGAGCGGCGTTGGAACATGCGGGTTGGCTTGCTTCCACCGTACTCACGAAACAACCGATCGGGCAGCCTTTGCCCGGCTGGAACAATCCTGTAAGCTTCCGGATGCGATGTCCGGACGGATCGTAAGTCCTTCGGCTCCACGGAACGGCGCTTCCGCCTGTCGCATTCCAGACCACAACCAACGCCTGTTTGCGTGCGCAGTGAGCCCGTGAATTGAGCGTGGAGCGCCACGATGCTTCGTCTTGCCCAAATTTGTGTTGCCGCGCTTCTGTGTGCCTCGGCCAGCACATCGGCTGCGGTTGCGCAGGACAAGCGGCTGATGGTTTTTGCCGCCGCTTCGATGAAGAACGCGCTCGACGACGTCAATGCCATCTATACCGCCACGACCGGAGTCAAGATCGTGGCCAGCTATGCCGGAAGTTCGACATTGGCGAAACAGATCGAGCAGGGCGCGCCGGCCGATATTTTTTTATCGGCCGACAGCGAATGGATGGAGTATTCGATCCGCAGGAAAGACATTGACGAAGCGACGCGGGTGAACCTGCTCGGCAACACGCTGGTGCTAATTGCTCCGAGGGAATCGGGCCTTGGTATTGTTGCGATCGAACCGGGCGTCGATCTCGCCAAGTTTGCCGCTGGCGACAAGATCGCGGTCGGTGATGTCAAATCGGTGCCGGCCGGAAAATACGCCAAGGCCGCATTGGAGAAATTAGGCGCCTGGCAGGCCGCCGAATCCCGATTGGCCATGGCGGAGAGCGTGCGCGCTGCGCTCACCCTGGTTGCACGAGGCGAAGCTGTTCTCGGCATCGTCTATGCGACAGACGCAAGGTTGGAGCCCCGGGTCAAGATCGTCGGCACATTCCCGGCGGACTCGCATCCGCCCATCATTTATCCGCTCGCGGCGACCGCCATCGGGACGACGAACCCCGAAGCCGCCCGCTATCTCGCATTCCTGCGCTCGTCTCCTGCCAAAACCGTGTTTGAAAGATCCGGATTCCATTTCCTGATCCGCCCGAGCTCCTGACGCCGTGTTCGAAATCTCACCAACAGAATGGATGGCGATCCAGCTCTCATTGCGGGTCGCCGCCGTTGCTACCCTGGTGGCGACCCCGTTGGGAATCGCGGTTGCGTGGCTTCTTGCCCGTCGCGATTTCTGGGGCAAGTCGCTGCTGGACGCGCTGATTCATTTGCCGCTGGTGCTGCCGCCGGTGGTGACCGGATATTTGCTGCTGCTGATGCTGGGCAGGCGCGGCGTTCTCGGCGGCTGGCTCGCCGATCATCTCGGCATCGTTTTCGCCTTCCGGTGGACCGGCGCCGCGCTGGCCTGCGGGATCATGGCGTTTCCGCTGCTGGTACGTCCGATCCGGCTGTCGATCGAGGCGGTGGACCGCCGGCTGGAACAGGCCGCGGGCACCTTGGGAGCCGCACCATGGAAGGTGTTTTCAACCATCACGCTGCCGTTGGCCTTGCCCGGAGTGCTGGCCGGCATGGTGCTGGGTTTCGCCAAGGCGATCGGCGAATTCGGCGCGACCATCACATTTGTTTCCAACATTCCCGGCGAGACCCAAACCATTTCCTCCGCCGTCTATTCGCTGATCCAGACGCCCGATGGCGACACCGCCGCGCTGCGGCTGGTGGCGGTTTCCATTGTCATCGCACTCGCCGCGCTGGTCGCTTCGGAATGGTTCGCCCGCCGCGCGGTACAGCGCCTGCACGGGGAGTGATCATGCTTTCCGTCGACATCTCCAAGCAGCTTGGGGAATTTTGCATCGAAGCCAGCTTCGCGAGCTCTGGCCGGGTCACAGGCCTGTTCGGCGCCTCAGGCGCGGGCAAGACCTCGCTGATCAACATGATCGCCGGCCTGCTGCGGCCAGACCGGGGCGTCATTGCCCTCGACGGTGAGACGTTGGATGACGTTGCCGATCGCAAACACGTGCCGGCACATCGCCGCCGCATCGGCTACGTGTTCCAGGATGCACGGCTGTTTCCGCACCTCGATGTACGACAAAATCTCGAGTACGGCCGTCGCATGAACAGCCTCGCCGACGATCCGGTCCAGCGCGCGCGCGTGACGGACCTGTTGGACGTGGGCAGCTTGCTGGACCGCCGTCCGGGTCAACTGTCCGGCGGCGAGCGACAGCGCGTGGCGCTCGGGCGGGCGCTGCTGTCCAAACCGCGATTGCTGCTGCTGGACGAACCGCTAGGCTCGCTCGACGACGAGCGCAAGGTGGAGATCCTGCCGTATCTGGTGCGGCTGCGCGATGAAGCAAGCGTACCCATGGTCTATGTCAGCCATGATGCCGGCGAGATGCGGCAGTTGGCGACGAGCGTCGTCATGCTCAGCCGTGGGCGCGTCAGCGCGTTCGGCGGCACCGAAATTTTACCGGGCTCTCTCGCCGAGGTATCGGCCCGCGCCTAACATCCCGCTGGCAACGCGCCGGCTATCCTGTAAGCTCGCCGCGAACGAGCTGGCGTTGCCGCCAGGTCAAAAAAACGCAAGCTTTGGAGGACTCGCATGCCAGCTCCCAGGAGCCGCCTTCCGCTCAGCCGCCGCACGCTTCTGCGCGCGAGTGCCGGCATGGCCGGCATTCTCGCCACCGGCCGTGCACCGGTGTTCGCGCAGGCCCAGCCGAAGAAGCTGGTGTTCGCCCACATCAACGCGATCCCCGAGTCGGCTGCGGTCGCGTTCGACTGGATGGCAAAGGAAGCCACGGCACAGTCCAAAGGCGCGCTGGACGTCCAGTTCTTCGGCAAGACGCTGATCCCGCAGGAACTGGAGATCATGAACGCGGTCAAGTCCGGCAGCGTCGCGATGGGAAGCCCGGCAGGCGCGGCGGCCACCGTATTCCCTGAGATGGGCGCTTTGCTCGTCCCGTATCTGGTGAAGGATTACGGTTCGGCGTACGCGATGCTAAACGGCCGGATCGGCGACAAGATCAGCAAGCAGATCGAGGACAACTACAAGCTCAAGGTGCTGTGCTTCTTCGATTACGGCTTCCGTCATTTCTGGACCTCGAAGAAGCCGATCGTCGAACCGAAAGATCTTCGCGGAATGAAAATCCGCGTTCAGCAGGCAAAGATATTTGGCGACACCATCAGCGGACTTGGCGGCAGCGCGGTGCCGATGGCGTTCGGCGAGGTCATCACCGCCGCCAAGCAGGGCGTGATCGATGGCGGTGATCTGCCGATCGTCAATATGAAGGCGCTGAAGATCTACGAGGTCTCGAAGTTTGCCTCGCTCACCTATCACAATTACGGGCCGACAAACGCGGTGATGAACCTTGAGATCTGGAACGGTCTGTCACCCGAGCACCAGAAGCTGATCATGGATCTGTCCCGCGCGGCCCAGGGCAAGATCCGGGAAGCTACAGAGTCGGTGGACAATCTCGCCAAGGCCAAGTCGGAGCTGGAGCCTCTCGGCATGACCGTGGTAGCGGCCAACGTCGAGGAATTCAGGAAAGTCGCGCAGCAGAAAATTTGGCCCGCCTACAAGACCCAGTACGGCGCCTTGTGGGATGAGATCGAAGGCTTCAAGGCCTGAACCAGAGAGGGCGAGAAACTGTTGAGGTCTCCAACAGACGGTTTCCCGCTCCCTCGCCAGCTTCGTCCATCGCCAACTCCGTCACCGACAGGATTCCAGCACGCATGCTGCGCATACTCTCAGCCGTCCCGAAAATAACGGTCACGGCGCTGATCATCCTTGCCATCGTCAACCTGCTGGTAGGCGTGGTGCTGCGCTATTTCGTCGGCGCCATTACCGATTGGCTCGATGTCGACCCGGTATCGTTCACCTGGGTGGAGGAAGTGGGCGAGCTTTCCCTGGCATGGCTGACGTTGATCGGGGCCGCGATCGGCATCCTGTCACGATCTCACTTCACGCTCGCTGTTTTCGTGCACCGACTCCCACCAGCCTTGCAGCTCTGGATCCATCGCTTCAATCACGCGCTGATCGCAGGCGTCGGCCTGCTGGTCGGTCGGTACGGCTTCAAGCTTTGCCTGCTCAATAGCACGCTGACGACCCCTGGGCTTCAGATCAACCTGGCCTGGCTCTATGCGTCCGCGGTGGTCGGCGGCGTGCTGATTGCGCTGTATGGCCTTGTGATGATGATCTCTCCTCTGCCGCAAGGCGAACCCCAGCACTGACGGGACCATTGAATGCTGCTTGCGACTGTCGCCACTGTATTCGCGGTCCTGGTTCTACTCTCGATGCCGATCGTATTCGCGCTGGGGGTGGCCGGTATCGCCGGACTCTGGATCGGCGGCTATCCGATGCAACAGCTTTCCTCGGCGCTGGTGTCGGGCTCGCAGAGCTGGGTGCTGCTGGCTATTCCGGCATTCGTGTTCGCAGGCAACCTGATGGAGCGCTGCGGCATGAGCCATGCGCTCGTGGAACTCGCGCGCGCGCTGATCGGCTGGGTCAAAGGCGGGCTCGGCATGTCGGTAATCGTGGTGGCTTATTTCTTCTCCGACATCTGCGGATCGAAAATGGCGGAAGTCTCCGCGCTCGGGTCGGCGCTGATGCCGCCGCTGAACAAGGCGGGGTACGATCGGCGCGATTCGGCGTCGCTGATCGCGTCGGGCACGGCGATGGGCATGCTGGTGCCGCCCGCGATCTTCATGATCGTGATCGCGCAGGTGACCAACACTTCGGCGGTGGCGCTGTTCGTGGCCGGCTTCGTTCCGGCGCTCGTCATCATGCTGTGCCTGATGGCGGTCGTGTACATCAGGGCGCGACAGAACGACTGGCCGGTGGACGCCAGGCCAAGCCTGAGCCGGCTCGGCCATGCCGCGCTGCATGCTGCCGTGCCGATGGTGGTGCCGTTCGTGATTCTTGGCGGCTTTATCCTTGGCATCATCACCGCAACCGAAGCGGGCGCCGTGGTCGCCGGCTACGCATTCCTGGCCGCCAAGCTCTACTACCGCAACGTCTCATGGCGCGAGATGGCAAAGATCGCTTACGACAGCGCGATCCTCACGGCCGCGGTGGTGTTCCTGCTCGCGGTAGCGTCGGTTTATCAATATCTGATGGGCGTCAGCGAGGTCCCGCAACTACTTGGGCAATTGCTCGGCCCGCTGAAGACACATCCGTGGCTGTTCCTGATCGGCACCGCTCTCATGAGCTGCCTGTTCGGCATGGTGCTGGAGGGTTTGCCCGCCGCGGTGGTGCTCATTCCGGTGGTGTTTCCAATCGCCGAAGCGATGGGCATCGACCCGATCCATTTCAACATCGTGCAGACAGCCGCCGTGGGCATCGGACTTTTTTTGCCGCCGATGGGGGTCGGGCTGTTGATGGCATTGCGCTTTGCCAAGCTCGGAGTCGGAGAGCACTTCCGCACCTACACGCCCTACATGATGGCGCTGTTTGTTGGGCTACTGCTCATCATCTGCATTCCGGAGATCAGCCTGACGCTGCCGAGAATGGCGGGACTGATCCGGTAAGCGGCCCCGCTACAGACCGCCGGCCTCAAATCCCGGCGACCGAGGACCATAGTTCCGACAGCTTCCGCTTGAACGAGCCGAACCGGGTCACGGCTGCGGGCGGTTCATCATCTTCGGGCATGCGAAGGCCCACCACTTGGACCCGGCCGCCGCTGATGCTGCGCGCGACCAGAGCGATGGAGTCAAGATTGAGCGTCGCGCCTTCCTTTGGCGCATGCTCGAGATGAACGTCGAAGTAATCCGCCAGCGTCAACTTGGACTCATCTTCACCGACGGCCACCCCGTAGATCTCGGCCAGTTCGCCAAGCGTATGCTCGCCGGAGACGACAAAATGTCCCAGCAGATGCTGGTCTGGGGCGGAGCCCGGTGGCATATCGACAAAGAAGCGATCCAGCGCCTCGGCCTTTTCCGGCGGCGCCAGAAGATAGATGTAGTCGCCCGGAGCAATTGGGTCCGCCTCGGCGGGCGACAGGATGTGCTGGTCGCGGATCACCAGCGTCGGCTTCGACCATGACGGAGTGAGCCCGCGGCGGAAATAGAGGCTCTTCGGGCGCACCGAATAGCCGACCAGTTGCTGCTCGAGTTGCCCGGGAAGATCAAGCTCGACCCGGCGCGGGCCACGCTCGGCGCGCGGCAACGCCACATGCAGACGCCGCGCCGCTGCCGCAAGTGTCCACCCCTGCAGCAGCAGCGAGATGAGCACCACTACAAAGGCCACATCGAAATACAGCGGGGCGTTGGAGAGCCCGACCAGCATCGGGATCGACGCCAGAAAGATGGCGACCGCGCCCCGCAGGCCGGTCCAGGCGATGAAGGTCTTCTCCCGCCAATTGAAGCGAAATGGCGCAAGACAAAGAAACACGGCGAGCGGTCGCGCAACCAGCATCAGCACCAATGCAACGATCACGGCTGGACCCATGCTCACCAGCAAGCGCTCTGGCGAGACCAGGAGCCCCAGGAGCACGAACATCGCGATCTGCGCCAGCCACGTCGCCGCGTCGAGAAACGTCACTACCGAATTGTGCGCGCGCGTTGGGCGATTACCGATGATGATGCCGGCAAGATACACGGCCAGGAATCCCGAGGCGTGCGCGATTTGCGCCAGGCCAAAAATGACGAGCGCCGCGGTCACCACAAACGGCGCGTGCAAGCCCTGCGGAAGCGCCACGCGATTAAGCGCCACCACCACGGCGCGGCCACCGATCACGCCGACAATGGCGCCGAGCACAGCTTCGCGGGAAAATTCCACCGCGATGTGCTGGAGAGAGCTTTCGCCTACCGAAATCAGTTCCACCAGCATAAGAGTCAGAAACACCGCAAACGGATCGTTGGTGCCGGATTCAGCCTCAAGCGTCGCGCCGACGCGCGGCCGAAGCCGGAGGCCTTGCGTATGCACCAGCAGAAACACCGCAGCCGCATCGGTCGAGGCCACCACCGCGCCGGCCAACAGCGACTCGGCCCAATTCAGATGGAGCACATATCTGACGACCGGGGCGGTGATGAGCGCGGTCAGCAGCACACCAACGGTCGCCAGCGCGATCGACGGCGCCAGCACCGCGCGGATGCTCTGGAATCGGGTACGCAGCCCACCGTCGAACAGGATCAGGGCCAGCGCGATGGAGCCGACCAGATAGGTGGTGCGCACGTCGTCGAATCTGATCTGGCCAGGCCCGGACTCACCGGCCAACATGCCGATCAGGAGGAACACCAGAAGCAGCGGGGCGCCGAAGCGCAGCGCCAGCAGGCTGGACAGAATGCCGGCCATCACCAACGCGGCGCCCAGAAGAATAACGATGCTGACCTGATCGAGAGACGCCATTGGCTTCGCAACTACCCCCAAATACTTGCAATTGCATCCTTATCGTCGCGACAGCTTGACGCCAACCCGTTTCTGCCGGTGGCGACAATGTGCCCTGTTGTTTGCCTCACCGGGGTGTTCTGGAGATGGCGCCGAAAGCGTGCTTGTGGGATTCTGCGAAAGATTCGAATCGAGATCGTTTTGACGGCCTGCGTTGAGATTGGGATTGAGATGGACTTGAACGGCATCGTCGATTTCCTGCACACCACCGCTCGATCGCTCGGGGCGGAGATCACATCGCCTTGGTTCTACTTCCAGCTTGGGCTGGTTCTTATCGGTGGCGGTGTTGCATTCGGCGTCCGCGCAGCGCTTCGCTCCCGAATCGGCGTGAGATCGCTCGTGAAGCGTTGGCCCTCGCCGTTGCGGCTGTTCGCGCGCGTGCTGATCGCCAGCGCGCCGACAGCCGCGTTCGCGTTGCTGATGGTGCTGGCCCGCGTTGTCATGCTCGCCTCGACCTGGCCCAGCCGCAGCTACCTGCTGAGTGTGGCGGCCAATCTTGCCTTCGCGTGGCTGGCGATCCGTCTCTTCACATCGGTGATACGCAACAACTTCATCGTACGGCTGGTTTCCGTGACGGCGTTGCTGGTGGCTGCGCTCAGCATTCTCGGCCAGCTCGGGCCGACCATCGACGCGCTCGATTCGGTCTCGGTCGTGCTCGGGGACCTCAGGCTGACGCCGTTGCTGCTGATCAAGCTTGGGCTGCTGCTGATCGTGGCGCTTTGGCTGACCAACATCGCATCGAATTTCGTTGAAAGCCGTATCACCCAATCCGCCGATCTGACACCGTCGATCCAGGTCCTGCTCATCAAGATGATCCGGCTCGCGCTGATAGTGCTTGCGGTTGCAATCGCCATGAGCGCGGTAGGCATCAACCTCTCCGCCCTGGCGATCTTCTCCGGAGCGGCCGGCGTCGGCATCGGCTTCGGCTTGCAGAAAATCGTCGCCAATTTCATCAGCGGAATTATCCTGCTTGCGGATAAGTCGGTGAAACCAGGCGATCTCGTCACCATCGGCGACAGCTCCGGGCGCATCAGCGCCATGAAGACGCGATACATTTCGGTTGCCGCCGGCGACGGGCGCGAATTCCTGATCCCGAACGAAGATCTGGTGACGCAAAAGGTCACTAATTGGACTTACACCGACCGGAACACGCTGGTGAAGGTCAATTTCGGAGCCAACTATGACGCCGATCCACGAAAGGCCTGCAAGCTCGCCATCGAGGTTGCGGCCGAGGGGAAAAGAACCCTCAAGTCGAAGCCGCCGAACTGCATCCTTACGGAATTCGCCGACGCGGGAATGAAGTTTTCGCTGACCTTCTGGATCGCCGACCCCGACGGCATGGATAACGTCAAGAGCGAGGTAATGCTGTCGCTGTGGGAGGCATTCAAGCGAGAGGGCATCCAGGTGCCCTACCCGGTGCGTGAGATTCGCGTCAGGGCCGGAACGCTGCCGGTCGGGGCCACGGTCGAGGTATAAACTGACGCTGCGTCTTGCCGTCGGCCAAATTGGGGTCCCGGTAAGTTGTCGGGATCTCAATCCAGCTCAGCTTGCTACTCAGGACTTCAATCATTAAATTAAGACAACCGAAGCCCCCTCCCGCCTAGATCCGATCAGTTCATGAGCTACATCGAAGCGACCGATACCTCCCTGCGCAAGACCGGGCAGATCAAGCTGCACGGCCCGAGCGGCTTTGCCGGCATGCGCAAGGCCGGCGCGATGGTCGCAAAGTGCCTGGATGAGCTCACTGACATCGTCAAGCCGGGGCTCCCGACGTCAAAGATCGACGAATTCGTCCGCGAGTTCGCGTTTAGTCGAGGCGCCTACCCCGCCACCCTGATGTATCGCGGATACCGATATTCGACGTGCACGTCGATCAATCACGTGGTTTGCCATGGGATGCCTGGCGATCGCTTGCTGAAGGACGACGATATCGTCAACATCGACGTCACGTTCATTGTGGATGGCTGGTACGGCGATTCAAGCCGGATGTACGCAGTAGGTCCGATCACCCGCAAGGCCGAACGGCTGATCGAGGTAACCTACGAGGCCATGATGCGCGGTATCGCAGCGGTCAAACCCGGGGCGACGACGGGCGACATAGGCCATGCGATCCAAAGCCTGGTAGAGCCCCAGGGCATGAGCGTCGTGCGCGACTTCTGCGGTCATGGGCTCGGCCGCATGTTCCACGACGAACCGAACATCATCCATGTCGGACGGCCCGGAGAAGGCGTTGTGCTCAAGCCCGGCATGTTCTTTACGATTGAGCCGATGATCAATCTCGGCAAGCCGCATGTGAAGATCTTGTCCGATGGCTGGACGGCGGTGACACGCGACCGTTCGCTGTCCGCTCAATTCGAGCATTCCGTCGGAGTGACCGCGACCGGTTTTGAGATCTTCACGCTTTCCCAACGTCACGGGGAGAAGCCGCCACTCGCCTGAACGTGCCCGCTGCCCTCACCGCCCGGCACTTCAATTGATGGTTGCAAAACCTGGCCGACACGCCATGGTCAGTCCCGTTTGTCGGAGACGGTGCTACCGCGATGCCATCAGATCCCATTGACCGCCCCGATGCCGAGGCGCCGCATTATCACGGCCATCGGATGCGGCTGCGCGAGCGCTTTCACGACGCCGGACCGGGCGCATTGAGCGACTACGAACTGCTGGAAATGGTGCTGTTCACCGCGAAGCCAAGGGCGGACGTCAAGCCGCTGGCCAAGATGCTGATCAACAAGTTCGGCTCCTTTGCCGAGGCGATTCATGCCCCGGAACCCCGACTGCGCGAACTCAAGGGCGTCGGCGACGCCACGATCACGCAGCTCAAGCTGATAGCGGCGGCCGCGCAGCGCGTCGCGAAGGGCGAACTGAAGCAGCGCACTGCGCTTTCATCGTGGAAGGACGTGATCGACTATTGCCGGACCGCCATGGCATTCTCCGACAAGGAGCAGTTTCGTATTCTGTTTCTGGACAAGCGCAACCAGTTGATCGGCGACGAGGTGCAGCAGACCGGCACGGTCGACCACACCCCGGTCTATCCGCGCGAGGTGGTGAAGCGGGCGCTTGAGCTGTCCGCGACCGCGGTCATTCTCGTGCATAATCACCCCTCCGGCGACCCCACGCCCTCGCAGGCGGATATCCAGATGACCAAAGCCATCATCGATATCGCCGCGCCGCTCGGAATTTCCGTCCACGACCACATCATCGTGGGCAAGAACGGACATACCAGCATGAAGGGATTGAAGCTGGTGTGATCAGGCGCGCTGCGCTGTCGGTAGTGTTCGCACGTCAGTAGAGCAAACTACTGGCGCAGCATGATGAGCGAATCGACACTGTCCGGCACCAGCCGCCATTGCGCGTTGTCGTCGGCCTCGAAACGCCATAACTCGCCGCCCGCTGACATCAGCAGCAACCCGCCGCGCTCCAGCCGCCATTGGGTGGGAGCAAACGCGGATACCGCCGACTCGCATTTCGGCTTCAGAAAAACCTGGAAATTGTCCTGGCTGGCCTCGGTGTTGGTCAGCGTCAAACCACATACCGCCCGGCCGTTTGCGCGAACCATCGACCAGTCGCCGATCATCTGGTCCATCGATTTCGCGAGCGAGCGTGCCGCGGCCAGGTTCTGCAGGATGTAGATGCCCTCGCCCTGTCTCAATCCCTCGAAGATCCCGCTCTCGACTTCGGTGAAGTCGATCACCGGCAGCCCCGAGGCGTCCTGAAGCCGCACAATGTCGAGCCCCTTGATGCTCCAGCCGGAGATGTCCTTGCTGAACGGCAATGCCGCGGCGCAGCCGGGCTCAAGTTCCAGCTTCGAGCCTTGCGGCGAGGCGTCGCTCTTCAGAGTAACCACACAGGTCTTGCTGCGCTCCGTGGTCGAGAGCTCCCATTGTCCGACCATGCCCTTCTTCAGGGTGGAGGCATCCTGAGCCCGCGCCTGATACCCGGCGGTAAGCACCAGCAGCAGGCCAACTGCGACACCGAGCCCACCTCGCATCAGCGCCCCTTCACCGGCGTTTCAACAACCGGCGTCAGCGGCGGCTTGCCGGCGAACCACGCTTTCAGATTATCGACAACCAATTGGTCCATCGCATTGCGCGTTACCACCGAAGCTGAGCCAATATGTGGCAACAGCACGACATTTTGCAGCGCGCGCAATTCATCCGGCACGTTCGGCTCTCTTTCGAACACATCGAGACCGGCTGCGAGAATGGTCCCTGACTTCAGCGCCGCAATCAGCGCTGGCTCATCGACCACCGAGCCGCGCGCGACGTTGACGACGACGCCGCGCGGGCCGAGCGCCTTGAGCACATCGGCGTTGATCATCTTTGCGGTCGCGGCACCGCCTGGAACGATCACGACCAGCGTGTCGACCGCTTTCGCCATCTCGATCAGGTCAGGATAATGCTTGTACGACACATCCTGCGCGGGCTTGCGCGAGTGATAGACCACCGGCACGCGAGATGCGTCGAGCCTGCGCGCAATCGCCTGGCCGATCCGCCCCATGCCGACGATGCCGACCGTGCGATCGCGCAACGATCCGGCGCTGAGCGGATAGTTCTGGGCGGTCCAGAGGCCTGAACGCAAGTAGCGATCGGCCTTGACGAACTCGCGCAAGGTGGCGATCAGAAGCCCCATCGCCACGTCGGCAACCTCTTCGGTCAACACGTCAGGCGTATTGGTTACGACCACGCCGTGTTCGCGCGCGTAAGTGGAATCCACGTGATCATAACCGACCCCGAAGCTGGCGACGATTTCGAGCTTGGGAAACAGCGCCAACGCCGTCTTGTCGGCGGGCACGGTGTGATAGGTCACCGCGATGCCACGGGTTTTCGCCAGCGTGTCCGGCGTCAACCGCTCGAGATCGTGCCTGGTCTCGGCGGCGTGCAGAACGAACTGTTCGGAAAATCCATTCTGGAGGATTGGCCTGCTCGGTCCATAGATCAGGAGATCGATTTTTTCCGAGGACTTATTTTCGCCAACCATCAGTTTTCCTTTCCAAGCGCACTCTCATGCCAGCGCCGCAGCATTAAGTACGAAGCCAGCGCCAGCAGGCCATAGATGACAACTCCCGCGACCGAGAGCAACAGCAACGCCGCGAACATTCTGGGAATGTTGAGCCGGTAACCGGATTCCGCGATTCGATAAGCCAGACCCGAGCCCGCGCCAGCCGATCCCGCCGCGATCTCGGCGACCACAGCCCCGATCAACGAGAGGCCGCCCGCGATCCGCAGTCCTGCCAGAATGGACGGCAAGGCGGTAGGCAGTTTCAGGTAGCGCAGCGTCTGCAAGCGCGATGCGCCGTACAGTTGGAATAACCCGGCCAGATTGCGATCCACCGAATTCAGCCCCAGCGTGGCGTTGGACAGCACGGGAAAGAATGCGACGATCCAGGCGCAGACGATCACCGCGGTCTGTTGCGGCAGGTAGATCAGCAGCAGCGGCGCGATCGCAATCACCGGGGTCACCTGCAGGATCACCGCGTAGGGAAACAACGAATATTCCAGCCACTTCGACTGATTGAACAGGACAGCGAGCACGATCCCGCCGATGCCGGCAGCGACAAAGCCTTCGAGGGTGGTCACCAGCGTGGTCAGAAGCGACTGCGACAATACCGGCCAGTCCTGAACGAGCGTTTTGAATACGGCGTGAGGTCCGGGCAGGACATAGGCCGGGATCTCGTTCACGCGGACCACAAGCTCCCACAGCGCGGCGCCTGCGGCGAGCACGACAATGGGAAGCACGATGCGGATGAGGCGTAAGGCAGTGCCTTCCGCCCTTGTCTGGTCGGCCGATAATGGCGGCGGCTGCAGAGAACTCATGAAGCGGACTGTCCGGCATAGGATGGCGCCAGCGCGTTCGAGACCGTGCGGCAGTATCCGGCGTAAGCGGCCGAGGTACGGAAGTCCTCTGCCCGCGGTTCAGGCGCTTCGATCCGAACCTCAGTGCTCAGCCGCCCCGGTCTCGATGTCATCACCACAATCCGCTGGGAGAGATACACCGACTCGAAAACGGAATGGGTGACGAAGATCACGGTTTTGCGCAAGTTGCGCCACAGCGACAGCAGGTCATTGTTGAGGCGGAAGCGGGTGGTCTCATCGAGCGCTGCAAAAGGCTCATCCATCAGCAGAATATCCGGATCGGTGACCAGCGCGCGCGCCAACGATACCCTCATCTTCATGCCGCCGGACAGTTGACGCGGGAAAGCGCCGGCAAATTCCGAAAGCCCGACCTGCGCCAACGCCCTCTCCACACGCGCGTCCGACGCGCTGGCCTCCGCGCGCGCAAGCTTCAGCGGCAGACGCACATTTTCGCGCACACTGGCCCAGGGCATCAGCGTGGGCTCCTGAAACACAAATCCTATCGAATGCCCGGCGGTGTCCTGACCGCCGCGATGAGAAACGCCGACAGTGCCGGAGGTCGGCGCGCTGAGCCCTGCAATCAGGCGCAACGCCGTGGATTTTCCGCAACCGGATGGACCAAGGAGCGAAACGAATTGGCCAGTCCGCACATCGAGGTCCAACGGCCCCAGCGCCACCACACCGTTGTCGAAAACTTTCGTGACCCCGCGCAGGCGCACGGCGAGACTGCCCGGCGCGATCTCGCTCTCGGATGGGGCCGCGGGTCCAGCCATCACCGGGTCCTAGTTCTTCGGGCGCAGATGGAGACCGACGCCCTTGTTGACGAAGCGAAGCGTGTAGGCCTTGCGGAAATCGATGTCGGGCCGCACCACGCCCGCCCGCAGCATCTTGTCGAAAAAGCTCGCGACCCGCTCGTCACTCATGGCGCCGATGCCGTCCTGCAATGTCTGTCCGGAATCGACGATACCGTACTCCTTCATTTTGCCTACGGAGTAGGCGAGCAGTTCGTTCGACATTTCCGGGTTGAGCTTCCTGATCAGCGCATTGCCGAGGGAATTGTCGCCATACAGGTAGTTGTACCAGCCGATCACGGAGGCATCGACGAACCGCTGCACGAGATCTGGCTTTTTGCTGATCAATTCGCGGCGGGTCTCGATCAACGTCGAGTAAGTGTTGAAACCGTAATCGGCGAGCAATATGACGCCGGGCTTGAAATTGGCCGCCTTTTCGATTCCGAACGGCTCGGAGGTGACATAGCCCTGCATCGCGCTTTGCTTGTTGACGATGAAGGGCTGCGAATTGAAGGTGTATGGTCGGACCTTCGCCTCGCTAAACCCGTACTCCGATTTCAACCACTGGAAGTAGCTGGAAATCCCCTCCTTGGACACGAACAGCGTCAGCGGTTTGAGTTCCTCAAGTTTGGTGATCGCCGATTCCGGGTGGGTTAGGAACACCTGCGGGTCCTTCTGGAAAATCGCGGCGACCGCAACCAGCGGCACGTCGTTGGCCACGGCGTCGAGCGACATCAGGGTGTTCGCAGCCATGAAGAAGTCGAGCTTTCCCGCGATCAACAGCATGCGGTTGTTGTCGTTCGGACCGCCCGGCACGATGGTCACATCCAGGCCGTACTTCTTGTAGGTGCCGTCCGCCACCGCCTGGAAGAACCCGCCCTGCTCGGCTTGCGGCACCCAGTTGGTTCCGAACGAAACCTTGTCCGGCGCGGTCTGCGCGCTTGCCGGCGAGATCGCGATCGCGAGCGCAAGAAGGCCCGCCGTTAACGCTCGCAGCAAAAGAGCCGGGTTCATGTTGGACTCCGTTGATCATTCTGGCCCATGATAGGGGAAGCACTGGTGCTCCGATCCGCGACTCCATAACCTTGCGGCGCGGTTTTCGGATCTGAACTCCCTGTGAGGAGATTGCAAAACTGATAGCACCTTCAACGCACCCACGCCGGTTGCGCCCAGGTGACGGATACAACTACCTTGCAAATCCAGATAAAGAAACATTTTGATCGATGACATTCATGCTTCCGCCGCGCGACTGGAGCGACATTCATTGGCCCGATATCTCAGGCGCGCTGCCGGCGCGCTGGATCGCGGTTCTGCCGCTGGCCGCCACCGAACAGCACGGTCCGCACTTGCCGCTCGGCACCGACGTGATGATCGCGCAAGCGTATCTGGCGCGCGTGCGGGAGCTTCTGCCTGAAACCATTCCTGCGACCTTCCTGCCGTTGCAGCCGGTTGGGATTTCCACCGAGCATCTCGGCTACCCCGGTACACTGAGCTTGCCGACGGACGTCGCGCTGAAAACCTGGATGGCGCTCGGCGAGAGCATCGCCCGGGTGGGCATCAAGAAGCTCGTAATGGTGAGCAGTCATGGCGGCAACAACGCGGCCATGACTCTTGTCGCGCAGGATTTGCGCGCGCAGCACGGCATGCTCGCCGTCAGCACGGGATGGTCACGGTTCGGAGCGCCGCAGGGATTGTTTTCAGCAGAAGAATTGCGCCACGGCATCCATGGCGGGGCGGTGGAGACCTCGATCATGCTCGCAAGCCACAAGCAGCATGTCCGCACCGATGCGATTGCGGATTTCCATTCCGCAGGAGTAGCGATCGAGCAGGAGTATCGCTGGCTGTCGGCGCATCGGCCGGCGCCGTTCGCATGGCAGGCACAGGACCTTCACCGAAGCGGGGCCGTTGGCGACGCAACGCAGGCTTCCGCCGAGAAAGGCGAGCGCCTTCTCGATCACGGCGCGCGCGCCTTCTGTGAGCTGCTTGCGGACCTCGACAAGTTCGATCCGCAAACCTTCTCGGATCGCGGCGAGCCCTGAGCCGCCGATCTAAGTACCTGATATGACGAACCAATAACCATAGGCAAAATACAACATTCCGGTCTTCGAACCGGAGAGGACAACGCGCCGTCCAACGGGCATGCGGACCATAACGGTCCCGCGCCTTTAGAGGATGGAGCTTCCCATGTCGATCACGACCAGAATTGCCGCCTTCTGCGTTGCCGCACTTGTGCTCACGGGCAGCATGGCATCCACCACCCCGGTGCAAGCGAAAGGCTTCGGAGTTGGTTGGGGCGTCGGTGCAGGTCTGCTCGGCGCCGCCGTGGTCGGCAGTGCGATCGCCGCGAGCGACGGCTACTATCATGGCGGCTATCGCCGGTGTGGCTGGGTTCGCCAGTACGATGCCTACGGCAACTTCATCGGCCGGGTTCGGACCTGCAATTACTGATCGGCGCAAAGAACTTCACATGGATAACCAGAAATCAGGCTCATACTGGCTGGCAATCCGAAATGAAACGATGCCAATCGCATAGCAAGGACGTGGATGGCCGGGACAAGCCCGGCCATGACGGAGTACCGAGAACGGCGCCTGAGCCTGGACACCAACATAGCGAGATGGCGCGACGAGCGTTCTCCCCCTAGTTGCCCACCCGGCGCGTCACGGCCGGACTAGTCCCGGACGAGCCCGGCCATGAGGGATGACCTGAGCACTTTGAACGGGGATGGAGCTGGATCGCGAGATGGCCTGATGCGACGGGGTTCTCGCCTGGTTGCCCGCCCAACGCGTCATGGCCGGGCTTGTCCCGGCCATCCACGTTATCGCTGCACGCCGATTCTGGCGGTACATCAGACGCGGCATCATCCCTAGTTGCTATTGCGAATGATTTGCAATAATGCTCATTGTTTTAATAGGCTCGGCTTTCGTTGTTGCTGTTTTCGGGGGACACCAACGATGGTTCGTTGCTGGCCTTGAGGCAAATCTTCAGAAAATGAGTAAACAGATCGCCGCAACGTTCGGGCTGGATACGTCGAAACGATGAATCGCTGCAGCGCTTGTGCACTCAGCTTCGCGGCCTTGGCGCTGCTCGCGCTGGGGAGCCTTGCCCGCGCGGCGGACATGCCGTTCAAGACGACGGCGGTAAAGGCGATTTACGATTGGAGCGGGTTCTATCTCGGCGGCCACGCCGGGTATGGCGGCGGCAGTTTCGGACCGGGCACCAATCCGCTCCCCCAGCAAGGAGTCGCCTTTCCACACAGCATCACTGGACTGATCGGGGGATATCAGGCCGGCTACAGCAGACAGCTTGCGAACAACGTGGTGCTTGGCATCGAGGCCGATGCGTCGTTCTCAAGCCCCCTGGACGCTCCCGCGCTGATACCGGCGCCTTTCCACACCACCATCGACTACGTCGGCACGGTCCGCGGCCGCGCCGGATATGCGTTCGGAAGGGTGTTGCCCTATGTGACGGGCGGCTTCGCCTGGGGCCATACGCACATCAACATCAACGATGCCGCCGGCGACATCGTCTCCTCGCCCGGGCAAAACCAAATCGGCTGGACCGCGGGCGCCGGTGTGGAATTTGCGGTCAGCGGCAACTGGAGCGCAAAGCTCGAATACGACTACATCGACCTCTCGCGACGCACGTACGATCTCGGCGCGTTCGGACTACCGCCCGTGAACGTCGATCCCAACATGCACTTGCTCAAATTCGGGCTGAACTATCGCTTCGGCGATCTGCCGGCATGGGGCGCGCCAGCAACGGTAAAGACGGCACTGCCTGAATCCGACGACTGGAACGTCCACGCGCAAACCACTTTCCTCCCTTCCGCCTATCCTCCATTCCGCTCACCCTACGCGGGCCCCAACAGCCTGCCAGGAAGCGGACAGGCCCGGGAAACCTGGACCACCACTGCATTTCTCGGCGTACGGCTCTGGCAGGGAGGTGAATTCTACTTCAACCCGGCGGTGTCGCAGGGCTTTGGCCTGAACAGCACGCTCGGGCTTGCCGGTTTTTCGAACGGGGAGGCGCAAAAGGGCGGCACCACTTTCCCGAAGTTTCGGCCTGAACGCTATTACCTTCGGCAGACGTTCGGTCTCGGCGGCGAGCAGGAAGAGCTCCCGGATGTCGCCAATCAATTGCCGGGCAAACGCGATGTCGACCGTGTCACCGTCGTCGTCGGACGGTTCGCCGTCGGAGATTTCTTCGATGGAAATTCTTACGCAAAGGATCCACGCGCGGACTTCATGAACTGGGCGATGTGGTCGTCAGCGGCCTACGACTTCCCCGCCGATCTGCCTGGCTACACCCGAGGCGCGGTTGCCGAACTCAATCGCAAGGATTGGGCCATCCGCGCCGGGCTGTTCCAGGTACCCTCCGCTCCCAACAGCGACGTCCTTACGTTCAGGACCGGCGGGGCAGTGGTGGAGTTCGAGGAACGGCACAGGATATTCGACCATCCCGGCAAGCTGCGACTGGGCATCTTCGCCAATCGAGGCAACACCGGCAACTATCGGCAGGCGGTGGCGATCGCAGGGCTCGACCCTGCTCTGGACATCAACGCGGTCATGCAGGGCATCCGTCAACAAAACCTGAAATACGGAATCTACGCCAACGCCGAGCAGGAGATCGCAAAGGACATCGGACTGTTCGCGCGAGCGAGCTGGAACGACGGCCGCAACGAGATCCTGTCATTCACGGACGTCGACCGCGGTCTGTCGGGAGGTGTGTCGATCAAGGGCAGCTATTGGGGCCGTTCGAGCGACACGATCGGGATAGGCGGCGCGATCAACGGGCTGTCCGGCGCGCATCGTGACTTTCTCGCAGCCGGAGGCCTGGGACTTCTGATCGGCGACGGCCAGCTCAATTACCGGCCGGAACGCATTTTCGAGACCTATTACGCGCTGCCCATCAACAAGCATTTCACTTTCACTGCCGACTATCAGTTCATCACAAACCCCGCCTACAATGCGGATCGTGGGCCGGTGCATATCTTTTCAGGACGTCTGCACGGCGAGTTCTGATGCGCGCTCTACTGATCGCCCGACGTCCATAAACCGGAAGCTACCGCCGCTTACAGCGCCGCTGCGAAGCTGTCGGCGCGCGCCATCGCCCAGGCGTCGCGGAAGCGCGGATCATTTGTGCCCTCGATCAGTTCGCCCGGGCGAAGCGAGGGGTAGAGCTTCGCGAACGACTGCACTTCCGTGGGAGACGTTCGCTGCGAGAAATGGACCGGCCGCAATTGCCGGGGATGCTCGAGGCCGGCGGCGGCGAGCAGTTCGGCCAGTGCGTGCAGCGTGGCGTGATGATAATTGTAGACCCGCTCCGTCTTGTGCGGCACTACCAGCGCGCGGTTACGTGAAGGATCTTGCGTGGTCACGCCGGTCGGACAGCGATCGGTATGGCAGGAGAGCGACTGAATGCAGCCCAACGCAAACATGAAACCTCGCGCCGAATTGCACCAGTCGGCACCGATCGCCATCGCGCGCGCCATGTCGAAGGCGGTTGCTATCTTGCCGGCGGCGCCAATTCGTATCCGCTCGCGCGCGTTGATTCCGATCAGGGCGTTATGGACGAAGTTGACGCCCTCGCGCATCGGCATTCCCATGTGATCCATGAACTCCAGCGGCGCCGCGCCGGTGCCGCCTTCATTGCCATCGACCACGATGAAATCGGGATAGATTCCGCTCTGAAGCATCGCCTTGCAGATCGCCAGGAATTCCCAGGGATGGCCGATGCAGAGTTTGAACCCGGCCGGCTTGCCGCCGGATAGCCGGCGCATTTCGCCAATGAAGGCCATCATCTCCAGCGGCGTCGAGAAGGCGCGGTGCGACGCCGGCGAGATGCAATCCTCGTCCATCGCGACACCTCTGATCTTGGATATTTCCTCCGACACCTTGGCTGCCGGCAACACCCCGCCGTGGCCTGGCTTTGCGCCCTGGCTGACCTTCAGTTCGACCATCTTGATTTGATCGTCGGACGCGACGCGCGCGAATTCTTCGGGATTGAACGAGCCGTCCCGGTTGCGGCAACCGAAATATCCAGAACCGATTTCCCAGATCAGGTCGCCGCCATTCTCGCGGTGATATGGGCTGACTCCGCCCTCGCCGGTGTCATGCGCGAACGCGCCCTTTTTTGCACCGGCGTTCAAGGAGCGCACCGCGTTCGGGCTGAGCGCGCCAAAGCTCATCGCCGAGATATTGAAGACCGATGCCGAATACGGCTTGGTGCAATCGGGCCCACCGATCGTGACCCGGAATTGTTCGTCGGAACGTGGCTTTGGCGCCACCGAGTGGTGGATCCACTCATAGCCGTTCCGATACACATCCTCCTGGGTGCCGAACGGGCGCTTGTCCAGCACCATCTTTGCCCGCTGATAGATGACCGCGCGGGTGTCGCGGCTGAACGGCATTCCGTCTTTCTCGCTTTCGAAGAAATACTGGCGCATCTCCGGCCTGATCTCTTCCAGCAGGAAGCGCAGATGCGCGGAGATCGGATAGTTGCGTAGAACCGCATGGCCCTTTTGCATCAGGTCGCGAATCCCGAGCACCGTCAGACCGCCGAAGATCAGGATCGGAAGCAGGACGAGGTCGAAATCCTTCGGGTCCACGATCCCGATCCCGATCAGCAGCGCCGTAACCACGGCGCAGATCGTGAGGACGATGAAGCGTGGCGAAAACGGAAGCAGTAATGTTTCCATGGAACCCTCGGGCAGATCCGGTGCCGCGTTGTTGTTTTTGGGCAAGCCAAATCACCGGATCAGAACAGTGCTGTACACCATAACTTCGCGCAAATGTCTGCGATGTTACAGCTTGGCGCCGTGAGGCAAAGGAATCGGCTCGTCACCCACCAATCCGCGACCACGCAGGCCAACGCGGGCTCAATTTTGCAGTGCAACCTGAGAAATGCGCAGACCGGCGCGTTCGCGCCAGTTCCCGCCTTTGTTGGAATCACTTTGCGTCAGTCAGGCCCGCGTCCGCGGAACTAGCACTTGGTCGGACCGCTTGCTGAGCAATTGCCGAACTCGGGGCTGAATGGTCTAGCGTTCGACGAACGCCTTCTCGATCACAAAATGACCGGGTTCGCTGTGGCTGCCTTCGAGGAAGCCGCGCGATTCGAACATTTGGCGCAACTCGTCGAGCATCGCGGGGCTTCCGCACATCATGATGCGGTCCTGACCGATATCGAGCGGCGGCTGACCTATATCGTTGAACAATTGTTCTGAGGTGATCAGGTCGGTGATCCGTCCGCGGTTGCGGAACGGCTCACGGGTGACGGTCGGATAATACACCAGCTTGCCGGCCAGAAGCGACCCAAGTAATTCGTCCTCCCGCAACTTCGCCACCAGCTCTTCGCCGTAGGCGAGTTCGGAAACCTGCCGGCATCCGTGTACGAGAACGATGGACTCAAATCGCTCATAGACTTCGGGATCCTTGATGAGGCTCGCGAACGGAGCCAGACCCGTTCCGGTGGACAACAGCAGCAGGCGCTTACCCGAAATGAGATTGTCTGAGATCAGCGTTCCCGTGGCCTTGCGGCCGACCAGGATAGTGTCACCTTGCTTGATCTGCTGAAGCCTTGAGGTCAGCGGCCCGTCGGCGACCTTTATGCTGAAGAATTCCAGCTCGTCTTCGTGATTGGCGCTTGCCATGCTGTAGGCGCGCATCAGCGGCTTGCCGTCGATCTCAAGACCGATCATGGCGAACTGGCCATTAAGAAATCGAAACCCGGAACTGCGCGTGGCGGTGAAACTAAAAAGCGTATCGGTCCAATGCCGAACGGAAAGAACCTTCTCGCGATGAAATGCACTCATGTGTTTTATTTTTCCGATTGAACTAGACCTGGAATGAACGATCTACGGCCAGGCATCGCCAAGAAACGCCTGCAAAACTTGATCATTCCGCGCTTTGACGTAGCCCAAAAGTGCAGACTGTCAACCGGCGTTGCCGCGTAGTGGTCCGCCGAAATCGCAGGTCTTGGCTGATCGATAAATGCGGGAAATGATTTGCTCGATTAGACCTCGGCGAGACAATTTACTTGCCCAAACGGGCGCAACGCTGGCAATTGATTGCGCAGGCCTTGTCAACCTGGCAAACGGAAGGCGCCATTGGGGCCGGCAAAAAGAGCAACCCATGCTTAACAGTCAGCGAGCATTCGTCGACGCCCTGAACAAGTATTGCGCCAGGCATGGGATCGAGATCGAGATCAGGTCGCAAGGCTGGCTGATCGGAATGCGGCGGGGGCCCAAGCGACGTTTTGCCTTCGGCTACGATGTCGGCTTGAACAGTGCAGTGTCGCATCGGATCGCCAACGATAAAGCGGCAACCGCGGAGGTGCTGCAGATCAGCGGCGTGCCGTGTGTCCCCCACACCCTGTTTCTAAGCCCGCGGATGAGCGACTACGTTCCTCCGCAGCGATCATGGGAAGCAATGATTGCGCTTCTGGAAAGAAATCCGGACGGCATCGTGGTCAAGCCCAACGAGGGCACAAGCGGCGAGGCTGTTTTCAAGGTTCTAACCGCTCCTGATCTTGAAGTTGCGGTTCACAAAATCTTTTCCTCGAGTCTCAGTCTGGCCATTTCGCCTTACCTGGATATCGAAAGCGAAGTTCGCGTAGTACTGATGGATGGGCGGCCGTTGGTTGTCTACAGCAAGAGCCGTCCTGAGATCGTCGGCGATGGCAAACGGACACTGCTTCAGCTCGCGGACGCGGCTGCTCTCGAGCAGCGATCAACGCTGTTGCAGGCACTGGTGGAGGACTTCGAAAGTACTTCGCTGGATGCCATCCCAGCCCTCGGCCGGCGAGTGCTTTTGAATTGGCGGCACAACCTGGATCTGGGCGCTCGCCCGATGGTGTTGGAGCAAGGCAGCACCAGGGACGCCTGCGTTGCGATCGCGGTGGAGGCAGCAGAGGCGATCGACATACGTTTCGCGTCGATCGACGTTGTTCAGGTCAGCGGCTCCTGGCGAATCCTCGAAATAAATTCGGGGGTGATGATGGAAGCCCTCGCCCGCACTCATCCCGAGCTGGTTTACGCCGCCTACGCCACTGCGCTGGACAAGGTTTTCGAGCAAAGCGGCTCAACAAACGTTACCTGACGCGCCGGTCTGCGGCGTGGCTTCCTCAACGCGCGTTTGCCACCAAGTGGCCGATGTGAGATGAATTTGATTGGCAGGCTCGTAAGCGGCATGGATCATGAGGGCGGGCCTGGTCCGCGCTCGCTGCTTCGAAAAAGAACCGCACAGGGGAGGCAATTTGATGAGCAACAATGTGAACCGTCAGATCTTGCTGATCGAGAAGCCCGCCGGGAAGCTCGGTCCGGAGCATTTCAAGCTGTCGCAGGCTGCGATGCCTGAGCCAAGGGATGGCGAGGCGTTGCTGCGCGTGCGCTATATTTCGCTCGATGCCGCTAACCGCGCCTGGATGCATGGCGCAACCTATCGCGCCGCGGTCGAGCCCAATACGGTAATGGCGGGCGGCGGCGTCGCTGAAGTGGTGTCATCGAAGGCGCCGGGACTTGCGCCCGGCGATATCGTTTTCGGCGACACCGGCTGGCAGGAATACGCGGCGGTGCCGGCAAAGCATCTGAATAAATTGCCCAGGATCGAGCCCATGACGCATCTCCTGAGCGTCTATGGCATCGCCGGGCTCACTGCCTATTTTGGCCTGCTCGAAGTCGGCAAACCCAAGGCCGGCGAGACCGTCGTGGTCTCGGCCGCCGCGGGCTCGGTTGGATCGATCGTCGGCCAGATCGCGAGGATCAAGGGCTGCCGCGTGGTCGGAATTGCGGGCGGCAAGGACAAGTGCAACTGGCTGACGTCCGAACTCGGGTTCGACGCCGCCGTCGATTACAAGGATGGCGCCGTGTTCAAGGCGCTGCGGGCGGCGGCCCCGAAAGGCATCGATGTATACTTCGATAATGTCGGCGGCGACATTCTCGAAGCCTGTCTGGCGCAGATGAACAATCGCGGCCGCATCGCCTGCTGCGGCGCTATCTCGCAGTACGATGGCGTACCATCAGCGCATGGGCCGCGCGGCGTGCCCGGGCTTATCGTGGTGAAGCGCCTGATCATGCAGGGCTTCATTGTGATGGACTTCATGGACCAGAGCGATCAAGCCCTGAAGGATCTGCAGTCCTGGGTCTCCACTGGCAAGTTGAAAGTCCAGGAGGACGTCATCGATGGCCTGGAGAATACGCCGCAGGCGCTGATCGGCTTGTTGGCGGGCGAGAACCGCGGCAAGCGGATGATCAGGGTGTAAGAGCGACATCGTCTAACCAAAGCAATCTAAAGCCCTTGATCCACCGGCTTCGCCAACGGGCAGCCGGCCGGAATTCCCGGACGGAAGCGGGCGTGATAAGCTTCATTCGGTCGAACCATTTCAGCCCGCGTCGACCCTGGGGAGTGTAGCGTCGTGCGCATCGCCGTGATCGGCGGAGGCCCCGGGGGCCTCTATTTCAGCTATCTCTGGAAGCAGCGCCACCCGGACGCGCAGATCGATCTGTTCGAGCAGAACGCCGCCGGGGCCACCTGGGGTTTCGGCGTGGTGTTCTCCGAACAGGCGCTGGAATTTCTCCGCGCCGACGATCCCGAGACCATCGAGGCCATCGAGCCGAGGATGGAGAGCTGGAAGAACATGACGCTCAACCTGCGCGGCGAGAGCGTGGAAATCGACGGCGTCGGTTTCTCGTCGATCGCCCGCCTCGAACTGTTGAGCATCCTGCAACGGCGCGCTTCCTCCGTGGGCGTCGCACCCCGCTACGAAACCATGATTGCCTCGGTGGAACAGTTGGCGGGCTATGATTTGATCGTCGCTGCCGACGGGCTGAATTCACTGGTGCGGCGCAGCTTCGAGCGCGATTTCGGCACCTCGGTGTCCTATTCCGCCAACAAATTCGCGTGGTACGGCACTACCAAACGTTTCGAAACCCTGTCGCAGACGTTCGTCGAGACCGAGTTCGGCGCCTTCAATGCGCACCACTACCGCTATTCGGCCGACATGAGCACATTCCTGGTCGAATGCGACCCCGCCACATGGCAGCGCTACGGCTTTGCGGAAAAAACAATCGATGAATCCAAAGCCGTCTGCGAGCGCGTGTTCGCTGCTACGCTGGGCAGCCACCGGTTAGTGTCCAACAAGTCGGTGTGGCGGAATTTTCCCTGGATCTGGAACGAGCGTTGGCACTTTGGGAACATGGTTCTGATCGGCGACGCCTTGCACTCGGCGCACTTCTCCATCGGGTCGGGGACGCGTCTTGCCATCGAGGATGCGATTGCGCTGACCAAGGCTCTGGAGGCGGAAGGCGATATTCCAGCAAGCCTCCGTCGCTACCAGAGCGAGCGCGAACCGATCGTGAAGAAGCTGGTGACGGCGGCGCGAACCAGCGCCGACTGGTATGAAAGATTCCCCGAACATATGAAGCTCGGCCTGATGGATTTCGCATACAGCTACATCACTCGCTCCGGGCGCATTGACGACGAGCGGTTGCGCGCGATGTCGCCGGCCTTCATGAGGCGATACGAGACATCGAGGCGGACTATTCGGCAAAGCGGGAGCAAGCAATGAGTGTGCCGAATCCCTCGGCCGCGATCATCGCCGACGCGGTGCCATGCGATGGTGCCGGCGCAAGGGAGATCGGCTTTGCGATCCCGCAACAGTACAACGCCAGTCGCATCCTGTTTGACAATGTTGCGGCAGGCCGCGGCGGCAAGCTGGCGCTGACAGGCCCCCCCGGCGAACGCAGCTATGCCGAGCTATGCGGGCAAGCGTGCCGCTGGGGACACGGCTTGATGTCGCTGGGACTGAAGCGCGGCGACCGCGTGCTGCTGTTCCTGGACGATACTCCGGCATACCCGGCGGCATTTTTCGGCGCGGTGCGCGCGGGCTTCGTGCCGCTTCTCACCAATACCTTGACCCCGCCGGAATTGCTGCAGTTCTATCTCGCCGACTCCGGCGCGGCCGTCGCCATTGCCGACGCCGAGTTTTGCTCCCGCTTCGATGCTCAGGCGTGCAAGGACACTTCGCTGCACACGCTGATCGTGGTCAACGGCGCCGCCGCCGACCACGCCGCGCCCAAGGCGATCGCGGGCGATAGTTGGCTGCCGACTTTCTCGAACGAACTTGCAGAGGCGGACACCGATCGCAACGAAATGGCGTTCTGGATGTACTCGTCGGGCTCGACCGGCCGGCCGAAGGGTATCGTCCATCTGCAGCACGACATGGCCTATAGCGACGCGGCGTTTGCCAGGAACGTTCTGAAACTCAAATCGGACGATGTCTGCTTTTCGGTACCGAAGATCTTCTTCGCCTATGGATTTGGAAATTCCATCACCTTTCCGTTTTCGGCTGGAGCCGCGACGCTGCTGTTGCCCGGTCAGCCAAGGCCGGCAGCGATATTCGAGGCGATCGCACGCTATCGTCCAAGCGTGTTTTTCGGCTTGCCGACGCTGTATACGTCGCTGACCAAGGCTGACCGAGCGGCAGCAGCCGACTTTTCCTCGCTGCGGATGGCGATTTCCGCCGCCGAGGTGCTCTCGGCTGACGTGTTCAACGCCTGGAAGTCGCTCACCGGGCTTGAGATCGTCGAGGGGCTCGGCTCCACCGAAGCGCTGCACATTTATCTGTGCAACCGACCCGAGAAGAAGAAGCTCGGCTCCGCCGGGCTGCGCGTGCCCGGCTACGAAATATCACTGCGCGACAGTGCGGGAGCCGAAGTTGGCGACGAGCAGGAAGGCATCCTTTGGGTACGTGGCGACTCCAATACGCCGTTGTACTGGAACCGCCCGGACAAATCCGCCGAAACCATCCGCGACGGCGGCTGGATCTACACCGGCGACCGCTTTGTGCGCGATGCGGATGGGTTTTACTCCTTCCGCGGCCGGGCCGACGATCTGGTCAAGATCTCCGGCCAATGGGTGTATCCGCTAGAGGTCGAACTTTGCCTCGCCGAGCATCCCGACGTAAGGGAGTGCGCGGTGTTCGCCACTGAACTGCCGGACAGACGCATGACACTGAAGGCCGTCGTGGTCATGAACGCGCGCGCCTTCGACCACGCTGACGCGACCAGGATGCTGCAGGATTACGTCAAGGCCAACCTGTTGCCCTACAAGTATCCGCGCGAGATCAGGTTCGTCGACGAGCTACCCAAAACCGGCACCGGGAAGATCGATCGCCAGGCCCTGTTGAAAGTTTAGCTGGAATCGCGCGCTGCGCCTTCGTTCAGCTCCGCAGCCCCGTGCCGCCGTAAAGCCAGGCCAGATCGTCGTAGTAATCCTCCGAGGACTTCGCGCTCATGATCGCGTTGCGGATGCGGGCGTGCTCGCCGGAGGGGTGATAGATGTGCTCGCCGATCGCGCGGGATAGCAGCTGCACGCGCGCGGTGCGCGGGAACCGCTGCGAACGATACTGCTCCAGCGCGCTTGCGTGATCGTCAGGATAGGCATCGAGCATGTCGGACAGGCAGACCGCATCTTCGAGCGCCATGCAGGCGCCTTGCGCGAAGTATTGCAGCATCGGATGCGCGGCATCGCCCAGCAGCGCGACCCGGCCATCGACCCAGCGCCGGTTCGGATCGCGATCGCAAAGCACCCACAGCTTCCAGTCCTTGCCGTGACGGATGATGCTTTGCGCCCGCGCATGAACGTGCGCGAAACCCTGCATCACCTCGTCTTCGGTCACCGGCTTTCCCGCCACCGGCTCGGGCGCATCGTTGTGACAGGTGACCACGAGGTTGAACACCTTCCAGCCCGACAACGGGTAATGCACGATATGGCACTTGGGGCCCGCCCACAGCGTCGCCGCGTTCCAGCGCAAATCCTCCGGCATCCGCTCAGTCGGTATCACCGAGCGGTAGGTGGTGTGACCGGAGACCCGCGGTGGCCCGTCCGCCGCCACTTGCTTGCGGATGTTCGACCACAATCCGTCGGCGCCGATCAGAAGCCGGCCCGTGACCCGCTCGCCTGATGCCAGGTGCGCGGTCACCGACGAGCCGTCCTGGTCGTATCCGCTGACTTCGCTGCTGACGCGCAGTTCGATCAGTTCGTGATCCCTGCAGGCTTGCAGCAGCACGCCATGCAGATCGCCCCGGTGCACGACGCCATAGGGGTTGCCGAAGCGCGAGCGGAAGGCCTCGCGCAGATCGACATGGGTGATCTCTTCGGCGGTGAGCGCATCCATCAGCCTGAGCTGATCGATATAGACCGCCATGCCGCGCGCGGCTTCGCCAACGCCGAGGTAATCGAAGGCGTGGAACGCGTTCGGTCCGAGCTGGATGCCCGCGCCGATTTCCCCAAGCGCGGCTGCTTTTTCGAGCAGGGTCGAGGCGATCCCCTTTTGCGCCAGCCCGAGCGCTGCCGCGAGGCCGCCGATGCCGCCGCCCGCGATCAGCACCGGCTGAGCTCGAGCCATCAGGTTGCTTTCGCCAGATGTTCGAGCGCATCTTCGGCGCGCAACGGCACCCGTGACGCCTCGTTGTTCAGATCGACCAGCTGCGTCAACAGCGCCAGCAGCATCTTG
>JBJMTO010000158.1:0-9716 GCA_045811665.1 Bradyrhizobium sp.
ACGTTGAGGGCGAGGGCAAGGAACCGGGTCCAGCCGTGCTAGCTACTTGCTAGCTAGGAACCACAACGCTCTCGGCCGAAAATCAGGAAACCGTTGGTATCACTGGAGCGGGCGAAGGGGCTCGAACCCTCGACCCCGACCTTGGCAAGGTCGTGCTCTACCACTGAGCTACACCCGCATCCGGGATTGGCGGCGACCGTGCGCCGACAACGCCAGAGCTATGCCAAATGCAGCCTGCGAATGCAACACCCAGGGTGCCCGCGGAAACTGGTCACCTGAAAGCCGTGGCCGCGAATTCTCGCGGAAATAGGCCTGAAACAGCGCGAGACCCCATATACCGCGGGAGCACGCTGGCCGATTGGCGGGGCTTGCGAAGCTGGCCGATTGCAAATCGGCCTATCAAGCGCCAACTAGGCCTGGAAAGTGCTAAAGAAAACCCGATCGGCTAGCATAAGGCGAGGATTCCCGTGACGATAGTTGAACAGGGCAGCGGACCGGCGCCCGATCTCATCAAGGAAACGACCACCCAGACCTTCGTAAAGGACGTGATCGAGGAGTCGAAGCGCCAGCCGGTGCTGATCGACTTCTGGGCGCCATGGTGCGGTCCGTGCCGGCAGCTCACGCCTATGCTCGAGAAGGCGGTCCGCGCCGCCAAGGGCAAGGTCAAGCTGGTCAAGATGAACATCGACGAACATCCGGCGATCCCCGGGCAGATGGGCATCCAATCGATTCCCGCCGTGATCGCGTTCGTCAACGGCCAGCCCGCCGACGGCTTCATGGGTGCGGTCCCCGAAAGCCAGGTCACCGCCTTCATTGGCAAGCTCACCGCTGGAATGCCTGGCGAACCCAACATCGCCGAAGTCATCAAGGAGGCGGAAGCCGTACTCGCCGAGGGCGATCCGGCATCGGCGGCGCAAATATATGCCGAGGTGCTGGCGGCGGACGCCACCAACATCGCCGCGCTGGCTGGCCTGGCGAAATGCTACCTGGCCACCGGAGCGATCGAGAAAGCCAAACAGACGTTGGCCATGGTCCCGGAATCCAAACGCAATGACGCGGCGGTCAGCGCAGTTCAGGCGGCCATTGACCTCACCGAGCAGGCCAAGTCCCTTGGCCCGGTGGCCGAGCTGGAAACCAAAGTGGCCGCTGACCCGCTTGATCATCAGGCGCGGTTCGACCTTGCGACCGCGCTCAACGCCAGCGGCAAACGAGCCGAGGCAACCGAGCAACTGCTCGAGATCGTCAAGCGCGACCGCAAATGGAACGAGGATGGCGCGCGGAAGCAACTGGTGCAGTTCTTCGAGGCGTGGGGCCCCACCGACGAGGCGACCGTGGAAGGACGGAAGCGGCTCTCGACGATCCTGTTCTCTTAACGCTCGTATTCGGCAATACTGGTCCACCGTTTGATGGAATAACGAGCAAGAACACTTTTGGATCGTCAGCAGCGGGATCACCCTATGCCGATCAATGCCGAATATCGCGGGCCCGGCGAGCTTCCCGAGGTTATCCCGGTCTTTCCGCTACCGGGCGCGTTGTTGCTGCCGCGCGGCCAGATGCCGCTCAATATTTTCGAGCCGCGCTATCTGGCGATGGTGGATGACGCGCTCCGCGATGGACACCGGCTGATCGGGATGATTCAGCCTGACACCTCTCAGCCGCGCAAAGTAAGCAAGCCTGCGCTGTTTCGAGTCGGCTGCGTCGGCCGCATAACCCAGCTCGCGGAGGCGGGGGACGGCCGCTATATCCTCGAACTCACCGGGATTGCCCGCTTCAAGGTGATCGAGGAGTTGGACGCTCTGACGCCGTATCGCCAATGCAAGGTGGACTATTTCCCGTTCATCGACGATTTCACCGCGCGCAAGGGCGAGGAGGCGGTCGACCGCGAAGCGCTGCTGGCGGTGCTGACGGATTTCCTCAAGGCCAACAATTTCAAGCTCGACTGGGAAGGGGTAGAGAGTGCGCCTAACGAGGCGCTGGTGAACGCCTTGGCGATGATGTCGCCCTATGGGCCGCCGGAAAAGCAGGCGATGCTGGAAGCGCCCGACCTCAAGACCCGCGCCGAGATCCTGATCGCCGTCACTGAAATGGATCTGGCGAAGAAACGCACCAGCGGCGATCCTCCGCTGCAATGAAGTCAGCCGCGGGCGGCGATCGTGCGCTTGGCTGGTTGCGATCCGCTCATCCGCACCAGCATGAACGTCAACAGCAACACGGCGGCGTAGACGACGAGCTGCATCTGGGTGGGCTGCTCGGTGTATCCGATCAAGGTGTGCATGGTGCGGCCGACTATGCTCTTGTCTGACAACAGCCAGCCGCTATCCCACGCCACGGTATCCAGTCGCGTCAGCAAGTTGGCCCGCTCCAGGAATGCTACCGCCTGCGACGCCATGCCCGCCGCCAGCAGTGTGATCAATGCTGTCGTCGTGGCAAACAAGGCCCGCGGAGGAATTCGCATCAGCCCGAAATAGGTCAGCAGGCAGACGCCGCCTCCGAGCGCCAGACCGATCAGCCCGCCGACGGCCAGGCTCAACGCCGATCCGCCGTCCGATGCCGCCACGCCATAGAGGAACAGCGCAACCTCACTGCCCTCGCGCAGAACGGCCACGCCCACGACGACGGCCAGCGCCAGCAGCGGCTTGGTGCCCTCAGCAACGGCCTGCCCGACCGCGCGCATCTCTCCGGCGAGCTCCCGGCCATGATGTGCCATCCAGACGTTGTGCCAGGTCAGCATGATCACGGCGAGGCCCAAAATAGCCGCGTTGAACAGCTCCTGCCCCATGCCCGCAAACAGCTGCGACAGCGCACCGGTGAAAACGGCGACGACACAGGCGGCGAGCGCGCCGGCCAGTACCCCACCGCCGATCCAGCGATTGCGGTTCGGAACGGCGCCTGTGACCGCGAGCACGATGCCGATAATCAACCCGGCTTCGAACACTTCGCGAAACACGATGATGAGGGCGGCCAGCAAGGCGTTTGCCTACTGCACAACCAGGGCGCCGCGCGCCTTTTCGTTGAAGTCGTCGTAGAATTCATACCGGCCGGGTTTTTGCGCCCGCACGTTGATCACGCCTTCGCTATTGGCGGCGACCACCTTTTCGACCCGCAGCGACTTGCTTTCGAATTCCATCGCCTTGGCGTCGAGGTTCTTCAGTCGAAGCGTGATCGGCTTGTCGGCGGACGCGCGCAGCTCGTTCGGCTGGAACTGGCCCTTGGAATAGGTGAGTTGAATTTCGGTCGCTTCCTGCGCCTGCGCGAGGGACACTGCAAGCGGGGACAGGGCGAGCGTCGCGATCGCACAAACAGCAGCCACAGTTTTCATCGTCATTGTTACAGCAGACACGTGTTAGCCTTTCCAGTGAGAAGAAACGTCGAAGCGGCGAGCGAGTTGCAGCCGGTGCATATTCCGTCAATTACGCGGTGCGTGCTGCAGCCGTCCAAGAAAGCAACGCAGGCGGCCGCTACAATCCGTGCCGATCGGCATGTTCGTTGGTGTAGTCAACCGCAGTATTCGGGCAGACCACTGAGCCTGTTATTCACGCCATCAGCTAGCCTCTTGATGCCAAAGGGGCAAAAAGAGTCGCTCTAAACTGGAGACATTCTAAATCGTGCTTAATGCCCTGGATATTGCCAGGCATGGTCATGCGATCAGAGTTAGTCGGAACAAAACAGCGTTTGCATTCCTGTTTCACAGGCAGTCTCCAGCTAAAGCAGGAATCTGACATCATGAGATTATTCGATCGGCCCCTGCGTTTGCTGACAGCTGCCGCAATTGCCGCTTTAACTGCAGTGTTGGGCGCAGGCGCAGTGTTCGGACAATCCGCGCCGCTGGTTGGCGCGGCCGCGTTCGGGGACTGGCGAGCGGATAGCCCGGGTGTGGTCCGCCTGATCAGGCCGGGCGACCTGCCGCGCCCCGGAGCGACGGCCTCGTCCTCCAATACTTCGCATGTAGTGACCCGACCGGCGGCATCCATGCCTCAGGTCCCCCCCGGATTCAAAGTCGAGCTGTTCGCCAGCGGACTGCGGGGACCGCGCCAGATTAGGGTTGCGCCCAACGGCGACATCTTCGTTGCGGAGACCAGGGCGGGCACGGTTCGGGTGCTGCGCGCGTCCGAAGCCAGCTCCAAACCTTCCGACGAGATCTATGCCAGTGGTCTTAACGGGCCATTCGGAATCGCCTTCTTTCCCAGCGGCAGCAATCCGCAATGGGTTTACGTCGCCAACACCGACCGGGTGGTTCGCTTTCCCTACACGGCCGGCGACCAAAAGGCGGCGGGTAAACCCGAGACCGTTGTGGCCGACCTGCCTCACGGGTACGGACACTCCACCAGGGACATCGTGTTCAGCAGCGATGATAAACGGATGCTGGTTTCCGTTGGGTCGGCGGGCAATGCCGGGGAGGGAATGGGGAACCCGCCCGGAGGATTGCAGTCGTGGATCGACAAGCAGCCGCTTGGCGCTGCCTGGGGCGGCGAGACCGGCCGCGCCGATGTGCTGGAATTCGATCCTGACGGCAAGAACGGACGCGTGTTCGCAACCGGAATCCGAAACTGCGTCGGTCTCGCAATCCACCCCACGACCGGCGATCTCTATTGCTCGACCAACGAGCGTGATGGGATGGGGGACAATCTGGTGCCGGACTACGTCACCAGGGTGCGGGAGGGCGCGTTCTACGGCTGGCCCTGGTTCTACATCGGAGACCACGAGGACCCGCGCCATGCCGGCAAACGACCCGATCTGAAGGGCAAGGTCAGCGTTCCCGATGTGCTGATTCAGGCTCACTCCGCCTCGCTCGGGCTCACCTTCTACAACGGGAACGCCTTTCCTGACGAATACCGCGGCGATGGATTCGCGGCCCAGCACGGCTCCTGGAACAGGTCGAAGCGCACCGGATACAAGGTGATTCGCATCCGGCTCAGGGACGGAGTGCCTACCGGCGATTATGAGGATTTCGTAACCGGCTTTGTGGTGAATGAATCCGATGTTTGGGGGCGGCCCGTCGGCGTTGCCGTCGCACAGGATGGGGCGTTGCTGGTCTCGGAAGATGGCGCCGGAACGATTTGGCGGATCACGCGCGCCAAGGAATAAGGCCGAGCGCTAATATCCGGCGAGCGCGAGCGCGACCACGCCGGTGAGGGCGAGCCACCCGAAATGACGGCCACGGGTCGCAAGAGCGTTCGCCATGGCAGCGAATGCGAACACGGCGGCCAGCGTCACCACAATCCAGTGCCGCGCGGTGTCGGACCCCATCAGCGGCGCGGCCAGCAGCAACACGCCGCCCCCGATCCATGCCACCGTGCCGGCCTGCCATACCAGGCGGATCAATAGCCGCAACCGCGCAGGTTGGATGGTGGCCCGCGCCAGCACCTTGGTCTCGCCGAGCACGCCATGAATCACGGCCACGGCAATCGCGGCGACACCCGCGGCTTGCAGCAAGAGATCGCGCATTTTTGCAAACTCCATACAGGACTGTATGTTGGTAGGGTAGGCTGTGCCCGTTGTCAATACAGTTGTGTATGGTACGTTTGTGCGAATGAAGACGAAGGATCAACTCTCTGCCAAAGACTGGCTGAACCAGGGCCTGCGAACCCTGGCGCAGAAGGGTTTTACCGCGCTCAAGGCGGAACCTCTGGCGAAGGCGATGGGAGTCTCCCGCGGCAGCTTCTACTGGCATTTCGCCGACATCGGCGCATTCCATGCCGCGCTGCTGAAACATTGGCATGAGATCGCGGCAGAGCAGATCATCGCCAACCTTGAGGCCGCGTCCGACAAGGATGAACGGCTACCTCTGCTGCTGCGCGGGGTGTTCGGCGGGAAGCCGGCTCTGGAAAACGCGGTCCGCACCTGGGCTGCCCTCAATCCGTTGGCGCGTAGCGCCGTCCAGGCCATCGACCGGCGAAGGCTGAGCTATGTGGAGAGCTTGCTTCGCGGCTACGGACTCTCCGCTGAGATCGCCACCGCCCGCGCCCAGATTCTGTATTGGGCTTTTCTCGGCTTTTCCCAAAGCGACAAGCCATTGCCGAAGGCCGCGCAGCAGACCCTTTTCGACGAGTTGCTCCGGATCGCCTCTCGATAGAAGGCCTGCAGCCTCCGATGCCTTATGCTACATCAACGATCGCCAAGCCGGAGACCAACGCATGACCGCCTCGCCCGAACGCCTTGAAGGCACCGTCGATCCCAAATTGCTGGAGATCCTGGTCTGCCCACTCACGAAGGGGCCGCTTGAATTCGACGCGGCGCGCCAGGAACTGATCTCGCGTTCCGCCAAACTGGCCTACCCGATCCGCGACGGCATCCCGATCATGCTGCCTGAGGAAGCACGCAAGATCGAGTGAAAACGTGCCGAGGCGGTCCTCGCTGCGATCAGCTATTTGAAGCCGAAGCTTCAGATACCCAATGCGCTCTGGTAAGCGAACAGTGCCGGCGCGCCGCCCGTGTGCAAGAAGATGACGTCCTCATCCTTGCGCCAGCGCCCTTGGCGGATCAGCGCGATCAAGCCCGCGAGCCCCTTGCCCGAATAGACAGGATCAAGTGGAAGGGCCTCGAGCCGGCCCGCAAGTCTGATGGCTTCGATCGTTGCTTGATGCGGCACGCCGTAGGCAGGTCCCGCATGCCCCGCAACGACTTCCACGGTTGCTTCCTGGAACGGAACGTCAAGCAGTTCGGATGCTTGTTGCGCAAGCGCTACGACGTCCCCGCGCACTCGCGCGGGCTCGGCGTCTATATCAATCCCTACGATCTGCGTGTTTGGCAGGGCCAGCGCTGCACCCACGACAAGACCGGCCTGAGTGCCGCCGCTCCCGGTGCAGTGAACGATCGCGCTCGGTGCGAAGCCCAATAGCGTCGCCTGCGAGTCGATCTCGGAAATGGTCGTGGCGTAAGCGAGCGCGCCTAGCGGATTGGACACGCCATACGGCACAAAGTACGGCCGGTGACCGCTGGCTTCGAGATCGGCTACCAGCGTGCGAATGGCGGCGTTTCGATCCCCGGTCCATGGCACGTCGTGCAGGTGCGCGCCGAACAGACGGTTGAGAAGCGCGTTGCCCGAGCTTTTGTATTCCGGCGTCGGCGGTTCGAGTCGGCCGTGGTAGACTGCAAGGTGACATGCGATGCCGAGCTTTGCCGCAACCGCCGCAACCTGCCGCTGGCTGTTCGACTGCACGACGCCTCCTGAAACGATCGCATCGGCGGAGTTCGATAAAGCCTCGTGCAGGACGTAGTCGAGCTTGCGCAACTTATTTCCGCCGAAACCCAGCCCGGTAGCATCTTCGCGCTTGACCCAAAGCCGTGGTCCGCCGAGATGAGCGGTCAATCGCTTCATCGGCTCGAGCGGCGTCGGCAGATTGGCCAGACCCAAGCGTGGAAAGCCCGCGAGCCGGTCGAATAGCGTCCTGCGATCAATTGGCATCGTTTCGTCCGGTTGAGCGGTGAAAGGTAATTAGCGGCGGCCGCGAACGGCTCGCGCGACGTTTTGGGCGTGCTTTGGACAATCCTATCCGAAAGCTTTCCCGAGCGGCGATAGTGGTGCCTACAATTGCTCGCCCTTCAACAGCCGCGGCACTTCGCCGGCGAGGCCCGCTGCCTGACGGATAAACATGTTCTTTAGCGGCGGCGCACGGTCAACCAGCCCGAGCCCGATATCACGCACTGCTCGCAAAAGCGTCGATTTGTTGGAGAACAGGAAGTTAAGGGAATTGGTGGCTACTCCCATCGCCATGGTGTCGAACCGACGCCAGCGCTGGTAGCGTTCGAGCACGTCCGCCTGTCCCACATCGATGCCGAGCCGGGCGGCGTCGACGACCACCTCTGCCAAGGCGGCCACATCCTTCAGGCCCATGTTGAGGCCTTGCCCCGCGATCGGGTGGATTACGTGCGCGGCGTCGCCGACGAGCGCCAGGCGTTCGCCGATGAACGAGCGCGCCACAAAATAACCGAGCGGAAACGCGCGCGGTTTGTCCAACGCCTTGATCTCGCCGAGATGCAGACCGAAGCGTCGTTCGAGCTCGCGGTGAAATTCGTCCTCACTCAAGCCGACGATCCGTGCCGCCTCTGATCGTCGTTCGGTCCATACCAGCGATGACCGCTGGCCCTTCAACGGCAGAATCGCGAACGGTCCGGCGGGCAAGAAATGCTCCTCGGCGCGGCCGTGGTGATCGCGCTCATGACCCACCGTTACAACGATGCCGGACTGATCGTAGTCCCAGCCATGAGTGGCGATGCCGGCACGCTCGCGCAGCTTCGAGCGTGCGCCATCGGCGGCGACCAACAGGCTGGCGCCGATAGTGCTGCCGTCCGCTAACGTTACATCCACGCCATCGGCGCGCGCGGAGAAATCGGCGATCGCGCAGGCACGCAGATCGACGCCCTCTTCCTCGGCGCGCTGAACCAGCGCATCGATGAGATGGCGATTTTCAACCATGTGCGCGAACGGCTCACCGGGCTCAACATTGCCTCTGAAGGTCAGGAACACCGGACGGGTTGCGTCCTCCAGCTTGGAGTCGGTGACCACCATGTCCAGGATCGGTTGCGCGTCGGCGGCGACGCGATCCCACGCCCCAACCGCATGGAGCAGCCGTCGGCAAGCCGCGACGATTGCGGTCGCGCGCGGGTCACGGCTGGGACGGGTCGCCAGCGCCGGATCGGCAACAATGATCGGAATATCAGCGCCGAGCCCCTGTCGCAGCGCCACTGCCAGAGCCAGTCCTGCAAACGCTCCGCCGCAGATGACAATGCTTCGCTGTCCGGACATTCCGCAACCCTTACTCGCACTCGCAGTTGGACTAGACTTGCTACATGGCTATAGCTGGGTCAAACAGGGTCGCCAAACAAGGTCCGAACTCCGCTCTGCCGACGTTCCGGGCCGAACTGAGCGAAGCCGGCGCCCAAGCATCGATTGGATTTTAAGTGCGAGTCCGCCGACCGCCGCAGCCCGGAAGCACCTCAATACGGCCCGCCGAGTTCAGAGAACTGGAAGCGCTTAAATGTCCAAAGGCCTGATTGACCTGATCTCCATTCTCGATCTTGAGGCGCTCGAGGTGAACCTGTTTCGCGGCAATAGCCCGAAGACGAGCTGGCAGCGGGTGTTCGGCGGGCAGGTGATCGGACAAGCGATGGTGGCGGCATGCCGCACCGTCGAAGGCCGCCTGCCGCACTCGCTGCATTGCTATTTCATCCTGCCCGGCGATCCGCAGATCCCGATCATCTACCAGGTCGAACGCCTGCGCGACGGCAAGAGCTATTCGACCCGCCGCGTCACTGCGATCCAGCACGGCAATGCGATCTTCTCCATCATGGTGTCATTCCACGCCGAGGAGGAAGGCGTCTTTAATCACCAGGAAAAAATGCCCGACGTGCCGCCGCCGGAGAAACTCACCGCGGAGGAAGTCTCCAAGCAGCCGATGTTCAAGGAGATGCCGGATTTCATCCGCCGCTATTACGAGTCGGACCGGCCGATCGAGCTGCGCCCCGTCGAGCTCGGCCGCTATTTCGGCGAGAAGATCGACGATGGCCGCATCCATGTCTGGATCAGGACGGCCGCAAAGCTTCCCGACGATCCGGCGCTGCACATGTGCGCGCTCGCCTATGCCTCGGATTTCTCGCTGCTCGATGCGGTGATGGCGCGTTACGGCCGCACGCTGTTCGACCGGCGCATGATGCCGGCGAGCCTCGATCACGCGATGTGGTTTCACCGCCCGTTCCGCGCCGACGAATGGCTGCTC
>JBJMTO010000159.1:0-24883 GCA_045811665.1 Bradyrhizobium sp.
CCAAGGCGGCCATGAACGCGGAAATCCTGCTCGGGGCGCAACGGCTGGTGCGACGGCTGCCGGTCGGAGATTCCGTGGTGGAGGCGATTCTGTCTCTTGTACGATCCGCGCGTCCGGGTCCTGAGGGTGGCGAGGCGGGCAAGCTGATTGCCTGGGGGCCCGGTCCGCGCGCCAGCCAGTCTCTGATGCTCGCGGTTCGCGCCCGCGCGTTGCTCGATGGCCGGCTTGCGCCGTCAATTGACGATGTCCTCGATCTCGCCGAGCCGATTCTAAAGCATCGCATGGCCCTGACTTTTTCCGCGCGCGCGGAAGGTCGCACCATTTCCGACGTAATCAGGCAATTGAAGACTCGGATTGGTTGATGGACTCAGAGGCCAAGCACACAAGCGCGGAGATTACAGCGGTCCGACGTGCCGATGGCGAAAGCCGAACGCTCGCCGCAACGCTGCCGCGGCTTGTGCTTGAGGCAAGGCGCATCGCCGCCAATGTCATCCACGGCCTTCACGGGCGACGGCGCGCCGGCGCGGGCGAAAGTTTCTGGCAATATCGCCGCTTCGTTTCCGGCGAACCTTCTCAGAGCGTCGACTGGCGGCGATCGGCGCGTGACGATCATCTCTATGTGCGCGAGCAGGAATGGGAAGCAGCCCATACAGTTTGGCTTTGGCCGGACCGGTCGCCATCGATGGTGTTCGCGTCCAGGCAGACCCGCGACAGCAAGCTTGAACGCGCCCTGATCGTAAGCTTTGCCTTGGCCGAGTTGCTCGTCGCAGGCGGCGAACGCGTCGGCATTCCCGGCCTGATGCATCCGACCGCCAGCCGCAATGTAATCGACAAGATGGCGCAGGCGATGCTGCACGACGATGCCGCCCGGCTCAGCCTGCCGCCGTCGTTCGTGCCTTCGGCAATGGCTGAAATCGTGGTGTTGTCGGATTTTTGGTCGCCAATAACCGATATCACGCGCATGCTTGCGGGATTATCCTCATCCGGCGCGCACGGCACTCTCATCCAGATCGTCGACCCAGCTGAAGAAACCTTCCCCTACTCGGGACGGATCGAATTCGTCGAGCCCGAAGGCGGCGGCATAATCACCGCTGGCCGCGCGGAACGATGGGCAGAGGATTACGTTGCGCGGGTGGCGTTACATCGCCTTCAAATTCGCAGCGAGACCGACAAGCTGGACTGGCTTTTCTCAACCCATAATACAAGCCGTTCGGCAGCCGAACTCTTGCTGTTCCTGCACAGTGGTATGATGGTGAGCAAGGGCAGCGCGCGTACGGCGACCGTCAAAGCAGGGCGAAGCGCATGATCGCCGGGCTCCCCCTCTCCTTTGCCGAACCGATGCTGCTGCTCGGCTTGCTGAGCCTGCCGGTGCTCTGGTGGCTGTTGCGGGTGATGCCGCCGCGTCCGCGCCGGATCGAGTTTCCGCCGACCCGGCTCTTGTTGGACATCGCGCCAAGGGAAGAAACTCCATCCCGGACTCCCTGGTGGTTGACGGCGTTGCGCCTGTTGGCGGCGGCGTTGGTGATCCTTGCCGCTGCAGGACCGGTATGGAATCCGCAGACCGGACTTGCCGCCGGCAGCCGTGCGCCCCTGATGATCCTGCTCGACGATGGCTGGAGTGCCGCCGCCAGCTGGGACATCAGAGTGAAAGCCGCGGACGAGTTGATCGCAAAGGCCGACAACGACCGTAGGGGCGTAGCGCTGATTGCGCTATCGGAGCCCGCCCGCGACATCACCATCATGCCCGGCGGCACCGCACGCGTCGCGTTGCGTCAGCTTGGCCCTAAGCCCTATTCGATCGACCGGGTTGAAACCCTGGCGCCTATCGAGCGCTTCCTGAAGGCCACGGGAGATTGCGAGATCGCCTGGCTGTCGGACGGCGTGGACACCGGGCGCGGGCAGGAGTTTCTCGAGGGATTGAGTAAAACCGTCGCGGATCGGGCGCTGACGATCTTCGAAGGCGGCGCGCCTGCGCCATTGGCGCTGGCCGCAGCCGAAAATGCCGCGGCCAAGATGACAGTGAAGGTGCTTCGACCCGACGGCGGACCGGCCGCCGGTGTGGTGCGTGCGCTCGACCAAAAGGGTTCGCCCATCGGCGAGGCGCGCTATGCCTTTGCCCCACAGGCTCGCGAGACCGAGGCCGCGTTCGATCTTCCGGTCGAACTGCGCAACGACATCGCGCGCCTCGAGATCGCGGGAGAGCGTTCGGCGGGCGCGGTACAATTGTTGGACAAACGCTGGCGACGGCGCGCGATCGGCATCGTCAGCGGAGCCACCAGTGACACCGCGCAGCCGCTGCTGGCCTCGACGTTCTATCTCACCCGCGCGCTGGCGCCATTCGCGGATGTGCGACTGGGCGAGCGGAGTGCCCCTCAACAGGTAATCGCTCAGTTTCTCGACCAGAAGCTGCCGATGATGGTGCTTGCCGACGTCGGGACGCTGTCGCCCGAAATTCGCGAGCGCCTTGCGGCCTGGATCGCACAAGGCGGCGTATTGGTCCGCTTTGCGGGGCCGCACCTGGCGCAAGCCGATGACGATCTCGTCCCTGTCAAGCTGCGCCACGGCGGCCGCAGCCTTGGCGGCAGCCTCACATGGGAAAAGCCCCAGCACTTCGCCGCGTTCACCGCCGACGGGCCATTCGCCGGCCTGACGGTACCTAAGGACGTCACCGTCAGCCGCCAGGTGCTTGCCGAACCTGATGCGATGCTGGCGACGAAAAGCTGGGCCTCGCTGGAAGATGGAACGCCGCTGGTGACCGGCGAGCATCGTGGTAAAGGCGTCGTCAGCCTGTTTCATGTCAGCGCCGATATGCGTTGGTCGGATCTGCCGATGTCAGGCACCTTCGTCGAGATGCTCCGGCGCATCGTGGACATGTCCGGCTATACATCCAATGCAGGGGCGGGTGTGGCCGGCGAACCCAAGGCCGAGATGGTTGCTCCGCTGCATATTCTGGATGGTTTCGGCGCCTTCGGGCCGCCTCCATCGACGGCAAAGCCGGTGCAGGCCGACTTCCGCGATCGCGCGACCCCAGACCATCCGCCGGGGTTCTACGGGCCTGCAGACGGTCCGCTCGCCGTGAACGCGTTGGCAGCAGCCGACCGCATCGCGCCACTGGATACTTCCGCATTGCGCGCCCAGCGCGCGAGCTACACCAATGTCGAACCGCGCGAGTTGCGCGGAGTCTTGCTCTCGACGTCGCTGACCTTGTTTCTGATCGACGCGATCATAGTCGCTTTGCTTGGCGTCGGGTTCGCGGCTTTGCTGAGGCGACGCACGGCCACTGCGGCCGTGACGGTGACGCTCATTGGCGCTGTGATCTGGGCAACCCCCCGGCCGGCGCAAGCGCAGAATGACGATTTTGCAATGAAGGCGACTTCCCAAACCCGGCTGGCTTATGTGGTGACCGGCAACGCCGACGTGGATTCAATCGTCAAGGCGGGGATGGCCGGGCTGACCCTTTTTCTTGCGCAGCGAACCGCGCTTGAGGCCGGCGATCCCGTCGGAGTCGATCCCGCGCGCGATGAGCTGGCGTTCTTTCCACTGATCTACTGGCCCGTGGTGCCCGGGGCTGCGAAGCCGCCGCAAGACGCCATCAATCGGATCGACGCCTACATGAAGCAGGGTGGGACCGTGCTGTTCGATACCCGCGACGCGATCGAGGCGCCACCAGGCGATAGCGGCGCGTCGCAGACACCGGGCATGTTGACCCTGCGCAGCATTCTTTCGTCGCTGGATATTCCCGAACTTGAGCCGGTACCGCGCGAGCATGTTCTGACGAAAACGTTCTATCTCTTGCGCGACTTTCCCGGCCGATTCATCTCCGGTCAGACCTGGGTAGAGGCGTTGCCGCGCGGCGAGGAGGATGACGACGCCTCGCGCCCTGCCCGTGGCGGCGACGGCGTCTCGCCGATCATCATCACGTCGAACGATCTTGCCGGCGCTTGGGCGATACGAGCAGATGGGCAGCCGATGTTGCCGTTGACTCCGGGCGAACCGCGCCAACGCGAATTCGCTTTCCGCTCCGGCGTCAACGTCGTGATGTACACGTTGACCGGAAACTACAAGGCCGATCAGGTGCATGCGCCCGCGCTCATCGAGCGGTTGGGACAATAGGGCCGAAACATGCAGTACGGCATCGCGTTTACACCGCTGGTTCCTTCTCTCGTACTTTGGATCGCTACCGCCGCTATCGTGGTGATCGCAGCCTTGTTGCTGTTCGGGCGCGCACGGGGCGCAATGATCCGCGTGACCGCGCTGGGGCTCATGCTGCTGGCGTTGTTCAACCCGTCCTTTACCCGCGAAGACCGCGAACCGCTGTCGTCGGTCGCTGCCGTGGTGATCGACAAAAGTCCCAGTCAAAGCTTCGGTAGCCGCACCCGAGAAACCGAAGCTGCCAGGCAGGGGCTTGTCGACAGTCTGAAGAAAATCAAGGGGCTGGAGGTGCGCGTGGTCGAGGCGGGCCAGGCAGACGGCGAGACCGATGGCACCAAATTGTTCGGTGCGCTGTCCTCGGTGCTCTCAGACGTTCCGGTCGACCGCGTCGCGGGGGCTTTCCTGATCACCGACGGGCGGGTGCACGATGTCCCGGCGAATGCAGCAGCGCTCGGCTTCCAGGCTCCGGTGCATGGATTGATCACGGGGCGCAAGGACGAACGCGACCGGCGCGTTGCGATTTCAGCGGCGCCGCGTTTCGGCATTGTCGGACAACCGCAGACCATCACCTACCGGCTGGATGACCAAGGCGTCAGCGGCGACCGCGCCAGGGTGGTGGTGCGCCACGACGGTGAAGTGATCAACGAGCGCACGGTGCTGAGCGGTCAGACCGTCAATATCGAGATCAATATCAAGCACGCCGGGCCGAATATTGTAGAAATCGAGGCGTCCGCGCTCGAAAATGAACTGACGCAAGTCAACAACCGCGCCGTGGTCGCGATTGACGGCGTGCGCGACAAGCTGCGCGTGTTGCTGGTTTCAGGTGAGCCCCATTCGGGAGAACGCACCTGGCGCAACTTGTTGAAGTCCGATGCCAGCGTCGATCTCGTGCACTTCACCATCCTGCGCCCGCCCGAAAAGCAGGATGGTACGCCGATCAACGAATTGTCGCTTATCGCATTTCCGACACGCGAACTGTTTCAGCAAAAGATCAACGAATTTCAGTTGATCATCTTTGATCGCTACGCCCGGCAGGGCGTGCTTCCGATCGCGTATTTCGACAACATCGCGCGCTACGTCCGCGCCGGAGGCGCGGTGCTGGTCTCGGCAGGTCCGGATTACGCATCGACCACGAGCATCTGGCGCACACCGCTTGATTCCGTGCTGCCAGCCGAGCCGGTCGGAGTGACGGACAAGGCGTATTACGCGCACCTGAGCGACCCCGGTAAGCGTCATCCCGTGACGCGCGGCCTTGAAGGATCTGGGTCCGAGCCGCCGCGCTGGAGCCGGTTTTTCCGCACCGTCGATACGCGTAACGCGACCAGTCCGCCGCTCATGACCGGCGCCGACGGAAAGCCGTTGCTGCTGCTATCGCGATTTGGCGAGGGCCGGGTGGCCTTGCTGCTGTCTGATCATATCTGGCTATGGGCGCGCGGCTATGAGGGTGGCGGTCCGCATCTCGACCTGTTGCGGCGAATGTCGCACTGGTTGATGAAACAGCCCGATCTCGACGAGGAAGCGCTGCGGCTGCAGGTGCAGGGGCATGATCTCGTGGTGTTGCGCCAGACCATGGCAGACAGCGTGGCCGCCGTATCAGTGACCTCGCCTAGCGGAGCCAAGCGCGAGTTGAGCTTGAATGAAAGCGAACCGGGGACCTGGCGCTCAACTATCCCGGCCAACGAACTCGGCTTGTGGCAGGCCACGGACGGCACATTGAAAGCCCTCATCAATGTCGGTCCGACCAACCCCAAGGAGTTCGCGGAAGTCACCTCGACAATCGAGTTGCTCAAGCCGCTGGCCCAAGCCACAGGAGGCGATGCGCGGCGCGTCGGCGATGGCTCGAATTTGGATCTGCCACGGATCGTGCCAGTGCGTTCATCCGGCGTGTTCCGGGGCGACGGCTGGATGGGCGTCAGAATGCGGGACGCCAGCGTTGTCAAAGGGGTCGGCGTGCTGCCGATGTTTTCGGGATTGATCGGTTTGCTGCTGCTGCTGGGCGCGTTCGCCGCAACCTGGTTGCGCGAGGGCCGCTAGTACCAGCGGCGGCGATTGACACCCTCCGTCGGCTTTTGCGATGTTGCGGAACGGCCGGGGTTCGGCGTGGGGCGCTCCCTCTATGACTTGGCTTCGATCGAACATCAAAAATGGCTCTCGACTGGCGCTTTTCGCGCTGGCGGTCCAGTTTGTCGTGTCGTTCGGGCATTTCCACGGGATCGCCGCCAAGACAGCGCCCAAGGTCAAGGCTGGCGTCGCCCTCGTAACTGCGGCTTTTGCCGCGTCCGACGCACGTACTCAGGGGCAAAAGCCGGGACCGGCCAATGATGACAACGATCAGCAGCCGGGCGAGGCGTGTGCACTCTGCGCGGTCATCTCCCTGGCACACAATGCGCTGTTTGCGACTTCGCCCTCTTTGGTGCTGCCGGATGCCAGCGAACTTGCTGTTCTGACGAGCGAGGCCGAGTCCGTCCTTCTGAGCTCGATTCATCCGGCATTCCAGTCGCGCGCGCCACCCCTCTCCTGACACCGAGCAATGATGCGCCCCAGTGGTCGCCCGCTTCAAGCGAGGCGATCTCAGGGGATCGGTAGAAGCGGCTCCGTCACCATGGCGGCGTCAGGAACCCAGATGAGTTTCGAACCAACACGGTCAATCCACGTAGGTGGTGTAAGCTGGCTCATGCTCTGCGCTATCGGCAGCGGCGCGATAGCCCAGAACGCGCCTTCGCCATCCTCGGCAACACAGCTGCCCGCCGTCACCGTAACGGCGCCGAGCCCGATCACGCGGCGGCAGGTCGTTCGGTCGCCGACGCCGCCGCGCGTTGTGCGAGCTTCTCCTGCCACACGGCGCGAGCGTGCGCCGCAAGCGCAACCAGCGCCAGCCGTCGCCGCCGCCCCACTACGGGGCGTGTTGCCGATCGTGACCGACCAGTTTGCGACCGTCACAGTGGTGACGAACGAGGAGATCCGGCGCGAGGGCACCGCGCAGCTCGGTGATCTCCTGTTCTCCAAGCCCGGCATCACCGGCTCGACCTTTGCTCCGGGCGCTTCCAGTCGCCCGATCATCCGGGGTCTCGACGCGAATCGCGTCGGCATCGTGGAAAACGGCGCGAATGCCGGGGGCGCGTCCGATCTCGGCGAAGACCATTTCGTGCCGATCGATCCCTTGGCCACAAACCAGGTGGAAGTGATACGTGGTCCGGCAGCGCTGCGTTACGGATCGACATCGATCGGCGGGGTGGTGAGCGCAACCAATAACCGGATTCCGGACGCTTTGCCTTCGTGCGCGGCCGCACCGTTCCCGACCTACGGGTTGCTCGCAAAGGCGCCCCTCGCCAACGCGCAACCAACTCCCTGTGTGAACGTCGAAACCCGAACGGCGTTCAGCTCCGCCGACCGCGGTGTCGATGGCGGCATCCTGCTCGACACCGGCGGCGGCAATTTCGCATTCCACGGGGACGCTTATGGCCGAAAGGCCACCGACTACATTATTCCGAGCTATCCGTATCTGTTCGACGCGACCAAGCCATTCAACGGCCGGCAGCCTAACTCGGCAATGCAGGCCGACGGCGCCTCGCTCGGCAGCTCCTATATCTTCCAGGGAGGCTTCATCGGTGCTGCGATCACGCAGAACGATACGCTTTACCGCATTCCGGGCATCGATGGGGCCGATCACCAGACGCGGATTGACGGTCATCAGACCAAATTGACCGCCAAGGGCGAATATCGGCCGGATACCGCGGCGATCGACGCGGTCCGATTCTGGGCCGGCGCGACGGACTACAAACATAACGAGATCGGTCTCTCCGATCCAGCCGATCCCACCACGACGGGGGTGCGGCAGATTTTTACCAACAAGGAACAGGAAGGTCGCCTCGAAGTTCAGATGATGCCGTTCAACGCGCGCTTCGCCAGCGTGACCACCGCATTTGGCCTGCAGGCCGGTCATCAGGAACTGACGGCGCCAAGCCCGGACGACCCAGGTAGTCCGCTCAACGGATTGCTGGATCCGAACAAGAACACCAGGGTCGCCGGCTATGTGTTCAACGAGCTGAAATTCAGCCAGACCGCTAAGGCGCAGATTGCCGGGCGCATCGAGCAAGTCGCTCTCTCCGGAACGACGCCCGCCTTCATACCTGAGCTGTTCGATCTCAACGCCGATCCCGCCGCCATTGGTCCTGCCACGGCGCGTAACCTGCATTTCACGCCGAAGAGCGCGAGCGTAGGTCTGATCCAGAGCCTGCCGCACGATCTGGTTGCGAGCGTGACAGCTCAATACGTCGAACGGGCGCCCAAGCCAGCCGAACTCTTTTCGCGCGGCGCACACGACGCGACCGCCACCTTTGATATCGGCGATCCCAACCTGGGCATCGAAACGGCCAGATCCGTCGAGATCGGATTGCGGCGGGCGACCGGACCGCTGAGGTTTGAAGCCATGGCTTACTACACCAGATTCCATGGCTTCATTTTCCGTCGGCTCACAGGCAACACCTGCGAGGATGTCGCGTGTGCTGGTCCTGGCGACGCGACTTTTCCCCTGGAATTGAAGCAGGCCTTCTATTCACAACGCGACGCCAGCTTCCGAGGCGGCGAGTTCCAGAGCCAACTGGATGTCGGGCCACTCAACGGCGGCATCTGGGGCATCGAAAACCAGTTCGATGTCGTGCGCGCGACCTTCAGCGATGGCACCAATGTTCCGCGAATCCCACCGGTCCGCGTAGGTGGCGGCCTGTTCTGGCGCGACTCGGATTGGTTGGCGCGGATCAACCTGCTGCACGCCGTTGCGCAGAACGATATCGCCACGGTCGGCGAGACGCCCACGGCGGGTTATAATCTGTTGAAGGCGGAGGTCAGCTACAGGACTAAGCTCGATCCGTCCTGGTTCGGTGCGCGCGAGATGACGATCGGAGTGGTCGGCAACAATCTGTTGAACGAGAATATCCGCAACTCGGTGTCCTACAACAAGGACGAAGTCTTGCTGCCGGGCATTGGCGTGAGGGCATTCGCGAACCTGAAGTTCTAAGCGCCACAGCGACGCGTTCATCGTCGTGATGGCACAACAGTCCTGGGGCTTCACCGTGCAGACGGGGTCTTACCGCGCCATGCTCCAGTCAGGTCGGACGGCTCCAGAGACGTCTGCGAATGCACCATCCACCAGCTCCGCTACAAGCAGTCGACGATGGTCCACCGGTCCCGGCATGTTAGCCCGTCCCTTCGGCACAGGCTTGAAACCCACTCGAGCGTAATAGGCCTCGTCGCCCACGAGCAGCACCAGCCGATGGCCTTTTGCTTTTGCCTCCTTGAGCGCGCGATCCAACAGCGCCCGCCCAATGCCCCGTCCGCGGAACGGTGGTTCGACCGTCAATGGGCCCAGCAACAACGCCTTCGTTTCGCCGATGCAAACCGGTAGCAGGCGCACCGAACCGGCCAAGAGCGTGCCGATCCGAGCGGTAAAGGACAGCTCGACCAGGTGGTCGACATGCTCGCGAAGCCGGTAAGCGCTCAGGACGAAGCGTCCAGGCCCGAACGTGCGCTGGTGAAGCCGCTCGATTGCCTGCGCGTCATTGGCAGTTTCGGCCAAAATCGTAAGAGAAAGATCGCTCATCGGCCGCGGGGATAGCATCTGGCAGACCTGCGGTCCATCGTCCCTGCCCCGCGAGTTCGGCCATCAACTTTCGCGGGAAGGAGTTTGCGCCAAGTAGGCCAACAACTTCATCTCGCGCCGGCCGCGCGTCACGGTGTCGAGCACCAGTCCCGAAGACACCGACAGTACCGCGACAATCATCAGGCCCATGGACAACATCGCGGTCGGCAGCCGAGGAACGATGCCTTGTTCAAGGTAGGTAGCAATTACCGGGATCGCGAGGCCGAGCGAAATCAGCGCCAGAAAAAGTCCGATCACTGTGAAGAAGCGCAGTGGCTTTTCGGACCGGTAGAGTTTCAGAATAGTGCTGAGGATCCGAAGACCATCCCGCCACGTGTTCAGTTTGCTGAACGATCCCTCCGGCCGCGCATAGTAGGGCGTGTCGATCTCCGCTGCGGGCAGCGCCAGCTCGAGCGCATGAACGGTCAACTCGGTTTCGATCTCGAATCCATCCGACAGCACCGGAAAGGACTTGACGAAGCGGCGTGAGAACACGCGGTAACCTGAAAGGACATCCTTGAATGCCGCGCCGAATACGGACGAGAGGAACATCGTCAGCATCCGGTTCCCGGTACGATGGCCCCGCCGATACGCCGCCCTGACCTGATCGATACGAAGGCCGACCACCATGTCTAGATGTTCCGATAGCAGTGCATCGATCATGCGCGGCGCGCTGGCCGCGTCATAGGTGGCATCCCCATCGACCAGCACGTAGATATCGGCATCGATGTCGGCGAACATGCGCCGGACCACATGGCCCTTGCCTTGGCGGCGTTCGCCGCGCACCTGTGCGCCAGCCTCGCGCGCCACCGCAATGGTGCGATCCGACGAATTGTTGTCGTAGACGAAGATCTCGGCGCTCGGCAGCGCCATGCGAAAATCGTGCACGACCGTTGCAATCGCGGCTTCTTCATTGAAGCACGGCACAAGAACCGCGATCCGCAAGGGTGTGGAGCTCGTCGCTTGCAAGGCCGACCCGCCTATAGTTGCTGCATCCACTTGTCTCATCAAGCTCTCGCTCCCAGAGCAACCGGCTCGCGGTCCACTGCTTGCTCCGGCTGCTTGAGCGCGGCGAATAGCAAGCTCCACAATGAAAGCATTGAGATCGGAATCGTATAATAAGGCGTAAAGACCGGATGGGTCATGAAGAAAGCAACATTGACCAACAGATTCGCCCCGGTGAGGACAGCCAGCCGTCGCGGCGCGCTCTCGGCACCGGACCGCAACATCAGGACGGTCCAGCCCGCCGCAATGACGAGCAACACGAACTGCGTATCCACGAGATAACTCCAGATGATGCCCGGACTGAACTCCGGGGGCTTTACGTCGACATTTCCGTAGGTCGTTGAGAGAGCACTGCCCGCGTTGATCGCGTTGGCCAGCAGTGTCGGGGTCATGCCCACCACGAAAGCTGCCCCAAACAAGACGCCCTGCATCAAGGTTTCCCGTTCCCGCCAAAACAAGAACGATCCAAAGAAAAAAAGGAAATATCCGGACGATAGAAACAGGTTGGGCAATCGGAAATTAACGGCAACCCCGATGAGGAGGCCAATCACGGCTGCCAGGAGAAGGCGCTGCCGCCGCGCCGGGCTGAAACAAAGTTTCGCGGTAAGCAAACCTGCCAGCGCACAAACCATCATCGTCGGAGCCATCGAATAGCTGGCCTTGGTGGGATTGATCATCAGGTAGATCGCGGCGTCACCGAACAGGGCAACGAGCACCAGAGCCGACAGGCTGGACGCATAACAGAGCGCGCCGATCGCAAGGCCGAAGGCCATCACCGATGCCAGCACATACAACGGTACAACCTGAAACCCCTGCGGAAACAGCGCCAGCGCAAAGCCGGTTCCCGGCGGATACTGCAGCACCAGCTTGTTGGTCTCGGGCATCGGGGTATGACAAGGGAAGGTGCTGGGCTCTCGCCAGGTCGGGAAGCCGATCTCTTGTAGCCGGTCCGTGAAATAATGATCGTTATCCGCCGTGATATCCGTGTTCAGGCCCTGAAATCCCTTGCCTTGGAAGAGATGCGCTTGCCGCAGGTAACAGATATCATCATAGACGCCGCGAATTTCATTCCAGCCGGAGATCGTCCAGACATTGCTGATGAGAACCACCAGAAATCCGGCACCGCAAACAGCCCTCCAATATTTCATCTTCACGTGGCACCCGCTCCCCGCCGCGACTTGCGGCAACTTTTCCGTCCTAGGTTCGGCGCAACCAGCCACTTAGCGCCAAGTCTCGCTCAGTGCCCTGCCTTCGAGCACTTCCGCAATCCGCAACCGGGTGCCCGCCGTCGTATCCGCCGGCAACGCGCTCGCCTCGAAGAAGCCGCAGGCCACAATCTCACGATTCGGCTCCGGCAGCCGATCCTGCCTGAATTCCCGGATCAGGTAGACCGCTACGTGGTCGCGACCGGAGACGTGACGGTTGAAAAATAAACCATGCAGCACCGGCTGGCCCAGCACCTCGATCGAGCCCTCCTCTTCCAGTTCGCGCCGCAACGCATCGATAAACGTTTCGCCAGCTTCGACTCCTCCGCCCGGTAGATGCCAGCCTGCGACATAGCTGTGCCTGACCAAAAACACCCGATCCTCCGCGTCGAGCACAACGGCGCGGACGCCGAGCGTCATGCCGCGAGCGAAGCGCCAATAGAGATGCAAACTCCGCCGCAGCAACGGCTCCAAGCGCGTTCGCAAGTCCTGCAGATTCATCGCCTGGGATATCCCGCGCTCATGCAGGCCGCGTTTGATCCTTGCATCGCAGTAGCCAGCTTGCCATTACATGGCCGGGAAGTGACAGGATATGACGACATGATGGCGCCGTGGCTCACTGACTCAGGTCGCCTGATCGGGCGCATGTGATGGCATTTTCGTTGGCGCATCTGTCTGATCCTCATCTTCCGCCGATGCCCAAGGCAGCGCTTCGCGATCTCGCGAGCAAACGCGCGCTGGGTTATCTCAACTGGAGGCGCAACCGGCACAAATTTCATCGGCGCGATGTGGTCGACGCCCTGGTCTCGGACCTTCATTCGCACCGACCTGATCACATCGCGATCACCGGCGATCTCGTCAACCTCGCGCTGGAGGCGGAGTTTGCGCCGGCGCGTAATTGGCTCGAGAGCGTCGGGGAGCCGGATCGCGTCACCGTCGTTCCCGGCAATCATGATGCCTATGTCCGCGTCACCCAAGGTCGCTTTGCGGAAGCTTGGGAAAATTATCTTGTGGGCGACGAGGCTGCCGACCCTGGCAGCACCTTCCCCTATCTGCGCCGACGCGGTCCATTGGCGCTGATCAGTGTCTGTTCGGCAGTCCCGACGGCCCCCCTGATGTCTACGGGACGGCTTGGCCGGCAGCAACTGGAGGCGCTCGCGCAGATGCTGGGGGAGCTGTCCGCCGACGATGCGTTTCGCGTGCTGCTGATCCATCACCCCCTGCGCTCGAATTCGCCGACCAAGCGGCTGACCGATTCTCATCGGCTGCTTGCGCTTCTGAAACAGCATGGGGTTGAGCTGATTTTGCACGGCCACGATCACGTCCACTCGATGATATGGGTCGATGGACCCAGGCGACTAATCCCGGCCATTGGCGTCCCCTCCGCGTCGGCGATCGCTCATGGGGATTATCCCGCCGCCGCTTACAACCTGTTCTCGATCGAACGCGACGGGCCGGCATGGCGGCTCGAACAGACCGTACGCGGCATGGACGATGCGCTGCGATTCCGGGAGTTGCAGCGGACGCGGCTGAGCTAGCTAACTAGTTCCGCAACGAGGCGAACAGGGCCAGACCAAACAGCGCGAGCGCGCCTGCCAGGAAGCCGAGGACGAAGATCCAGAACCCGCCCCGACTGGCCCTTTGGGCCGCCACCGGCTTCGGTTCGGGCGTTGCCACCAGCGCATGTTCGCGCTCGATCATCCGCCGCGCTACGTATTCGGTGACAGCTTCGACGATGGTCCCGACCTCATGGGATTCGGCGAGAACGATACGGCCGAACCGGGTGTCCTGTACGAAACGGTAGATCCGCTTGTCACGTCCCATCACGACATGGGCGACCACATCGATCCACAACCGGGGCGTGTCGCCCTGGCTGATGCCGCGATCGAACAGATCGACCTTCTCGGGAATTTGGCCGAACAAGCCGTCCAAGGCATCATTGAGAATTTCCAGCCGAGCCACTTCGGCATCGCGAAGGTCGACGACCACGCCCGTGCGGTCGGCGGCTTCGATTCGCGCCTGCCGCAGGGCATCGCGCAACCCGACCGGACGCGGTTCGCTGACGGCATGGCTTCCGGAATTTGGCGCGTCTGACATCCCCTCGGTTGCCCCCTGGTTGGTGGTTTCGAACCGGGTTAACCTACCAGTAACCATGTTCACCGCAATGGGCGTTTGTTCCCAATAGCTTAGGAGTTTGCCCTCATCTCGTGACGGAAGCCGCCGCCCTGCAGGTGGAGCGCGCGACAAACAAGCGGCCCCACCCGGATCTCGGATGAGGCCGCTGTCGTCCTTGGGACGTCTTCAGGTTCTGGCGAGGCCGAATGTCAGGCCGTGACGCGGGCAGGCTCCTCAACGATGGAAAAGCGCACGCCAGCCTTGTGCCGATTTTCTTCCGACACCTCTCGCCAGCAATCCTCGGCCTCCTTGCGGGTCTTGAACGGGCCTTTGACCTGGGCTGAGCCTTCCACGAGTTTGTGGAAGTTCATCGAACCGAACTCGCCGCCAATCACCCAGAAATTGCTGCCTTTGGTCATCATAGCCTCCTGTTATTCAGCTGCCTGAACCCTGATTTCCGAGCCGTGCGGCTTGAACTGCGCGGCTTCGGTGGAGTCGTGAAGTGCCGTCGTCGACGAGGTGCCGCCGGTAATGGTGGTCGATACCAGATCGAAGTAACCGGTGCCGACCTCGCGCTGATGGCGCGTCGCCGAATAGCCGTGCTTCTCGGAAGCGAACTCGGCCTGCTGCAGGCGTGAGTACGCCGCCATGCCTTCGGCCTTGTAGCCGCGCGCCAGTTCGAACATGCCGTGGTTGAGCGAGTGGAAGCCCGCCAGGGTCACGAACTGGAATTTGTAGCCCATCGCTCCGATTTCGCGCTGGAATTTCGCAATCGTCGCCTTGTCGATGTTGGCTTCCCAATTGAACGACGGCGAGCAGTTGTAGGCCAGCATCTTGCCGGGGTACACCTTATGCACGGCCTCCGCGAACTCCTTTGCTTCTTCCAGGTTCGGCGTCGAGGTCTCCCACCACAGTAAGTCGGCGTACTTTGCGAACGCGATCCCGCGCTTGATGCAATGAGCCAAGCCGGTGCCGGGCTTCAAGCGGAAGAAGCCTTCCGCGGTGCGCTCGCCGGTGACGAACTCACGATCGCGCTCGTCGACATCAGCGGTGATGAGCTTGGCGCTCTCCGCATCAGTGCGGGCCAGAACAAAGGTCGGCGTGCCGCAAACGTCGGCCGCGAGACGCGCCGCGATGAGGTTGCGCTCGTGCGCGGCGGTCGGGATCAGCACCTTGCCACCCATGTGACCGCACTTCTTCTCGGACGCGAGCTGGTCCTCGAAGTGAACGCCGGCAGCACCAGCCTCGATATAGGCCTTCATGATCTCGAAGGAGTTGAGCGGACCACCAAACCCTGCTTCCGCGTCGGCCACGATCGGCACGAACCAGTCGATCTTGGCGCCCCCTTCCGAGTGCTCGATCTGGTCGGCACGTTGGAAAGTACGGTTGATACGACGGCACAGCTCCGGTCCGGCGTTGGCGGGGTACAGGCTCTGGTCCGGATACATCGCCCCGGCGGTATTGGCGTCCGCGGCGACCTGCCACCCCGAGAGATAGATCGCGGGCAAGCCGGCGCGGGCCTGCTGCATCGCCTGATTCCCCGTGACGGCGCCGAGCGAATTGACGTAGGGCTCCTTTTTCAGCGATTCCCAAAGCCGATTGGCCCCTTTCTCGGCCAGTGTGTAAGCGATCGGCACCGAGCCGCGCAGCTTCTCCACCTCGACCGGGCTATAGGGCCGGCTAATGCCATCGAAGCGCCCTGCGGGCGCGGGAATCAGCTGCTCAAAGGTCTTCGTCATTTAAGTCTCCAATCGACATTCGTGACAGTGCATTGCGAAAACGTCGTGAGACCTAACGCGAAACTTCGAAGTTCGTACAGTCCTCTTGCCTTCTTTTTGATGATGTGGTGTAACATCGGACATTGTCATACGTGTCACGTTGTAACTTTTGTCACAATGAAGGCGGGGAGCGATGGCGGCAGATGGGAAAAAGCTGTTCGTCGGGCCCCGTTTCCGGCGGATACGTCAGCAATTGGGTCTGTCGCAGACCCAGATCGCCGAGGGCCTCGGCATATCTCCGAGCTATATCAACCTGATCGAGCGCAACCAGCGCCCAGTCACGGCCCAAATCCTGCTCAGGCTGGCGGAAACTTACGATCTCGATCTGCGCGATCTCGCCACCGCCGACGAGGATCGGTTTTTTGCGGAGTTGAACGAAATCTTCTCCGACCCACTGTTCCGGCAAATCGACCTGCCGAAGCAGGAGTTGCGCGATCTCGCCGAATTGTGCCCCGGCGTAACTCACTCGCTGCAGCGGCTGTACGCTGCCTATACCGAGGCTCGGCGCGGCGAAACATTGGTGGCGGCGCAAATCGCCGACCGTGACGACGGCAGCAGATACGAGGCTAACCCGATCGAGCGTGTCCGCGAGTTGATTGAAGCCAATCGCAATTACTTCCCCGAGCTTGAGCAGATGGCTGAAAACCTGCGCGACGAATTGAACGTGCCTCCGGAAGCGTTGTTCGCCGCACTTTCGACGCGGCTGCGCGAAAAACATTCGGTGGTCACCCGCATCATGCCGGTCGATGTCATGCGTGAGACGCTGCGGCGGTTTGATCGTCATCGCCGGCAACTGCTGATCTCGGAGCTGGTGGACGGACCTGGCCGCGCGTTCCAACTCGCGTTTCAGATCGGCCTTGCCGAATGCTCGGGCGCCATCGAGGCGATTATCAGTCGCGCGGGGCCGCTCGACGAAACTCCGCGCCGGCTCTATCGGATTACGCTGGCCAACTACTTCGCTGCCGCCACCATGATGCCCTACCAGGCTTTCCATGCCGCGGCCGAAGCGCTGGGTTATGACGTCAACGTGCTGGCGCAGCGCTTCAATGCAGGCTTCGAGCAGGTCTGCCATCGCCTTACCACGCTGCAGCGGCCCAATTCGCGCGGCGTGCCGTTCTTCATGCTGCGCGTCGATAACGCGGGCAATGTTTCGAAGCGATTTTCCTCCGGCACATTTCCGTTTTCGAAATTCGGAGGCACCTGCCCGCTCTGGAACGTGCACTCCACCTTCGACACGCCGGATCGGCTGCTCAAGCAGGTCATCGAACTGCCGGACGGCACCCGGTATTTCTCGATCGCACAGATGGTGCGGCGGACGGTAGCGCTGCATCCGCAGCCGCAGCCGCGCTTCGCCATTGGGCTCGGCTGTGAAATTCGCCATGCGTCTCGTTTGGTCTACACCACAGGCATGGACCTCGAGAAAGCCGAAGGCACGCCGATCGGGGTCAATTGCAGGCTTTGCGAGCGCGAAAACTGCAGCCAGCGCGCCGAACCGCCGATCACCCGCACCCTGATCCTCGACGAGAACACGCGCCGCGTCTCCTCGTTCGCCTTCAGCAATGCGAGAGAGCTGTAAGAGCGCAGAGTCGGGGCGCGCTCGCAACATCCAAGGTCGTCATTCTCCGATGTGCAGTTGCACATCGGGGATGAGCCCCACTGGGCTCAGGGCCGGAATCCATAACGACGAATCGGGATTATGGATTCCGGGCTCGATGCTTCGCATCGCTCCGGAATGACGGAAAGGGATGGACATGCTTTCGCGGGACGAGCGCTGTGGAAGCGATCCGCTCTCACATTCGTCATTGCGAGCGCAGCGAAGCAATTCATGGGCACATCTGCACAAAGCTGGATTGCTTCGCTGCGCTCGCAATGACGCGGGTTACCGTTGCGCCTAGGCTTTGGTGGGACGAGACGGCCGATCAACAGGGAATTGGGCGAAACGAAACTCGATTATTTTTGCCTGCGGGGCTGGACAGCCGAATGGGCTGTCAGGCAAATCAGCCGGTATGAAAAGGCGCCAATTCCTTGGTCTGATCGGAAGCGCGTTGGCACCTTGGCCGCACTTTGCGCTTGCGCAGCAATCGCCGGTCATAGGTTTCCTCAATAGCCAATTGCCAGGACCGTTCGCGCATCTCACCGACGCGTTCCGGCGCGGCCTCGGTGACGTCGGTTTCACCGAAGGTCAGAATGTCACGATCGAATATCGCTGGGCTGAAGGACAGTATGAACGGCTGGCAGCCCAGGCAGCCGATCTGGTCCAGCGGAACGTTGCGGTGCTGGTGGCAACCGGTGGCGAACCGGCGAGCCTTGCCGCCAAGGCGGCGACTTCGACGATCCCGATCGTGTTCGCCTTGGGCGGAGATCCCGTAAAGGGAGGATTCGTCCACAGCCTGAGCCGGCCGGACGGCAACATGACCGGCTTGACCCAATTCACCGAGCCGCTCGAGGGAAAGCGGCTGGGCTTGCTGCACGAGTGGTTTCCGCAAGCCGCCGTTGCCGTGCTTACCAATCCGAGTTTTCCACCGGCCGAACGACAAGCAAGAGACCTGGCGGAGGCGGGCTCGCGTTTGGGTACCCGGCTGATCGTCGCTTCCGCCGAAGCGGAACACCAGTTCGAGCCTGCGTTCGACACGTTTGGCGAGCGAGGAGCAGGTGCGCTCCTCGTCTCCGCCGATCCGTTCTTCAACAGCAGGCGTAATCGGCTCATCGAATTGGCTGCCAAACGAAAGCTGCCGGCGATATATGAATTCCGCGAGTTCGCCGAGGCAGGCGGATTGATGAGCTATGGCGCGAGCCTTGCCGATGGATATCGTCACGTGGGCAGATATGCGGGTCAGATTCTGAAGGGCGCTAAGCCGGCCGACCTACCGGTCCTGCAGCCAACAAAATTCGAGCTGATTATTAATCTGAAAACGGCAAAGAGCCTGGGCTTGGAAGTACCCCCTACCCTGCTCGCTCGCGCCGACGATGTGATCGAGTGATGTTTCTTCGGCTGACAGCGGATTCACCTGCGCAAGTTCGCGCTAACAGGCCTCAGCAACTGACCTCCAACCGGTAACCCCAAGCCAATGTCATCAACAACACGGTTTCTTTTCGGGGCAGCTCTATTCGGCGCTCTGTACGGGTCGCAAGCATTTGCCCAACCGATTGCAGCACCACTTAGAACAGCGGCCGCACCCGCTCCACGCGGCGCGTCCTGTCACGGCGGCATGGCGTTCGATCGCTTCCTCGCAGATTTGAAAGCGCAGGCGGTCGCCGGCGGAGTGTCGCCCCGCACCATCGCGGAAGCCTCGCCGTACCTCGTGTATGACCAAGGCATCGTCAACCGTGATCGCGGGCAGCGGGTGTTCGGGCAGGTATTCACCGCGTTCGCCGGTCGGATGGCCGCCAGTTACCGCATGCAGCAAGGCCAGGCGCGGATCAACACCTACGCCGCTGCGTTTGCGCGGGCCGAAAAGGAATACGGCGTTCCGCCGGCCGTGATCGCCGCCTTCTGGGGACTCGAAAGCGATTTCGGCGCCAATATGGGCAACCTGCCGACATTGCGATCGCTGGTTTCACTGGCCTACGACTGCCGCCGCTCGCAGATGTTTAGCAACGAAGCGATTGCCGCTTTGAAGATCCTCGAGCGCGGCGACCTGTCGGCTGCGGAGATGGTCGGCTCCTGGGCCGGCGAATTGGGACAGACGCAATTTCTGCCGACGCATTATTTCACCTACGCGGTCGATTACGACGGCGATGGCCATCGTGATCTTCTACACAGCTCGGCCGACGTGATCGGGTCGACGGCGAACTACATCTCCAACGGCCTGAAGTGGCGGCGCGGCGAGCCATGGCTGCAGGAAGTTCGGGTGCCCGCCTCGCCCGGCTTCCCTTGGGATCAGGCCGACCTCACCATCCAATTGCCGCGTTCGAGATGGGCGCAGCTTGGCTTGAGCTATCCGGACGGCAAGCCGTTGCCGAGCGACAACATGCCTGCATCGCTGTTGCTGCCGATGGGGCGGACGGGGCCGGCTTTTCTCGCTTATGCCAACTTCGCAGCTTACACCGAATGGAATAATTCGCTGATCTACTCGATCACAGCCGGTTATCTGGCGACCCGCATCGCCGGCGCAGCGCCAATGCAACGTCCCACGGCACCGATCGCGCAGCTACCGTTCAACGAGCTTCGCGAGTTGCAGCAGCTATTAGTGCGCGCGGGCTACAACGTGGGCAAGGTCGACGGCGTGATGGGCCAGCAGAGCCGCAGCGCGGTGAAGGCGATGCAAATCAAGTATGGCCTCGCCGCGGACTCCTGGCCGACCGCCGAATTGCTCGGCCGCATGCGCGGTCCTCGCGCACAGCCGCTTCCGCAGGGATCGATGGCGGTGCGATAGCGGGCGCTCCTCACCACAAAGTGTCACCGGACCTCGTCATTCGAGGATCGGACATACCTGCTCTCCAAGGAGGTAGCCAGAGCACCTGGAAAGTGTTCAACAGGGCGCTCGAATCCAGAACTCACTCGACAACGAAAGACCATACTATGTCCTTCTACGATTCCACCGTGCCGGCATTCATGCAAATTCTTGGGGGTCTCTCAGGTATCCTCACCAAGGCCCAGGCGCATTGCCAGGCGAAGAACATCCAACCGGAAGTGCTGCTCGGCGCAAGGCTGTATCCGGACATGCTGCCGTTGACGCGCCAAATCCAGCTGGTCTGCGATTTCGCCGGCAAGAGCTGCGCGCGGCTAGCACAGAACGACGTGCCCTCTACGCCGGATACAGAAAAGACATTCGATGAATTGGGGCAGCGGCTCGCCACAACCATCGACTATCTGAAAGCGTTCAAGCCCGCGCAGTTCGACGGTGCCGAGGGCCGCGAGGTCAGCTTTCCGGCAGGCCCCAACAACACCATGACGTTAAAAGGCCAGCAATTCCTGTCGAATTTCGCGCTGCCGAATTTCTATTTCCATGCCGCAATCGCCCACGGCATCCTCCGCCACAACGGCGTGGAAATCGGCAAACGCGATTTTCTCGGGGTGAGTTGAACGCACTCGCCGTTGCGAGGAGCGGAAGCGACGCGGCAATCCATGGCTGCACTCCGCCGACAAAGCTGGATTGCTTCGCTGCGCTCGCAATGACGGTGTGGTTCTTTCCCCCATCATTGCGAGGAGCGAAGCGACGCGGCAATCCATGCCGGCGCATCCGGCGGCAAAGCTGGATTGCTTCGCTGTGCTCGCAATGACGGTGTGGTTCTTTGCCCCGTCATTGCGAGGAGCGAAGCGACGCGGCAATCCATGCTCGCCATCCGCTCTGAACGGCGGCCATTGGCCCGTATCTGCGGGGCTAGCCTGCGTTATCTGAATGGCTGGCTCTTGCCGCGGACCTCACCAATGCACACCTCATTTGAAGCCAACCTGCCTCACTTCATCCCCCCAATCCCGGAAAAAACATGAGCACGTCCTCCAAACTCTTTGAGCCATACCAACTGGGCCCAATCACACTCCCGAACCGGCTGGTGATGGCGCCATTGACGCGCAACCGGGCGGTCGCCGGCATGGTGCCGAGCCCGTTGGCGATCGAGTATTATGGACAGCGTGCGTCCGCGGGTCTGTTGATCACCGAGGCCAGCCAGATCTCGCAGCAGGGGCAAGGTTATCAGGACACGCCCGGCATCTACTCCAAGGAACAGATTGCGGGCTGGAGGAAGGTAACCGATCGCGTTCATGACCGTGGCGGACGCATCTTCATCCAGCTCTGGCATGTCGGGCGCGTTTCCCACACCTCGCTTCAACCCGATAACGGTGCGCCTGTCGCTCCCTCCGCGATTCGCGCCAAGGGCAAGACCTTCGTGGGCGGCACTTTCACCGATATCAGCGAGCCGCGCGCGCTGACAGTGGAGGAGATTCCCGGCATCATCGAAGGATTCCGGCGCGGCGCCGCGAACGCGCTTGAAGCAGGATTCGATGGCGTCGAACTCCATGGCGCCAACGGTTATCTGCTGGATCAATTCGCCAAGGACGGCACCAACAAGCGCACCGACATTTATGGCGGCTCCATCGAGAACCGCGCACGGCTGATGCTCGAAGTGACGAGCGCGGTGGCTGCCGAAGCCGGCCCTGAGCGAACCGGCATTCGCATCTCGCCGGTGACGCCGGCCAATGATGTTTCCGACAGCAATCCACAGCCGCTATTCGAATACATCGTCGATCGTTTCAATGCGCTGAAGCTGGTCTATATCCACGTCATCGAGGGGGCGACCGGCGGCCCGCGCGATATTGCTCCGTTCGACTACGGCTCCTTGCGCAAGCGCTTCAACGGCGCCTACATGGCCAACAACGGCTATGATCTCGCACTGGCCGAGAAGGTGCTGGGAGCCAATGAGGCGAACCTGATCGCATTCGGAAAGCCCTTCATCTCCAATCCCGACCTGGTCGAGCGCCTGAAGCGCGGTGCGCAGCTGAACGCCTTCGACAAGGCGACGTTCTACGGCGGCGGCGCGAAGGGATATACCGATTATCCCGCCCTCGGCGAAGCCGAGGCGGCGGAGTAGCGGTCTCACGCACGGCAAAAGTCCGAGCGAAGTTGAAGCGCGAAGAAAAAGGCCGGGATCGCTCCCGGCCTTGGCTTTATTGAGAGCCAGCTCAGTTCAGCGACGCCCGCTTGGGCGGGGTGGCCGGCCATGACTTGATCAGCGCGTCATAGTCGATGGTCTCGCCCTTTGGCTTCTCGTTGGCCAGCTTGCGCTGGGGCGCAATGGTCTTGTCTTTTTCGGCCTTGGCGAACCAGTATTCGGGTTTCTCTTTCTTGTTGAGCTTCGGTCCGCAAGCGCCCTGCACGCCCGATTTTTCAAGACGCTCCATCACCGAATCCTGAGCTGCCGCCAGTGCATCCATTGCCGCCTGCGGCGTCTTCGAACCCGACGACGCATCGCCGATGTTCTGCCACCACAACTGCGCCAGCTTTGGGTAGTCCGGCACGTTGTTGCCGGTGGGGGTCCACTGCACGCGCGCCGGCGAGCGGTAGAACTCGATCAGCCCGCCGAGCTTCGGCGCCCGTTCGGTGAACGACTTGTCCCAGACGTCGGACTCACGAATGAAGGTGAGACCGACGTGGCTCTTCTTCAGGCTCACCGTCTTGGAGACGATGAACTGCAGATACAGCCAGGCCGCCTTGCGGCGGTCGGACGGTGTCGATTTCAGCAGCGTCGCTGAACCGGCGTCCTGATAGCCGAGCTTCATGCCATCTTTCCAGTACGCGCCGTGCGGCGATGGCGCCATTCGCCATTTCGGAGTCCCATCCGTGTTCACGACAGGCCCCGGCTTCACCATGTCGGCGGTGAACGCCGTGTACCAGAACATCTGCTGGGCGATGTTGCCTTGAGCCGGCACCGGACCTGCCTCGGAGAAGGTCATGCCTTGCGCCTGCGGCGGGGCGTACTTCTTCAGCCAGTCGAGATATTTCGTGATCGAATACACCGCAGCTGGACCGTTGGTGTCGCCGCCACGTTCGACGGACGAACCCACCGGCCGGCAGCCTTCCATGCGGATGCCCCACTCGTCGACGGGAAGTCCGTTCGGAATGCCTCTATCGCCGTTGCCGGCCATCGAAAGCCACGCATCGGTGAACCGCCACCCAAGCGAGGGATCCTTCTTGCCGTAATCCATGTGGCCGTACACCTTGACGCCGTTGATTTCCTTGACGTCGTTGGTGAAGAATTCGGCGATGTCCTCATAGGCAGACCAATTCACGGGCACCCCGAGTTCATAGCCGTACTTGGCTTTGAACTTCGCCTTGTAGTCGGGGTTGGTGAACCAGTCGTAGCGGAACCAATACAGGTTCGCGAACTGCTGGTCCGGCAACTGATACAGCTTGCCATCTGGCGCGGTGGTGAAGGACTTGCCGATGAAGTCGTTGACGTCGAGCATCGGATTGGTGACGTCCTTGCCTTCTCCGCTCATGTAATCCGACAACACGATGGTCTGGCCGTAACGGAAGTGCGTTCCGATCAGATCGGAGTCGTTGATCCACCCGTCATAGACGTTCTTGCCGGATTGCATCTGCGTCTGCAGCTTTTCGACCACGTCGCCTTCCTGAATGGTGTCGTGCCTGAGCTTGATGCCGGTTATTTCGCTGAACGCCTTGGCCAACGTCTTGGCTTCATATTCGTGAGTCGTGATCGTTTCCGAGACGACGTTGATCTCCATTCCCTTGAACGGCTGAGCCGCCTTTTCGAACCACTGCAGTTCTTTCAACTGATCGGCCTTGGACAAGGTCGACGGCTGAAACTCGCTATCTATCCATCTTTGCGCGGTGGCATCGTCCGCGACCGCGGGGGTGGCAACCGTCACTGAAGCCGAGATCAGCGCCAGCGCGCTGCTCATCATCAGAAAACGGGCCTTGGTCGCAGGACCTGTCCTTCTCCCAAAATATCGCATCATGTTCCTCCGTTGCAGCACAAACTACCCAGCCCGGGTTAACCCCGGAGCTGTTATCTCGCCTGCTCAGACCCTGCGGAAAATCGCAACGGCCGAAACGAGCGAAATCACGGTGGCGAGCCAGAGGCTCGACAAATCAATGCTCTCTTCTCCGAGCGGAATGGTGGCGAGCGTGTCGGTGCCAACTACTCCGATCCACACGAGATGAATAACTGCAGCCATAATCAACGAAATGAAAAGTCTATCGCCGCGCGTCGTCGGGATGCGCAGCACGCCGACGCGCTCGGCCTCCGGGTAGGCAACGGCGAGCCAGGTCATGACCGCGAGCGTGCACGCAAGCAGTCCGAAAAAGATTGCGGTCGGCAGCGTCCAGGCCATCCATGCGATGTTTTCCATGGCGGCGCTCCTACACTCTGCCCAGCGCGAAGCCGCGCGCGATGTAGTTGCGGACAAACCAGATCACCAATGCGCCCGGAATGATGGTGAGGACGCCGGCGGCCGCGAGTAATCCCCAATCCATCCCCGCTGCGGAAACGGTGCGAGTCATGACGGCGGAGATCGGCTTGGCGTCGAC
>JBJMTO010000160.1:0-41323 GCA_045811665.1 Bradyrhizobium sp.
GCCGCCCGGCGCGTTGCAGGGCAGCCAGCACCTCCACAATCTCGGAACGGCGCGTCTCGAGCGAGGCACGAATTTGCTGCTCGCGTGAATCGAGCGGACGAAGCCGCGCTTCGGCATCGCCGATGCTGGTTTCGAAGCCGCGCACCTGCGCCGCGATGTCGATCAATTGCGCATTGAGCTTGCTGCGGTCCTGCCCGATTGCGGCGATATCGAGCTTGAGCTTGGCCTCCGCTTCCGCCGCGGTCTTTTGCTGCGCGCGGGTGACCTCGAGTTCTTGCTCGCGCTGTCTGATCCCATCGGTTGAAGCGGCTGTCGCCTGCGGCGCCGTGGTTGCAAGCTGCGCCGAGGCGGGCGACACACTTGTCGCGGCGAAGCCCGCCGATAACAGGGCGATCGAAATCGCAAGCCGCACGGAACAAGCCCCGGGGCGCATCGCTTCGGGACACCGATGAATGTTCCGCGTTGGCTGCATCGAGTTCGGTCTGCGCTCTCTCGAGGTTGCGCTAGCGCGGATTACGCGCGGTGATAAGGGTGCCCGGCCAAAATGGTCGCGGCCCGATAAATTTGTTCCAGAAGCATGATGCGGACCAGTTGGTGCGGCCAGGTCGCGGAGCCGAACGCGATCGTTAGCTTTGCCTTGCGCCGCAAATCGGGCGAAAGTCCGTCAGCGCCGCCGATTGCGAAAATAGTGTTTTCGGCCTGTTCGTCCCGCCAGCGGCCAAGATGCCGCGCAAACGCGACACTGTCGAGATTCTCGCCGCGCTCGTCTAGCAGCACAAGGACCGATTTCGACGGGATTGCGGCCGAAAGGATCACGGCTTCCTCGCTGATCCGGGTTGCGGCATCGCGCGCGCGACTTTCGGGAAGCTCACGGACATCGATCCCGCGAAAACCCAGGTTGCGACCGACATCTTCGAAACGCTCGCGATACCGTTCGCTCAGTTCCCGCTCCGGACCCTGTTTTAGCCGGCCTACGGAAAGGATGAGCAGGCGCATGAGTAGCTTTTCCGGACGTCGCCGTGTTGGGACTTCGATCCGAGTTGCAAGCCCGAGCAGCTCCCGGGTGTGCCGCAAAAAACACATCCCATCAGCAATGGCGATACGCCTTTGCCCAACTCGCAGCCGCGGTCCAATGCGCGGCAGCAGGCTGCATGGGTCAGGTCGCCAAGCAACGCTAGACTATATCGTTGCGGACGCCGTCGGGCCCTGGGTCCACAGTTTTTCCAGGTTGTAGAACTCTCGCACCTCGGGCCGGAAAACGTGGACGATCACGTCCCCCGAATCGATCAGCACCCAGTCGCAGTTAGGCAGGCCCTCGATGTGGACGGGTTTGATGCCGGTTTCTTTCAGACCTTTGGCGACGTTTTCCGCGATCGCGCCGACGTGCCGGTTCGCTCGGCCGGTGGTGACGATCATGTAATCGGAAAATGCGGATTTACCGCGAAGATCGATGGTGACCGTTTCTTCCGCCTTCATATCGGCGAGGCGGGAGAGGATCATATTCAGCGTCTTGTCGGCGTCTGGTTGCGCCTTCAAGGCCGCAGCGCGTGTCGATGTTTTACGCGTTTTGGGTAAAACAGACTTGGACAATACCGATGTGGCCAGGGACCATTCCTTTCACTGTATAGCGGACACCGAATCTCGGATGCCCTGCGGGCTATAGTAGGCATGTGGGGTTAATCGTTTCAATATTCCAGATGGAGCGTCCTCACTTTGTGTTCCAGGTACCGTCAGGGTTCCGAAGGGCTGTCGAGGATGCACTGAGCTTAAGGCCGGTGAGAAAAACCCAGGCGGGCGGGCGCATCTCGGCGAGCCTGCCAGCGTGGTTCTCGGCAACCCGGCAGCGCGCCATGGCCTGCGCGGCGGGCGCGGCAAGCGCGCGAAAACTGTGGGGCGCGCGATCGACCACCGCGATCGGCACCTCCGAGGCGATGCGCCGCCAGCTCTTCCAGCGGTGGAATTGCGCAAGATTATCCGCCCCCATGATCCAGACCAGCCGCAGCCCGGAGGTCCGGCGGCGCAGATAAGTGATGGTGTCCAGGGTATACCGGGTTTTGATAACGGATTCGAGGCAGCTGATCTCGATGCGCGGATCGTTGGCGACTTGTCGCGCCGCTTCGGCGCGCTTTTCGAAAGCACGCAACGCGCCATGTTCCTTGAGAGGATTGCCCGGGGTTACCAGCCACCATACCCGGTCGAGCCGCAATCGCTTGATGGCAAACAGGCTGATGGCGCGATGGGCTTCATGCGGCGGATTGAAGGAGCCGCCGAGCAGACCGATGCGCATGCCATCGGTATGGGGCGGAATTACCTGAGCGGGGGATGGCGCCAAGACAGAAGCTGACGTCACCCGCGCCATCCCCGCCGCAACTCGCCGATCGAGAAGGGATGAGCGTTCACGGCCGCGTTTGCCCCGTGCCATGCACCCGATATTTGAAGCTGGTGAGCTGCTCGGCGCCAACGGGACCGCGGGCGTGAAATCTTCCGGTCGCGATGCCGATTTCGGCGCCGAACCCGAATTCGCCACCATCCGCGAACTGCGTGGATGCGTTGTGCAGCACGATGGCGGAATCGACCTCACGGAGAAATCTGGTCGCGGTGGCTTGATCCTCGGTGACGATGGCGTCGGTATGGTGCGAGCCGTGGGCGCGGATATGCGCGATCGCATCATCGAGGCCATCGACCACTTTGGCCGCGATGATCGCGTCCTCGTATTCGGTGTTCCAGTCATCCTCAGTGGCGGGCTTCACCCGCGGATCGCTTCGCTGCACGGCCTCGTCGCCGCGTACTTCGCAGCCGGCCTCTAACAACGTCCGCACCAGCGGTTGCAGAGCGCTCGAAACGGCGGCGCGATCCACCAGCAGGGTTTCGGCCGCGCCGCAAACGCCCGGTCGGCGCATCTTGGCGTTGAGCACGATGGACTTAGCCATTTCGAGATTGGCGGTACCATCGACATAGACGTGGTTGACGCCTTCCAGATGTGCAAACACCGGCACGCGCGCCTCGGCTTCGACGCGCGCAACCAGGCTCTTGCCGCCACGGGGCACGATCACGTCGATGCCGCCGTTGAGCCCGGTGAGCAGCAGGCCCACCGCGGCCCGTTCGCGGGTCGGCACCAAGGTGATCGAAGCCTCCGGCAGATCAGCCTCGCGCAATCCCTGAACCAGACACTGCTGGATGGCGCGGCAGGAGCGAAAGCTGTCCGAGCCGCCGCGCAGGATCACCGCATTGCCCGATTTCAGGCACAGCGCTCCCGCGTCGGCCGCAACATTCGGACGGCTTTCGAAGATGACTGCGATGACGCCGAGAGGCACTCGCACCCGCTCGATCCACATCCCGTTCGGCCGCTGCCAACGGTCGGTGACTACTCCGATGGGATCGGGGATCGCCCGCACGGTCGCTATTGCATCGGCCATGGCATCGATGCGCGGTCGGCTCAGCGTCAGCCGGTCGATAAAGGCATCAGTCGCGCCAGAGTCGCGCGCTTCCGCGACGTCCTCGGCATTGGCGGCGAGAATCGCATCGGCATTGGCGCGGACCGCGCGTTCCATTGCATCCAGAGCGCGGTTCTTTTGATCGGAGGAAGCAAGCGCCAGCACCCGCGCGGCGGCGCGCGCGCTTGCGGCAAGCTCGCCCATCAGGGCCGGAAGATCGGCATTTCCCTCAATGGCTTTCAGCGGCGCGGACATATCGGTTCAGCCTTGATTAAGCTGATGTCCTACCATGGAAATCGCCAGCTTGCGAAGCGCAGCAGGGGCATGGCTGGGATCGAAGGGCTTGTGAGGCCGGCACAGCTAGGCCAATGGCCTACCCCTGCGGAGGGCCGCCGCCTTGGCCGACCACGAGATCGTCGCGGTGGATCATTTCCGACCGTCCGGTGATGCCAAGGATGCTCATGACGTCGGGCGAGGAGCGGCCCCGGATTTTTTCGGCGTCCTCGGCATCGTAGGCCACCAGGCCGCGGCCGATCTCCCGCGTGTCGGGACCTCGCACCACCACCGCGTCCCCACGCGCGAACTGGCCATCCACTTTGATCACGCCGGCCGGCAACAGGCTCTTGCCCGCGCGCAACGCGCTGACCGCGCCGGCGTCGATCGTCAGCGTGCCCTTTGGCTCGAGGGATCCCGCGATCCAACGTTTGCGCGCGGTCACGGGATTGGCCGGGGTCAGAAACCAGGTGCAGCGCCCGCCATTGGCGATTGCCTGCAACGGGTGCTCGATCTTGCCGGACGCGATCAGCATATGCGCGCCCGCGCTGGTCGCGATCTTGGCGGCTTCGATCTTGGTCCGCATGCCGCCCCGCGACAATTCGGTTTCCGCCGCACCCGCCATCGCCTCGATTTTCGAGGTGATCGTCTCCACGATCGGTATCAGTTTGGCATTGGGGTTGGCGCCCGGCGGGGCGTCATAGAGGCCGTCGACGTCCGACAGCAGGATCAGGAGGTCCGCGCTTGCCATGGTGGCGACTCGGGCGGCAAGGCGGTCGTTGTCGCCGTAACGGATTTCGTTGGTGGCAACCGTGTCGTTCTCGTTGATCACCGGCACGGCCCGCCATTCCAGCAACTTCGCGATGGTCGAGCGCGCGTTCAGATAGCGCCGGCGTTCTTCGGTGTCCTGCAGCGTCACCAGGATCTGTCCGGCGCCAATGCCATGATGGCCGAGCACTTCGGACCAGATTCGGGCCAGCGCGATCTGCCCGACCGCAGCAGCGGCCTGGCTCTCCTCAAGCTTGAGTGCTCCGCGCGGCAACCGCAGCCGGCTGCGACCCAGCGCGATCGAACCTGAGGATACGATCAACACTTCGCAACCTGCGGCGTGCAACTTGGCCACATCGAAGGCCAGCGCCGCCAACCACGCCGCCCTCACTTCGCCGGCCTCGGAATCGACCAGCAGCGACGAGCCGACCTTGACGACGATGCGGCGAAAATTTTTCAGATCGGGGCTGGCCATGAGGAAAGGCAATCAAGCAGTTGCCGTCGTTGGAGCGAAGCTAAGCAAACCAAAATCGACACAAAACTGGATTGCTTCCTCGCAAGGGCCCTCGCAATGACGGGAGTTACAAGGGGTAGGGCTTTGTCAGCCCATGACGAACGCATTCAGCTTGTTGCCTTCCGGGTCCCTGAAATAAGCAGCGTAAAAACCACCTTCGCCGCGCGGTCCCGGGGCTCCCTCGTCGGTGCCGCCGAGCGACAGCGCAAGCTTGTAGATGCGATCGACCTGCGCCTTGTCCTTGGCGGCAAGCGCGACCATGACGCCGTTGCCGACCGACATGGGTTTCCCATCAAAGGGCTTTGCCAGACCAAGACCGGCTCCGCCTCCCGCCGACCCCCATGCGATGAAGGTGTCGGACTCCATGAAGCGTCCGATGCCCATCTCGGCGGCGATCTTGTCGTAGAACTCGGCGGCCTTCTTAAGATCGTTAGTGCCCAGGGTGACGTAACCTATCATGATCGTCCTCTTTCGATTCCAGAATGGCGGACTTTCGCAGCCGGATGAAACCAGTGCAAGTCAGGAAACCAGCTCAAGCGTTGTCTTCGTCGACGCTATGAATATCAGCCCTGCGGGTTTGACGGCGACCACGGCTCCGCCTGCGCCGCGCCCTTGGCCTTGACGGACACCGGGGCTTCGCCGATCACCTCGACCAGCGAACGGAGTGCATCTTTGACGCCCTCACCAGTGACGCCCGAAATCAAGAGCGGCGTTTTGCGGGCGGCGCGCTTCAGCCGGTCCTTCTGTTTCTTCAATTCCTCTGGCGTGACGGCATCGATCTTGTTCAAGGCCAGGATCTCGATCTTGTCTGCGAGATGTCCCTGATAGGCCTCGAGTTCGCTCCGCACCGTCTTGTATGCTTTGCCCGCGTGCTCGCAGGTCGCGTCCACCAGATGCAGCAGTACGCGGCAGCGCTCGACATGACCGAGAAAGCGATCGCCGAGGCCTGCGCCTTCGTGGGCGCCTTCGATCAGGCCCGGAATATCCGCCAGCACGAATTCGCGTCCGTCGACCTCGACCACCCCGAGTTGCGGATGAAGCGTGGTGAACGGGTAGTCCGCGATCTTGGGCTTGGCGGCGCTGACCGCGGCAAGGAACGTCGATTTGCCCGCATTGGGCAACCCGACGAGGCCGGCATCGGCGATCAATTTCAGCCGCAACCAGATCCAGCGCTCCTCGCCCTCTTGACCCGGGTTGGCGTTGCGTGGCGCGCGGTTCGTCGAGGACTTGAAATGGGCGTTGCCGAAACCGCCATTGCCGCCTTCGGCGATCACGAATTTTTCGCCAAGCGTGGTGAAGTCGTGGATCAAGGTTTCTCGGTCCTCGTCCAGGACCTGCGTGCCGACAGGTACCTTGAGCACGATCGGCTTGCCGTTGGCGCCGTGGCGATCCTTGCCCATGCCATTGGTGCCCTTCTGAGCCTTGAAGTGCTGCTGGTAGCGATAATCGATCAGCGTGTTCAGTCCGTCGACGGCTTCAATGACCACGTCGCCGCCGCGGCCGCCATTGCCGCCGCTTGGTCCGCCGAACTCAATGTATTTCTCGCGGCGGAAAGCGACGCATCCGTTGCCGCCGTCGCCCGAGCGGATATACACTTTTGCTTCGTCGAGAAATTTCATGGCCTATACCTATGGCAGGAGCTGGCCTGCGGCAACCTCCGCGAATGGTAAATGTCACGGCAATTCAGTAATTTAGCTCTTCATGCGCTCAGTAGCTGAGGGGGGAGCTGTGCTGGGCTGACCGCCGATGGGTGCTTAAAATGAAGTGCAACCCGCCAGGGTTCGACAGGGTCCTGCGGTTACGCCGATGCACCACCAGCAATGGCTCGGTCAGCTAGCGCTCACCCCGAGGTAGGCCGCCGGCGTATCAGGAATTTCTGCAGGCCCTCCAGCACCAGTTCGCGCCGCTGATTGAACACCGTGCTGCGCAGCGCCACCACACCGGTCGAGCGGCCGGGTACCAACTCGCTCACTTCCAGCGCGGGATAAATCGTGTCGTCGGCGAACACCGGCTTGAGAAACCGGCTCGACTGCTCGAGAAAACCGACCAGCGATTCCTCCACCAGATACGGAAATAGTCCGCCTCCGGGCGCGGTGTGGACCAGCGTCTGGAAACCATGGGCAAGCAGGTTTGGCATGCCGCGGGCGCGGCAGTATTCAACATCGTAATGCACTGGATGGGTGTCGCCGCTCGCGGTCTGAAACGCTGCGAACACCGCGCTGGTCATGGTGCGGCTCGGGATGACAAAACGCTCTCCGAGTACGAAATCCTCAAACCAGCGTTGCTCCGGCACCATGCGGTGCGCTGCGGGATCGAACTCGGCCATGATGGGTTCCCCTGGATACCAGCTCAGAGGTAACGCAGCGGGGATGTCGCGGCAATCTTCGTTCAATTTGTCATGCTCGGTCCAGGTCAAGGGCTTGTCCCGGGCATCCACGTCCTTAAAACAGCGCGGCACGACAGACGTGGATGGCCGGACCAACTCCCGCCACGACACACAACGGCGAGGTCCGATTAAAGATGAGCATCCTCGCGAAAATCTCCACCGCAACCGACGAGCGTTCTGCTCGGCTCGCGGGCATCGGGCTGATGCTGCTGGCGATCTTCATGTTCTCGTTCGGCGATGCGCTGGGCAAGTTCATGGTTGCAACCTATTCCGTCGGACAGTTGCTCTGGTTGCGCGCCTGTGCGGCGTTGCTCGTGCTGTTGCCGCTGATCTGGCGGGACCGCGCCGCCTTTTCGAGGCTGGAACGGCCGTGGCTGCAATTGTTGCGAGTGACGCTCTCAACCCTGGAAGTTGCGGCTTTTTTTCTTGCCACTGTTTATCTGCCGCTCGCAGATGTGATTACTTATTACCTCGCCTGTCCGATCTTTGTCACCGCCCTGTCGGCAATCGTGCTGAGGGAGCGCGTCGGCTGGCGGCGCTGGAGCGCGGTGCTGATCGGATTCTGCGGCGTGTTGATTGCGCTTCGTCCATCGGCGCAGACCGTGAGTTGGCCCGCCATAATTGCGCTCGGCGGCAGCCTCTCGTTCGCGCTCCTGATGCTGATCACCCGTTCGCTGCGGGCGACCCCGGACATCGTGCTGGCCTCGACCCAGTTCGCCGGCACGTTCACCCTTGGCGCGCTGATGTCGCCATTTGGCTGGGTCACGCCCAGCATCGGCAGCCTCGGCTTGTTCGCGGCGGCGGGATGCATATCAGTGAGCGCATTGTTGTGCGTCAACCGATCGCTGAAACTGGCACCGGCGAGCGTCGTGGTGCCGTATCAATATTCCATGATCGTCTGGGCGGTGATGTTCGGCTACTTCGTATTCGGAGACGTGCCTTCGGCGCCGATGATCATCGGAGCGGCGATCATCATCGGCGCCGGCCTTTACATTTTTCTGCGCGAGCGGAAGCTGGGCCGCGGCGAGGAGCTGGTCAGTCCGCCAGTGTGAAGGCCGCCAGCGTCCTCTGAATCCGCATTCCCTCGGGACTAACGTTCGCGCCTGGTCGACCGGCCCCATTGCTTCAGCGACGACCAGACGCTACGCGACAGGCGAAAACAGTCGACCGGCGCCGATGATCCCAATGCCGCGAAGCGGTGCAACTCGACGCCGCTCCACTGGAAACCGCATTTCTCCAGGATGTGGCGCGATGCGGGGTTGGTGACCCGCGCACCCGCGATCAGTTGCTCGATATCGAATTCCTCGAGGGTGAAATCGATCACCGCGCGCGCCGCTTCGGTGCCAAAGCCCTGGCCCCAGTGCGCAACGCCAAGCCAATAGCCGAGCTCCGGGGCCTCCGGCTCGCGCCAGTCGATTCCGACCATGCCGATCGGCGAGAGATCGTTTTCGATCAGGAACACTGTTTCGCGGCCCTCGCTCGCGGTGCCCCGCACGAAGTCGATCGCATCCTCCGCGCTGTATGGATGCGGCAGCCGGCGGGTGTTGACGGCGATCCGGCGATCGTCGGCGAGTCGGGTAATCGCTTTTACGTCCGCGAGAGTCGGCTTTCGCAGCAGCAGCCGTTCGGTCTCGAGGACGCAACTACTTGCCTCTCGTCGCGTGGGAATCGGGATGTCCTGCAGCATGTCGGGCTCCTGTATGCGAAAGAAAAACGCAACTCGGATATCGCGCATGCTGGGACGAAATTCCCGTCCGTCAGCCAGCGCGAACAAAAAAAGAGAGGCCGGTTTTCCCGCCTCCCCCTAAGAGCCCATTTTGGCTCCGCCGGTTCAACAGGATCCGGCGGAAGTAATTTGATCCACCGTCTACTCGGCCGCGGCTTCCGTCATTGGAACAACTGATACGAAAGTGCGGCCGTTTGCTTTTGCACGAAATTCAACACGACCTTCGATCTTGGCGAAGAGGGTGTGGTCAGTGCCCATTCCGACATTAAGGCCGGGATGCCAGGTCGTGCCGCGCTGACGCGCGATGATGTTGCCGGGGATCACATGCTCGCCGCCATAGGCTTTGATCCCGAGCCGTTTGCCCGCTGAATCGCGTCCGTTCCGCGATGAACCGCCTGCTTTTTTGTGAGCCATAGCCCGTCTCCAAACTTCGCCGTATCTCTAGATCAATTCCGTGACGGAATCATTTCACTTCTTATCACTTTTGCCCTTTGAGGCCGGCTTTTTCGCCGCCGGCTTCTTGGCTTCGGGCTTGGCTCGCGGTTTGGCCGCCGCCTTCTTCGCGACCGCGGCTTTTGCGGGCGCCTTTTTCTTCACACTCTTTGGCGCCTGATCCTCGCCTTCAGCGGGAGCGGCCGCAACCGGCTTTTCCTTCTTGGGCCGGGGTCCTACCGTCGGCTGCTTGTTCTCGGTCAGGATCTCGGTGATGCGCAAGACCGTGATCTCGTCCCGATAGCCGCGCTTGCGGCGCGAATTCTTGCGGCGGCGCTTCTTGAACGCGATGATCTTCGGCCCGCGCTTGTGCTGGAGCACCTCGGCCGCAACCGAAGCGCCGGGCACGGTGGGCACCCCAAGTACCGGCTGATCGCCGCCGACCAGCAAGACCTCGCCAAGTTGCACGATCGAGCCGACATCGCCGGCGATCTTGCCTATCTCGAGCACATCATCCGGAACGACCCGGTACTGCCGGCCGCCGGTTTTGATGACTGCGAACATCGTTATATTCCTTCGTGTTCGATCCCGGCCTCGGACGGGTCCGGGTCGGCTTTTTCTTCAGTCGGTATGGATTCGATTTCCGCGCGATCGGGAGTGATCCCTGGAGCCACGCAAAAACAAGCGGCGCGAGGAATTCCCGCGCCGGGTGCGGGACTTATAGCCGGAGAAGTCCGCGAGTCAAGGAAAACCGCGCTCAAAACCGACTAAACAGGCCGGATCGCGCCCATTTTTGCGCCTGACACGCTCTTGGGAATGCGCTGCCGCCGCCGAATGCAACCAATGGATTCCCTCGCCGTTGTACTCAGGACCTCCGAGCGGGCAGGGAAAATGGCTGAAGAAATCGTAACCACAACGGGCATCGCCCGTCACGGCGCAAACCGTCTGCCGTCGGTGGAAGTTGACAGCTTCAACCTCGAGCTGAAGGACGACGATGGCTTCCTGGGCGACCGCGCCAGCAAGGGCGCGTTCCGGAAGATCCTCGAAACGCTTCGCAAGCCGCTGAAGAAAAACGGCGACGATCCGCTGGGAAACAAATCCGCCGAGGCAATCGGCAAGAACGCGTTGGACGAGGCGCTGGTAGGAGACGATATTCACGCCGCGGCATTGGTGCATGGCGCGATCGAGGAGTTTGCGCAGGAACTAGCCTACGTGACCCAGCGCTTTCTGAAAACCAAGGCCTGGGCCGATACCGAACGCATCGTTGTCGGGGGCGGCTTTCGTGAAAGCCGGGTCGGTGAACTGGCGATCGCGCGCACCGACATGCTTCTCAAGGCAGACGGGTTCAAGGTCGACCTGGTGCCGATCCGCTATCATCCTGACGACGCCGGCTTGATCGGTTGCCTGCATCTGGCGCCATCGTGGATATTCGAAGCGCACGACAGCATTCTGGCGGTCGATATCGGTGGTACGAACATCCGCTGCGGCGTCGTCGAGTCCCGCTTGAAGAAGGCTCCCGACCTTTCCAAAGCCACGGTCTGGGAATCCGAACTGTGGCGTCACGCCGATGACGAACCGACCCGGGAAGGCGCGGTGAAACGCCTGGTGAAAATGCTGAAGGGCCTGATAGCAGCCGCCGATGCCGAGGGGTTCAAACTCGCCCCTTTCATCGGAATTGCCTGTCCCGGCGTGATCAAATCCGACGGTTCAATCGAGAAGGGCGCGCAGAACCTGCCGGGCAATTGGGAGAGCAGCAAGTTCAATCTGCCCGGGAGTCTGGTGGATGCGATTCCGCGGATCGGAGATCACGACACCGCGGTGCTGATGCACAATGACGGCGTGGTGCAGGGACTGTCGGAGGTGCCCTTCATGCAGGACGTCCAGCACTGGGGCGTGCTGACCATCGGCACCGGGCTCGGCAATGCGCGCTTCACCAACCGCAGGAAGGATAGTTCGAGGGACAAGGACGAGAAGAAAGAGAAGAAGAGTAAAGAATAGCGGGCCGGTAACCTTGACTGGTTAGGTTAAGACAGAGATCGCGTTGCCGATTGTGAAGAGATAGCTACCCTCCCATAGTCGCTTCGGTTGGCCGGCGAAGCCGCACTTCCCGGCCACAATTTCAATGACGCGACACGGGACCGCCAGTTTTTTAACTGCGTCTGGCGGTCCCACCATTCACCCCCTCGCGCACCCGAGTTGCCGAATCCCAAGCCAGCGCCTTGTCTGCCCCGCCGTCCTCGCCTAGAACTCGCCTCGACCCCGGGCAGCATGACGCCCGTTATGGCGCCTGGAGAGGTGGCAGAGTGGTCGAATGCACCGCACTCGAAATGCGGCATAGGTGCAAGCCTATCGGGGGTTCGAATCCCTCCCTCTCCGCCAGCTCAATCAATAAGCCATTGATAAATCTCAGTTCGTTTGTCTGCTCACCATTGGGCCGCAAACCGTTTGCCCTTGTTGCGCGAGGAGTGGGGCGGCGTTTAACGCCCGCCGCCTCGGCCGTTGCAGCGGCACGGGCTGGCGACGGGCTCATATCGAGTCGATTGTGCGGCTCAACGGCAGAGTGCGACCTTGCACGGTGCTGCCATTAAATAGGAACCAACGAAGCAAGTCGCATTTCTAGCCATGGTCGTGCCGCGGATGCAGCAGGAGGCGGAAGTGCTCAGGTTGGTAATCAAGCTTGTGCTCATCGGAACATTGGTGTTGGCGCCGATCACGCCACCACTGCTTACGCATGCCTTCGCGAATGGTGGGGGAGGCGGTGGAGGAGGCGGCGGCGGCGGCGGTGGCGGTGGAGGAGGCGGAGGCGGAGGCGGAGGCGGAGGCGGAGGCGGAGGCGGAGGCGGAGGCGGAGGTGGGGCCGGTGGTGGTGGCGGAGGCGCTGGCGGTGCCGGTGGCGGAGCGGGCGGAGCCGGTGGCGGTGGCGCGGGCGGCGCTGGTGCAGGTGGCGCAGGCGCTGGCGGAGCTGGAGCCGGTGGAGCTGCGGGTGGCGCAGGCGCTGGTGGAGCTGGAGCTGCGGGCGGCGGAGCCGGAGCAGGAGCAAGTGCCGGAGCAGGACCTGGTAGCGGAGATGCCGGCGGGGGCGGTGGTTATGCTGTCGACTATCCTTACGCCGGTGCATACGGATCGTCTTACCCAAATCGGTTCGGCACGAGAGTGTTTCAGATTGAAGGCAGTCATAAGGCGTGGTTTGGGACCCGCGCTTTCGTCCGATTCCACCAACACGCGCCTCAGTTGGGTCGGCATGGGCGAAGTCTCGCGACGCACGTTCGCGATTATCAGCGGTCCCACAAGCCCCAACCGATAAACGCCTCGCTCAAGCCGCGCGAACCGCGGCGGATTACAGCAAGTGGGCGGAGGCTTGCGGCGCATGCTCGAGATCTTCAGCGGTCTCATAAGCCTCAGCGGATAAACGCCTCGATCAAGCCGCACGATGCAGCCCGTGAGACGCTGCTTGATCAGGCGACAGACCCTCGTCCCGAGAGGTTTAACAGTGGGCCAGTGGTCGATCGCGCGCCGGATGCCGCGCAGAATCCGAATGATGTCGCGGGCGCGAACGGGCAGGTGGTCGATCGCACGCCGGATGCCGCGCAGAACCCGAAGGATGTCGCGGGCGCGAGCGGGCAAGTGGTCGATCGCACGCCGGATGCCGCTCAGGAGCCGGATGATATTGCGACGGCCAGCGGGCATGCATCAGATCGCGCGCCGGATGAAGTTCAAGCCGCGCCACCATCCATGAGAGAGGAGGCGGCCGATCAAACAGTTGGCATGGCACCCATCAGTCTAGCGGCGGATGCGGCTCAAACCCCTTCGCAGTTTGTCATCGAACACCAGGGCACGCCGATGGCTGGGCGGCTTGACGCGCTATGGGTAGCGATAGTGATGATGATGGTGGTCTGGGCACTTGGGATTATCAGATCTCTGTCTCGCCGGACGTATCCAAAACGCATCTTGGCTTTTAGTGCGATGCGCCTCCAGGATCCGGCGGTTTATCCGCGCTGGGTCGAGTTACCGATGCCGCCGCGGAACGCGGTCGAAGCCCAGCGCAGTGCCGGACCGAGCTTACACCGGGTCAGGAAGCCTCTCGGCATTGTTGAAGAGGCTGTCGACGAGTTTTCCTCACGACAGTTGGAACGTCCATGGGGCGTCGGCGCCGATCGCATGGGAAGCGCAGCGGGCAGCGGCTTGCGCGTTGGCCATAAGGCTGAAGTGATAAATCTCCGCGGGCGGCTCGGAACCGCAAGCCGGCGCGACATCGCTAGACTGTCGTAGGTTTTTGCAAGGACCGTGCAGCGAACTCGACATTTCCTGATCGTCAGGCAATCATCCCTGCATGAATCAGAGCAGCTCTCTGTCTGCGCACACCCAGGACGAAATACGCGTGCGCGCGTGGGCAGAGGTTCGGGATTTGTTGGAACTGCAACTCATTCCCCTCGGTCGGGAGGCTTTGCGGGCGCTCGCGCTTAACCCGAATGAGAACGTTCTGGACATAGGTTGTGGCGGCGGTGATACGGCGCTGGACCTCGCCCGGGCCGTCGCCCCCGATGGCAGAGTCTTGGCTCTCGATCTGTCGAGCGCGGTGCTGGCGTTCGCGAAGCGCGCGGCCGAGGGGTGCGAACGAGTACAGTTCATCCAAGCCGACGCCCAGGTCTTCCCCTTGAACGTGCCTTCTTTGACGCCGCTTTCTCGCGGTTTGGGGTGATGTTTTTCAATGATCCGATTGCGGCGTTCAGCAACATTCGCCGTGGCCTCAAACGCAATGGCCGCCTGGCGTTCGTCTGCTGGCGCGGGCTGGAGGAAAATCCGCTCGATCTCGTGCCGCTTAGGGCCGCGTCTCTTCATCTTCCGCCGCAGCCCGCTCACGATCCCAACGCGCCCGGCCCATTTGCGTTCGCTAGTGCCGACCGCGTGCACAGCATTTTGAAAAGTGCGGGCTTCCGGCAGATCGAGATCAGTGCTCGTGACGATCTGGTCGGAAGCGGTGACCTCGATTCGATGCTCGCCGTGTGTTCCCGGGTTGGATCGCTCGGAAAAATCCTTCGAGAAAATCCCGAACTCCAAGCGGCAACGCTGCCGACCTTGCGCTGCGCGCTTGCGGCCCACGACGGACCCGATGGCGTCCGGCTCCGTGCGGCGACCTGGGTTGTCTCAGCCCGGACTACAGCAGGGCTTTAGCATCTATAGCCGTTAGATTTGCTTAGGTTCAGTTCGACCAAGTCGGCTGATTTTGCTCGTGATCCCAGTTGCGCACCAACTACCACGTTCCGTATTGGCGTATGAGGCCCCGCCATAAGGCGTTGCGCTCCGGGCCGAGCAACTCTTTGCCTACCGAGGCTTGCTTCGCGGCGGCCGTGACCACCATTACGAGCTTAAGCTCGGGATCAACGAAGATCGATTGGCCGTAGACACCGAGCAAAGCGAATCGTCGTTTTTCACCTGGAAAAATCCAGAACTGATAGCCGTATCCAAAGTACGGGGTGGCTCTACCTGGACCGAACGCGTCGGGTTGCCGGCGTGCGTCGGTCGCTTGAAGTAAATAATCCTTCGGCACGATCTGCCTGTCACCGATTGCGCCATCATTGGCGAGCAGCACGCCGAGCCGCCCGTAATCACGCAACACCGCGTTGAATCCTCCCGCCCCGGATTCAACACCATCCGGTGACTTGACCCATGTCGCATCGGCTTCGGCGCCCATCGGCTGCCAAAGTCTTGTGGTCAGATAGTCGGCGAGCGTTGCGTTGGTAGCTGCACGCAACATCAACGCCAGGACTACTGTCTCGCTGGAGGCGTAGTGAAATCGCGTGCCTTGCTCGGCTTCGCGAAGCTCGAAGGTGCGAACTGCGTCGATGCTGCCATTGAAGTAGCGAGCGTTCGCGAACCGCTTCAGATCGTCGTTGCCGTCATAGCTTTCAATGAACTTCACCCCTGAGGACATCCTCAGGAGATTGCGTATCGAGGTCTCGCCATACGGACTGCCGGCCAGCCGCGGCTCGTATTTGGAAACGAGGTCGTCGAGCGAGGAAATCTTCCTCTCCTCGAGCGCCATCCCGACCGCGAGGCTCACGATGGATTTCGCCATCGAGTTCGACAGAAAGCGGTTCGCCTGGTTGCGGTCGTATTGATATCGTTCAAGGAGTATTTCGCCGTCCTTGATCAGCAGCAAGCCGGTAATGCGCTGTCGCGCAAGAAAATCGTCGACGGTGTAAGTCCGGTCCTGAAATCGATACTCGATTTTTTGTTCGCCGCCAGCACGAAGCGGCAGCGGAGAGGCTGCCTTCCTGAGCGTGGTGTGCGGCATGATCTTGTCGAGATTGCTGAACGAGCCGACGCGGACACTCTCGTCATAGAAGTAGTTGGCGCGCGTGCCGAGGGGATAACCGGCCTTCTTGCCCAACAGATCCTCGTCAGGCGCGGCGACCGCTGAAAACGCTGTCGCGATAAGCATCGCGCAGGGCAGGACGGTTCGGCTCGGCTGCATTCAACTTTCCGGCGCCGATCGCTGTCGGCGAATCTCGTTGTTCGACGACTATAGCGGCGGGTCCGAAGCGTTGCCAGACTGGCCGGCTGACGTCGGGTTCGCAGGAAACCATCAAAGCAGAATGAGCGCCAAGGGCCGAAAACCGCAGATGAGCTGGACCAGTCTTGGGGTTGCGGCGCTCTCCGCAGCACCGCTCACGCAGAGCACTGCCGCTTCGGAACAATAATCTGGAAGCGGCGTTCCGTCCGCGAAACCAACGCCCGTCGCCGCTGTGGCAAGGGCAATGTCGCGGCGAGCCAAAGTCATTTGAACTTGCCGCCGCGACCTGATGTGGACGAGCCGATCTGGCTTGAGGACGCTGGTGAATTTGGCGTTGCCCAATGATGCGGCCGTGGGAAGCCGCAGCGCAGCGGGGGGTCGAGCCGTCCCGGTGGCGAATTCTCGACAGAGCTCCGTAGATGAAGAAAGCACCCTGTGATCATGACGAAACAGACCCGCTTCAACGTCGGATACGCCGTGATCGCCCTGATCGCGTTTGCATTCGTTCAATACGTGGTGTCCAGGGCCAACCAGATCGCTCCGCTTCCCTACAGCGAGTTCCAGAACCTTCTCCGGCAGGGCAAGGTCGATTCCGTCGCGGTCTCCGACAGGTTCATCCAGGGCGCTTTGAAAGAGCCGTTGCCGGGCGGACAAAAGCAGTTCTTCACAACGCGGTTGGACCAGGAGTTTGCGAGTGAACTGGACAAGTACGGCGTCCGCTACACTGGCCAGATCGAGAGCACGCTGCTTCGCGACATTCTCTCGTGGACCATGCCGATCCTGCTATTCATCGGCGTATGGTGGTACATCGGCCGACGCATGTCCGCTCAGGGCCTTGGCGGCGGGTTGATGTCGATCGGCAAGAGCAAAGCCAAGGTCTACGTCGAATCCGACACAGGTGTCACTTTTGACGATGTCGCCGGCGTTGACGAAGCAAAGGATGAGCTGCGCGAAGTCGTCGATTTTCTCAAGAACCCCACCGAATACGGCAAGCTCGGCGGGCGCATGCCCAAGGGCGTGCTGCTGGTGGGCCCGCCCGGCACCGGCAAGACATTGCTCGCCAAAGCTGTCGCCGGCCAAGCCAAGGTTCCGTTTTTTTCGATTTCGGGCTCAGAGTTCGTGGAGATGTTTGTCGGCGTCGGCGCGGCTCGCGTGCGTGACCTGTTTCAGCAGGCGCATCAGAAGGCGCCGGCCATCATTTTCATCGACGAAATAGACGCTCTCGGTCGCGCGCGCGGCGTGGCGCCTTTCGCCGGCGGGCACGATGAAAAAGAGCAGACGCTGAACCAGCTACTGGTAGAGCTCGACGGCTTCGATTCCCGCTCCGGCCTCGTCATCCTGGCGGCAACCAACCGCCCCGAGATTCTCGACCCGGCGCTGCTGCGGGCCGGCCGGTTCGACCGCCAGGTGCTGGTCGACCGTCCCGATAAAAAAGGCCGCATCGACATTCTCAACGTTCATCTGAAAAAGGTGAAGATTGCGCCCGATGTCGATCCGGAGAAGGTGGCGGCGCTGACCCCGGGTTTTACCGGCGCCGATCTAGCCAATCTCGTCAACGAAGCCGCGCTTCTCGCGACCAGGAGGCGGGCGGAAGCAGTATCGATGACGGATTTCGGCAACGCCATCGAAAGGATCGTTGCGGGCCTGGAGAAGCGAAACAGACTGCTGAATCCCCGGGAGCGGGAGATCGTCGCTCACCACGAGATGGGGCACGCGCTGGTGGCGCTGGCGCTTCCGGGAATGGATCCGGTGCACAAGGTTTCTATCATACCCCGTGGGTTAGGCGCGCTTGGCTACACTATCCAGCGCCCCACCGAAGACCGCTTCCTGATGACCAGGGAAGAGCTGCAGAACAAGATGGCTGTTTTGCTCGGCGGGCGAGCTGCGGAGTTGCTCATCTTCGATCATTTGTCCACCGGCGCCGCGGACGATCTGAGACGCGTCACCGACATCGCGCGAAGCATGGTCACTCGCTATGGCATGTCTGCAAGGCTCGGGAACGTCGCATACGACCGCGAGCCACAGGGCTTGGTTGCCGGTACGCCGCTCGCCTATCGCGAGCGGGATTTCGCCGAGCAGACAGCCGCTTCGATAGACGAAGAGGTGCAGGCGATCGTGCAGACCGCGTTCGAACATGCCCTGCGGATCCTGAGGGAACGCCGGGCTCTGCTCGAACAGGCAGCAAAGCGGCTTCTTGAAAAGGAAACGCTGGATGAAACAGATATCGCCAATCTCATGCCGGCGGCAGCCTCAAGGCGAAACAACGAAGCTGCCGAATAGGCCAACTCCGGTCGGCATCAGCGCTGCCGCGAACAGCCGCAGTGAGGGCAAGTTGCGACGGCCCTACTGCGGCGTGGATGCTTCGGCTAATTACGCAGCGATCAAATCGATCGCCGCGTTCTGCCGGTAACCAGGTGGTAAATGAAGAGCACGATGATTGCGCCGACGACTGCACCGATCAAACCCGCGCCTTCGCCCGGACGGTACCATCCGAGAGCTTGCCCGAGATAGCTTGCAACGAATGCGCCGACAATTCCCAGGATCGTCGTTAGAATGAAGCCGGAAGGCTCATTGTCGCCCGGCATGAGGAATTTTGCGATTACGCCCGCGACGAAGCCGATGATCACAGTCCACAGTATCCCCATCTCAGTTCTCCTTTTGCCAATGCGGCTGCGCTCCCTCAGGCGGTGGGTAGACGACCATCGGGCGTGTATTGATCGACGGCTCGGGGCAGCTCACGGGAGAGCCGCGCCAAGAGTTCATCCTGCGAAAGTCCGGTCTGCTGCTCCAACTTTGCGAGCACATCCGCACCGATGGCCTGCTTGAGCTGCGGAGGGGATATCTCCTTGTTGGGACCAGGATCGATCCAGGATTGCGCGGTGTCGCCAAGGCCGTTCTGCTTGAAGCTTTCCAGAAGCTGGCCCAGCCCACCGCTCAGCAGACCGCCGGCGCCTGCGCCGCCCAGCGCGCCGCCAAGATTGCCCAAAAGCCCGCCCAAACCAGCTTGCGGCCCCGTGCCGCTGGTCGCGTTCGGATCGTTGGGACCACGGCCGCTGAGCATCTCTGCCAGCTTATCTCGATTCTGATATCCGGCGATGGCTAGCAGGCCCAAAAGGGCCGTCATGGATGGTAGTCCGCGGCTCATGTTTGATCTCCAGAACTGGCGTGTTCCGGTTCAAACGTCCCGTAGTCTGTTCTGTTCCATCGCCGCTCTGATCCCGGAAAATTCGCTTAAGGGCTCTTGGACTTGTCGGCGCATCCAGTCTTGACGCTTTTCGGCTGGCTTTGCTGCCCTCCAATTGACGATTCCAAGGCAAAAGATGCCCCTCAGTAGCGTCAGATGGTTGCCTTACAGGGCGGTTCCGCTTAAAAGCCCCACTTCAAAGGAAGACAGACGATGGCCCACAATTACGCGATCAATACCGACGTGCATCATCAGCTCCAGGGGCCGCAGGGCCGCGCCGTGGTGAAGGAGCGGAGCATCTATACCATCGTCACTTGCCTGCCGATCGAGGCGGACGGTCGCCCGCGCTACCGGATCAAGAGCAAAACCGAGAACATCGAGCGCGTGGTGACGGAAGAGCAGATCAGCCGTCTCGGCTGATCGAAGCCTGTCCCGATGGCTCAGCTTGCTATTTGCAGGACAATCGCGTAAACGCCTCCCATTCGAATAATCGATTCGTCCTTGTTGATCGCGCCTAATCGGCTCTACTCCCCAAGACATCGCTGAAATCGGATCAAGCTCGCGCGAAGGTCGTGCGGGCGCATCGCGCATTTGCGCATCTTGGAGAAGTTAAATGACAAACGGGACAGTCAAGTGGTTCAACGCGACCAAAGGCTTCGGATTCATTCAGCCTGACGACGGCGGCAACGACGTGTTCGTGCACATCAGTGCGGTCGAGCGCGCCGGGTTGGGCTCGCTCAACGAAGGCCAGAAGGTTTCTTTCGAATCGAAGGTCGACAGCATGCGCGGCAAGACCAGCGCGGAAAACCTACGCGCCCTCTAAGCACCACTAGATCCTGACCAGGTTTGATCTGGGATTTCCGCGGATGTACCGGAATCTCAGCTTCGCTCGGTCTGGGCTGATGAAGATCAAGCCCGTCGGCGAGTAGCCGGCGGGCTTTTCGTATAGCAAAAGTGCCGGGGGTCTTTGGACCTTGGTCGATCAAGACGACCCGACCCCCCGCCCCGTGATCGCGCGCTCGCCTACTGCGTCGCCTTTTCATGGGCCGCGATGCCGACCGCCTTGTAGTCATAGGTCGGATAGAATTCGGTGCGGTAGCTACCCCACGCGGTGTTCTCCAGGATGCGGTTCACCTCGCGAAGCCGCGACGCCGGAAGCCGCAGCGTGACCACCTGACCGATGCCCATCATCACATACCAGCTCACGACTTCGGTGCCGGGCGGGGGAAACGCCTTGTAATAGCCCTGCCTGTCGAGCTGCGCGTTCAGCTCGCTTAGCGGGCGCGACTGATCGTGCTTCAGAAATATCGTGAGCAGGATGGCGTTATCGGCGGTAGGGGCCGCGTTCTCTGTGGGTGCTGCGGTCTGCGCACTGACACTCGTGCCGAGCGCCAACGCGCCGGCCACCGCGATCGCCATGATTGATCCGATCGTCCGAGCCATTACCATCTCCTGTTTCGTGGCCTTGGTTTGCTGTTGAGAGTGCCGGGCGAATTCTGGCCTCACGATACCGAATGTGGCGTTCCCTGGTGTGAATGTGAACCATGTCACAGCCGGACTTGCGTTTCGGCCCTAGGGTCGTTCGTTGGGGGGTCATCGCCAATATTGAGGACCGGAAAATGAAAACGCGTCGGATGGCTTATTGGTGGTTCAGATTCGTAATCTCGGGACGATTTCTCGAAAAGTTCTTGTGGCGGCCGGCAGGGCGAGCCTAGCGGCGATGTCGGCGTTGAGCTCGGCCATCCAATCGGGTCGGCTGTTTGCGGGAACAGAGCAGCCTCGTGCCTTAGCTCTGGCGGATGAGCTTCTTGATTTGAGCTGCGCTGCCGCTGACGGCGTCGCGTCCCTTCCATGCCAGATGGGTCAGGCGGCCGCTCAACGAGTGATGGCGGTGCAGACGACGCGAGGCCAGGATGTGGCCGACATTGTCAGGGAAGCGCGCCACCTCGGCTTCGACCAGCGTCCCGATCGAATCCATGATCTGGTTTAGCCGCACGCCCCAGTCGGACCCGGCGAGCTGATCGATGCGCACCTGCAATGCGTATTCGGTGTCGTAGATGTGCGTCAGCAATTCCTTGGCGACGAGGACCCGGTTGTTCCTGAGCGCGATCCGCAACGCGGCGCGGTTGTCTTCCAGCCGGTCCAACACCATCGAGATCGTGATCGCATAAGGCGTCGCGGCGATGTCGGCGGCGTTCTTGGTGGGCGCAAGCTTGGTGGCGAGGCGGATCAGGTGCCATGGCGTCTTGAGGCGTTTGGCTACAAGCGCCACTGCAAACGGAAGCACGTCGGGATGCTTCTTTCGAAACGCATCGAGCAAGGCGGTGATTTTGATCACTCGCGCGTTGTCGAACTTGTCGATTTTGGCCGGCAATGCCTCGGCGAAGCTCGCCAGCGCTTCGCGTTCACGCATCACCGGCAGCATCTTGGTCAGGTCGGCGTAAGCCGAGCGCGAAGCCGTATAGGCTGCGAGCTTGGCGCGGGTCTGATTGGCCGCATCGGGTGAGCGCAGCGTGCTTTCGAGATACTTGACGACTTTGACCTGAAACGCGCTGGCGACCTGCCGGGCTTTCCTTGGATTGTTGACGAGGATCAATTCGTCGATTCTTTTGATGTAATCGCGCGCCATGGTCGGCAACAGATCCCGGCTGATCCACTCCCAGATCGCATTCAGCGACCCCCGCTGTATCCGTCCGGAATTGGCATGCTCGGGGGCTCCCTCGACAAGCAGTGGCTCCAGCGGTGCAAAGAAGTAGCGCGATGGATTGTTGATGCGGCTCTGCGGCGATCCATCCTTGCGGAATTCGGCGCGCAGCTTGGCAAGGATTTCCGCGGAGCCGGGCATCTCGCCATCGCACGTCTCCAGCCGCTCGAGTTCAGTCAGGAGACTACTTCGCGTCAACGGCGTCAGTCGCCGCAGGAACTCCTGGATCCGATCCGCCAGCATCAAGGCCACGTTGTTTTCCGCGATTGGTACGCACCGAGTGGTTGTTCGCGCCAAAGCGCGCGCAGGTTGCAAGCATCAAAACACCAAAACAGTTGGCGCGAGATTAAGAATTAAACCCGTTAACCCGTGCAACTACGGGTACGCGCACAAGCATTCGTCCCGATTTTAATCCGTAAAATTGCGGGGATTGCGCTGGAGCGCTCGGAATCACCAGTGGTTTGCGCGCGAACGCCGGGAGTTTCTCGGCTTCCTGCGAAGTTGCTGCTGACCGGAGTTGGGGCCTGCACCCCCGTAGTCTTACTGATTAAAAAATTAACCCTCGTAGAGGGCAGGATCGTTAAACAAATCGTATGGGACATCAAGAAAACCGAATCACCGATTCGCCTTTCTCGAGCTGGGCCGAAACCAGCGCGCCTCCAGACAGTGATGCCGAGAAGGAACGTCTCGCCGCTGCGCGTACCCGTGGAATGGAAGAAGCCGGCGCCGCGCTCGCGCGACAGCTCAACGGACCGATGACCGCGCTGCTGCTCTACATGGGCGAGATCAGTCAGCACAGTCAGCAGCTTTCACAGGCCGCGACCAATCGGGTGTACCTCCAGCAGGTGGTCGAGAACGCGCTGCAGCAGACCGAGCGCGTTTGCGCCATGATCAAGCAGTTGTCGGACAGGCACGAGGAGCCCGGCAGCGAGGCGGGAAAATCCATCTGGGACAGGCGGCCCGTTATGGGCAGGGATGCTTCCCGCATACCCGGCGTGATGTTCACTTCCGGCGCCGACCAGAAGCCGCTCACCAAGCGAGAGCGTGAGGTTCTCAACTTGATCAGCGAGGGCTATTCCAACAAGCAGGGCGCGCTGCGCATGAGTATCAGCCCGCGCACCTTCGAAAGTCACCGCGCCGAAGCCATGCGGAAGCTTGGCGCGCGAAACACGGCGGACCTGGTTCGTCTGGCGTTGCTGCATCCTTCAGTCTAGCGCGAAGCGCGTCGAGCGCGGCTCGCCTCGCTATATTCCTGAGAATTCAAATTGCCCCGATCATGCGCCCCGGAGCTCGCGGGCCTCCTGACCCGCTCAGCGTAGATCCTCTGCAAAGATGTGAACGGCCGGCGCGGGCCGCGCCGCGTCCGTCTTGGGCGCGCTCGGAACGATGGTGATGGTCCAGCTCTGCGGAATGCTTGACTTGGTTTCGAGCACCGATCGAACGTGGCCAGTCACCAGCGACTCACCGGATCTCACCGTAGCGGTTCGGCCATTGAATTGCGCGATGCGGAAACGCCGGACTTCTTTCCGGTCGGCCGTTTCGAACGTAAACATGAAGCCTCCTCGCTGTGCTTCGCCAACTATCGCGCGCTAATATTATCCATGCATGAAAATGCGAAACCGTAGAAGTACGACCGTGCTCACATCATTCGCATGCCGAGATGATGGCGCGCATTTGCCCACTCAAGCACTTCGCCCATGCTGCAAACAATATCGCACGCGGGAACGATGCGCGGATCGGCAGGATCATGTGAGACCAAATCGGGTGCGCGCGGCTGAACGGCGCGGTGTCGCGTCACCCAGATTTTTAATGCGGCTGTTCGCAAGCCTACTCGACTGAGCCTGGAAACACCGCTTCCATCTTGGTCTTCAGCGTTGCCGCATTGAACGGCTTGACGATGTAATTGCTGACGCCGGCCTTCTTGGCGGCGATGACATTTTCGGTTTTGGATTCAGCCGTGATCATGATGAAAGGCGTTTGCGACAGCTCGGGGCTGGCGCGGACCTCCCTGAGCAGGTCGTATCCGGTCATCGGCTCCATGTTCCAGTCGGAGATCACCAGGCCGTATTTCTTGCCCTGCATCTTGGCGAGCGCGGCCGAACCGTCGCTGGCGTCGTCGACATTCTCGAAGCCAATCTGCTTGAGCAGATTACGGATGATCCGGATCATGGTGTTGTAGTCATCGACCACCAGGATCGGCATCGACAAATCAAAGGCCATGTCTTTACTCCGCACGTTGTTACCGAACTCGGGCGAGGCATTCATAGCGTGCGAAAGAGATTCGACGCGTTTCGAACTTGCGCTCGTCAGCAGCGAGACAATTATCAGCCGTCATTGAACAGCGCGTTAATGCTGCGCCGAATAAGCCCGCGCGCACGCGTTACCGTAGTTGTACGGAAATGTTGAGAGTGCGCATCGACGGCTCGGTGGGAGATGCATCATCTCTATTGCACGCGCGCGAACATGCCCGGGCTTTGATGTGTGATCATTGCAGCATCGATGCAGCTGCGAACTCCGCCGTTCCAACGAGTTCTAAGATCACTTGCACCTGTGGTTATGGGTCCCTGCGTCCGCAGGGACGACGAGGATGTTGAGTTAGACTTGCCGGATCATAAACGCAGTCGTCCCTGCGAACGCATCGATTGTGGGAAGAGCCAGTAGCCCGCATGAGCGAAGCGACATGCGGGTTCTCTGTTCAATGCGATGGCGAACGCGTGCATCGTTCCGCTCTACGATTTCGCGCCGTTGAAAATCGAACAAGAGCTCACATCGGCACACTCTATACAACGCATGCAATCTCGTCGGGTAGCAATCCGCGGATCATCACAGCATTGCAACTTACCCCCATTCCATCGGCTCAACCGCAATTGCATTCGCGCAAATAACCAACGCCAACCGCGCTCTTCCTCACTTCCATTCCGGGTATTAGTACGGAGCCACAAATTAAGAAACGGGTAGGACGCCCGGAACAGTGTGAGGCGTCGCCGGCAGAACCATGCGGCGTCGCGTCAATCGTGTTCATCCAGAAGGGTAATCAAAATGTCCATCGTCCTCTCGTCTTCGGTTCGCCAGAACCTGCTCTCGCTCCAGTCCACCGCCGATCTGCTCGCCACGACGCAGAATCGCCTCTCGACCGGCAAGAAGGTCAACACCGCGCTCGACAACCCGACCAACTTCTTCACCGCGCAGGCGCTCGACAGCCGGGCCAGCGACATCAGCAACCTTCTCGACGGTATCGGCAACGGCGTACAGATTTTGCAGCAGGCCAATAACGGCCTGACCTCCTTGCAGAAGCTTGTCGACTCTGCGAAGTCGCTCGCCAACCAGGCTTTGCAGACCACGGTCGGCTTCTCGACCAAGTCCAGCGTCTCGGCGACCGTGTCCGGCGCGACTTCAACCGATCTGCGCGGGACCACCTCATTCACCAGCGCGACCGCGAACAGCAACGTGCTCTTTAACGGCACTGCCGGTGGCACAACCCCGGCCGTCGTGGGTACCAAACTAGGCGGTAACGTTGGATCGCAGGCCTTCGCTGTGGTCAATGCGGCCACCACGGCGGCCTCGCTTCTGAACGGCACAGCCGCTGCCGACGACGCGAACGCGTTGGTCAACGCGGGTGACACTTTTACCGTTAATGGCAAGACCATTACCTATGCAGCGGGGGACGCTCCGGCGAGCGCCCCGGCGGGCTTCACAAGAATCAACGCCGCCGCCGGCGTAACCACCGGCAATGTCTTCACCGACGTCAATGGTAACGCGACGGTTTTCCTCGGAGCGACGACAAAGGCATCTGTCGGTGACGTGTTGACTGCGATCGATGTCGCGAGCGGGGTCCAGCGCAACGTGGCGGGCGTTTTGACCTTGAACGCCGGTCAGACTGCCTCCAGCATTACCGCCGGCGCGATAACGCTGAGGAGTTCGACCGGTGCTGATCTGAGCATCGTTGGAAAGGCCGACACCCTGGCCGCGCTCAAGTTCACGAGTTCCGTGGGTGGCGGCAACGCGACGGTGAGCGTTAACCGCACGACGAGCGCGGCTACTCTCGGAAACCTGATCAACGATGGCGCCACGTTGAACGTGGACGGCAAGACGATCACCTTCAAAAACGCCCCCACACCCGCTGGAGCCAGCCTTCCTGCTGGTTCGGGCGTCAACGGAAACGTCGTCAATGACGGCAACGGCAACTCGACGGTATTTCTGCAGCAGGCAACCATTGCTGACGTGCTGAGCGCCATCGACCTTGCGACCGGCGTTAGGACAGCGTCCAACAGCGCCGCTGGTGTGGCGACGGTTACCACGGCCGCGGGCCAGACCAACTCGTCAATCAATGGTAGCGGAGTGCTTCAGGTGAGCACTGGCACCAGGGACGATCTCGCCATCACCGCGACGGGAAACGCCCTTTCGGTGTTCGGCCTGAACGGCGCCACCAGCAATGCCACTAGTTTCTCCGCTAGCCGCAACGCGGCTGCGGGTGGCATTAACGGCAAGACCTTGACCTTCAGCTCCTTCAATGGCGGTCAGGCGGTCAATGTCACCTTCGGCGACGGCTCTGCCGGTTCCGTGAAGAGCCTCGACCAGCTCAACGCCGTGCTTCAGGCGAACAACCTGGCCGCGACGCTCGATGCCAGCGGCAAGCTGACGATTGCCGCAAGCAACGACTTTGCTTCTTCGACCCTAGGGTCTGCTGCGTCGGGCGGTCTCCTCGGGGGAACGATCACCACCGCGGTGACCTTCACCACTCCCACGGCGCCTGTCGTCGATGCGCAGGCGCAGGCACTACGCAGTGGCTTGGTCAGGCAGTACAACGCCACGCTGGCGAACATCACCAGCACAGCGCAGGATGCGTCATTCAGCGGCATCAACCTGCTTGGCGGCGACACGCTGAAGCTGACGTTCAACGAGACTGGCAAGTCGACACTGAGCATCACAGGCGTGAACTTTGATGCGGCGGGTCTCGGTCTTGCCACCCTGACCAACGGCGTCGATTTCGTCGACAACGCGGCCACCAACCGGGTAGTCACGGCGCTGGGCAATGCCTCTGGCCTGCTCCGCGCGCAAGGTTCGGCGTTGGGTTCCAACCTCTCGATCGTGCAGATCCGTCAGGACTTCTCGAAGAACGTGATCAACGTCCTGCAGACCGGCTCGTCCAACCTGACGCTCGCCGACACCAACGAGGAAGCGGCGAACAGCCAGGCGCTGTCGACCCGCCAGTCGATCGCCGTGTCCGCGCTGTCACTGGCCAACCAGGCGCAGCAGAGTGTGCTGCAGCTTCTCCGCTAAATCCGGAAAGCGACACAAACATTGGGGCGGCGGGGGAAACCTCGCCGCCTTCGACCTAAGCACTGTAAGAACTTTGCGCCTCGCCATCGTGGTCGCGGCGCTGCTCCATAGAAGTCGAGGGCGGATCGCCCCCGCCGTCCCCTAGAAAAGGAAACGACTGGATGCCGTTGCGAGTCGAGCTGAAGCCGTTTGAGCGCATCGTCATCGGCGAGACCGTGATCATCAACTCCGGCACCCGCACCTCTTTCCTGATCGACGGCGACGCGCCTGTTCTTCGCGAGAAAGACACGGTCACCGCCGAGACCGCCAACACACCTGCGAAGCGGCTCTATCTCTGCGTTCAGATGATGTATCTGAAGAACGACGTTCCGCGGTATCGCACCGCTTATCTCGGTTTCCTAAAGGAGCTGCGGCTGGCGCTTCCGGAAGCGGGCGCCGCGGTCGACACCATCGACGGCCATGTTTCAGCCGGCGCTCTCTACAAGGCGCTCAAGGAAATGAGGCAAGTCATCAAGGTCGAACAAGAGCTCTCGATGAGCGACTGACACGAGCTGGGCCGCAACCTCATTCCCGAGTGATCGGCTTTGCCCAGGCTCCCGACGAGCCACTCTCCACGATCATCCGGCCATCGTGAGCGCGGCCAAACCCGATCCCGCTCGTCTCGGGATATGAACGCGCCGCATTGTGCCCAGCCATCCGGCGCACGCGACCCGTTAGCTCCGCAAATTCTTCGCACCAGCTCTCAGTGTTGTCCGTATTAGCACGGAGCTTGAAATTAACGTGGATTACCAGCCGCGAACGCTATCCGTTACATGCATCCGATCGGACGACGAGCTGACCCGCATGCAGAACCACAATTCGATACCGTCGCAATCCGGTTCGAGAGGCTTCCCGTGACCCCGCCCGAATACGAATATCTGCGCAAGCTTCTCCGGGATCATTCCGGGCTCGATCTGTCGGACGACAAGCAATACCTGATCGAAAGCCGCTTGCTGCCGCTGCTGCGGAAGGCCGGAATTCCCGGCATCGCCGAACTCGTGCAGAAGGTGAAGGGCGGGTCCACGGCGCTGACGACCCAGGTCGTCGAGGCGATGACCACGAACGAGACTTTCTTTTTCCGCGACAAGAGCCCGTTCGATCACTTCCGCGATTCGATCATGCCGGAGATGCTGCAGGCCCGCGCCAGCCGAAGAAGCATTCGGATCTGGTGCGCCGCCGGTTCGACTGGCCAGGAGCCATATTCGCTGGCGATTTGCCTGAAGGAAATGAGCACCGCGCTGACCGGCTGGCGGGTTGAGATCCTCGCGACTGATATTTCGGAGGAAGTGCTCGAGAAGTCGAAGGCCGGGATCTACAGTCAGTTCGAGGTGCAGCGCGGCCTGCCGATTCAGATGCTGGTCAAATACTTCCGGCAGAACGGCGAACTGTGGCAGGTCAATGCCGACATCCGCGCCATGGTTCAGCACCGGCAGCTCAATCTGCTGCACGACTTCTCCCACCTCGGCATGTTCGATGTGATCTTCTGCCGCAACGTGTTGATCTACTTCGATCAGGACACCAAGATCGGCATACTGAACCGGCTCGCGAGAACGAGCGAGCCTGACGGCTTTCTCGTGCTGGGCGCGGCAGAGACCGTGGTCGGGTTGACCGATGCGTACAAATCCTACCCGGATCGGCGAGGTCTCTATCGGCCAAGCGCGACGCGGGTGAGTCCCGCCAAGATGGCATCGTTTGCCGCGCCGCCGCCGAGGGTGGCTGCGATGGCGCGAGGTTGACGTGGCGGAGGCTGCCAAAGCACCTGACCGCGTCACCTTCAGCCGCGGATACGCCGTCTGCATCATGGGAATCGATGGCACTTGGCGTCGGGATTGCCTGCTCCGAGCCATATCAGACTATGACGCCATCCTTTCGGTCGAAGGCTCCATTCAGGGTCTCAACCTGAAGGAATTTTTTCTGCTGTTGTCCTCGACCGGGCTCGCCTATCGCCGCTGCGAACTGGTCCGCGTCAACGGCACCGAAATGGATGTCCAGTTTCTCAAAGGCAAGAACAAGAAGAAGCGCGGTGGCGCCAACTCACCCCAGGAGTCCCTGATGGCGCGTGAGCGCATGACAATGGATTGACTTGGGACTGACTTGGGATCGACTTGCCCGCGCCGCGAGCCCAGGGGGCGGCATGATTGGAAGCACCGTCGCAGCATTCGCGCGCCGTCGCGCTCAGGCCTTTTCAAACGCCAACAGCAACAGCCGTCGCGAGGCGTGCTTCAGGCGAGCGATCGAGCATTTGATCCGATCCTTGGGTGTTTTTGTCTCGAGCAGAAAGGACAATGCGAGGCCTAGCGTTGCTTCGCAACTGTTCAACGCCGCTCGCGCCTTTACATAGCCGGGCGTGACATCGTCCAGCACGACCACGTTGGCTGTGATTTCCTGATCCGCCATGGCCGCGTCCCGGATCATCGCAGCCTCGATCAGGGTCTTGCTGTCCTGGACCCGTTCGATCAGCAGGCCCAGTTCGGAGACGATCGACAGGTGACTGTCGCTCTGGTCCTCTAACCCCGACAGTTCCGTAGCTGATGCATTTTGCATGAGCGGTCTCCTGAATTCGTTCTATTCGGAGCAGCACTACTTGCGCGTTAACTTTTGCTCCCGTACAACTACGGGAGAATCGAACCTATGCTGGGCGAACCTACCTTGCCGTTGAGCGTCATCCTGCACCGACTATGGACCATGCATGTCCGATAACGTCGCCGCCCGCGCCGAGATGTTCGCCGCGAACCGCGAGCCTGCGCAACGCGACGGCCTGTTCGTGGTTTTGTCGGCAGGCGCCTATCGGGTGCTCTGCTTTCCAGACGGCGACACGCTGATGGCTGTTGCGCGAAGCCGTACGCCTTCCTGCATTCCGCCCGAAATGCATCTTCCGCGGAAATCCGGCGTTGAGGTCCGGAAGGAGCATCAGGGCGATGATCATGCTGCGCCTCTGTTCATGATTTCCGGGCAGGGCGACATCGCCAAGGCGGTCAGCGCCATCAAGAACGGCGCGCTGGATTTCATGGAAAAGCCATTCCGCGGGCGGGAGGTCGTCAACTGGCTGGATCAGGCGATCGGCGCCTATGCGCGGCGGCACCCAGGTAATCCCATCTCCAACGGCCCCGCGCATTTTGCCGGAAGCGAACTGTTGACCCGGCGCGAACGCGAAGTGCTCGAGCAATTCGTCTCGGGGGCGTCCAACAAGGAAGCCGGTCGTAAACTCGGGATCAGCCCGCGCACGATCGAGGACCATCGCGCCAATATCATGAAGAAGCTTGGCGCAAGAAACGCAGCCGATCTCATCAGGATCGTGATGACGGCATTTCGGTCTTCCTGAACCTGTTACTTCGCTGCCCGCACTCTGCATAAAATTCGACGCGCGGCGGCAGATGAAGATGATGTGACTCACACTCCGGTTCGATCCGCCAATCCCACCGCCCACAGCGCGAACGCGTAACCGATCGCGACCTCGTCCAGCCTGCTGAAGCGGCCTGACGCACCGCCGTGGCCGGCCCCCATGTTGATCCGCAGCAACACCGGCCCGCCGCCCGTCATGGTCGCGCGCAGCCGGGCGATCCATTTGGCCGGCTCCCAATAGGTCACGCGCGGATCGGTCAGTCCGCCCATTGCCAGGATCGCCGGGTACGCCTTTGCAGCCACGTTCTCGTACGGCGAATACGACAGGATGGTTTTGAAGTCGGCCTCGCGTTCGATCGGATTTCCCCATTCCGGCCATTCCGGCGGGGTCAGCGGCAGACTGTCGTCCAGCATCGTGTTGAGCACGTCGACGAACGGCACTTCGGCGACGATGCCCGCGAACAACTCGCCGGCGCGGTTGGCCACGGCGCCCATCAGCATGCCGCCGGCGCTGCCGCCATGCCCCACGATGCGCCTGCGGCTGGTGTATTCGGCTTTGATGAGGGCGCGAGCGCTTGCCGCGAAATCTTCGAAACTGTTGGTCTTCTTCTCGCGCTTGCCGTCGAGGTACCAGCCCCAGCCCTTGTCCGCGCCTCCCCGGACGTGCGCGATGGCATAGACAAAACCGCGATCGACCAATGACAGCCGGTTGGCGGAAAACGACGCCGGCATTGCCATCCCGTATGAGCCGTAACCGTACAGAAGCAGCGGGGCGCTGCCGTCGCGCCGGAGATCGGCCCGGTGCAGGATCGAGACCGGCACTTCGGCGCCATCATGAGAGATGGCCATGATGCGGGTGGTGACGTAGTCCGCCGGGTTATGGCCGGACGGAATCTCCTGGCGCTTGCGCAAGGTCCGGGCGCGGCTCGCCATATCGTAGTCGTAAACTTCCGACGGCGTCGTCATCGAAGAATACGAGAACCGCAGGTTGGTGGTGTCGAACTCATAACCTCCCATGGTGTCCAGCGAATACGCGGTCTCGTCAAAAGAGATGGCGTGCTCATCGCCCGAGGTGCGATCGCGAATCACGATCGCGGGCAGCGCATTGGCGCGTTCCAGCCGCACCAGATGGCCGGAGTAAAGTTCGATATCGAGGATATAGACGCCGTCCCGATGTGGAATCAGGTCGCGCCAGTTGCCGCGCCCCGGCGAGTGAAGCGGCGCGGTGACGATCTTGAAATCGATTGCGCCATCGGCATTGGTGAGGATGAACAGTTCCTCGGCCCGGTCCGCGATCGAATACTGCACGCCGGTCTCGCGCGCGGTGATGAGCCGCGGCGGTGAGCCGGGATTGGCGAGATCGATCAGCCGCTGCTCCGACGTTTCGTGATCGCCGCCCGCGATGACGCAGAAACGTCCGCTGGCGCTTTCATGGATATGGGTGAACCAGCCCGCGTCGTGCTCCTCGTACACCAGCATGTCGTCGCTTTGCGGTGTCCCGAGGCGATGCCGCCAGATCTGCATCGGGCGGTGGTTGTCGTCGAGCTTGACGTAAAAGAAGCTCCGGGAATCGGTGCTCCATACCACGCCCCCATCGGTTTCCTCGACCAGGTCGTCGCGGTCGGCGCCAGTGGCCCTGTCGCGCACCCGGATGGTTAAATATTCCGAGCCCTTTACGTCGGCGCTCCAGGCCTCCAGCCGGTGATCCGGCGAATGCCGCGCTCCGCCGAACTTGAAGTATTCCTGAGCGACCGCCAGTTGATCGCCGTCGAGCACGATCTGGATGTCGCCGCCATTGCGCGGCATGCGGCCGAACTGCTCGTGCTGACCGCCCTCGCGGAATTTCCGCAGATAGGAGTAAGGCCCGTCCGGCGCCGGCACGCTGGAGTCGTCTTCCTTGATCCGGCCGCGCATCTCTTTCACCAGCGTCTTCTGTAGAGCGTCGGTGTGGCCGAGCAGACTTTCAGTGTAGCCGTTTTCCGCTTCGAGATACTTTCGGATGTCAGGGTTCAGCACGTCGGGATCGCGCAGCACTTCCTGCCAGTTCGGGTCTTTCAGCCAAGCATAGTCGTCGACGACGGTGATGCCGTGCATGGTGAATGAATGCGGCCGTCGAGGCGCGACGGGCGGAGTCACCGAGCCCTTTGATGGTGCCTGTTGTTTCACTCGCGTCCTCGTCGATGTCAGTTGGCCACGCACATCTATATCGGGTTGATCGCGCGGATTGCCAGCTAAGTTGCGATCACCGTTCTTTTTCATCCGTCATTGCGAGCGCAGCGAAGCAATCCACGGCGGGTCATCGGAGGTGAGCGACGGCTCGCCCTAGTTCCGCAGACTTGCGCCGGCGCTGGCGCCGAACATCGGGATGCGGTTGACCGCGACGACCACCGCAAATGTGATCACCAGCATCGCGATGCCGAGCACCGCGATCGCGGCAAGATCGCCGCTCTCGTTGAGATCGTAGATCAGAACACTCAGCACCTTGGTCTGCGAGGTGAACAGCACGATGGCGGCCGATAGCTCGCGCATCACGCCGATAAAGATGAAACACCAGGTCGCGATCACGCCGGTGCGGAGCAACGGCGCGGTGATCCGGCGCAGCGACTGCAATCGCGTGGCGCCGAGGATGCGGCTGGCGTCTTCCAGTTCGGGGTGGATGGTGGCGAAAGCGGCCTGCAATTGCTGATAGGCCGAAGGCAGGTTGATGGTGAGGAACGCAATCAGGAGAATCCATAGCGTGCCATACAGCACGAACGGTGGCCGCGTGTAGCTGAGGAACAGCCCGACGCCGAGCACGATGCCGGGCACCGCCACGGGCGCGGTCGCGAGAAAGCCGAGGATGCGGTGGCTCGCGATCACACGGCGCGTGGTGACATAGGCGACGACGAGGGCGAGGATCGTGCCGATGGTCGCCGTCGATGCGCCGAGGATCACGGTGTTCTTCAGTGCGAGCTGGGTCGACGACAGCTCGGTAAAGACGAAGACGATGTTGTGCAGCGTCGCCGTCGCCGGCGTCACCAGCGTGGTTGCGTTCGGCGAGAACGCGGCGTTGAGCAGCGCGAAATAGGGCAGGAACACCGGATTGAGCAGCACCACGAGGCAAACCGCCAGCGCGGCCCAGCGCCAGCTTTCGAGTTCGACGCGCCGCGGCGGGCCGTATTTGCCGCCCAGAACCGAATAGCCGCGGCGTCCGAGAATGAATTTCTGCGCCTGCAGCAACAGAATCGTCAACAGCAGCAGCGGCACCGCGGCGGCAGCGGCCAGTTCGAGCTTGGGCGGATACTGGAAAAGGCTCCAGATCTTCGTGGTCATGGTGTGAAAGCCCGCCGGCAGCGCCAGGATGGCCGGCGAGCCGAACAGGGTCATGGCTTGCAGGAAGGCGATCAACGAGCCGGCCACGAGGGCGGGAAGCGCGAGCGGAATCGTGATGCGCCGCGCGGTGGTCCAGGCGCTGCCGCCAAGGATGGCGGAGGCGTCCTCCAGTTCGCCGGGCATATTGTCGAGAGCGTTGGCGACCAGCACGAACACGAATGGGAACGTGTAGCAGGAAATCACGAAGACGATTCCCGTCAGCGAATAGATATTGAACAGATGATCGTCCGGCCCGCCGCCGGTGACCACACGAAACAATTGGTTGAGTAATCCGCTGTTCGGCGCAGCCAGCAATTCCCAGGCGACCGCTCCCAGAAATGGCGGGGTGACGAACGAGGCGGTCACCAGCGCGCGAATGAACTGCCGTCCGGGCATGTCGGTGCGCGACACCAGCCATCCGATCGGCGCGGCGACGACGCAACAAATCGCGGCCGAGCTGGTCGCGATGATGGCGGTGGTCAGCAACGGGTCGAGGAAGTCAGGATCGGAGAACAGCGTGACAAAATTCATCGCCGTCAGGTGGTTTGCTTTGTCGGTGACGCTGTATACCGCCAGCCAGGACAGCGGCATCACGATCAGCACGATCAGGCACGCCGCGAACAATGCCAGCACGGGTTTGGTCAAATCGGTCTTATTGCGCGTGCCGTCAATTGCGGTGGTGCTGGTCATTTGCCTGCCGATGTAGAATACCCGCCACCTTGGGGCGTGAAGCGAAGCGAGTGATGCCAAGCCGCTTCAATCACAAAATCGAAACAGCCGCCCATGGCTTGATCGCTATCGGCCGAGTGCACGGCAGCGTTCCGCCGGCAGGGTGAGCCAGACCTCGGCACCCTTGGAGACCGCGCTGTCGGTCGGCGTGACCACCCGCAACGTGGTGCCGTCCTGGGCTTCAACCATGTAGTCGCGGCTTGCGCCGAGAAACACCTGCCGCTTCACGATTGCCCTGACCGCGTTGGCGGGCATTGCCGGCGCTTTGGTCGAAAGCTGGATGTCGTGTTGGCGGATGGCGACGACGGCATTCTGGCCGGCGTTGAGTTTCGCGCCCACCACCTGCAAGGTCGCGCCGGCAAACGAGACGTGATTGTGGTCGCGGGCCGTGCCGTTGATGACGTTGCTGGCGCCGATGAAGCGCGCGACGAATTCGGATTGTGGCCGGTCGTAGATGTCTTCGGGCGTGCCGAGCTGATCGATGGTCCCGGCGTTCATGACCGCGATCAGGTCGGCGGTGGTCATCGCTTCGGACTGGTCATGGGTGACGTAGACGGTCGTGTAGCGATACTCGTCATGCAGGCGGCGAATTTCGAACCGCATCTCCTCGCGTAGATTGGCATCGAGGTTCGACAAAGGCTCGTCCAGCAGCAGCGTCTCCGGTTCGACGATTAGGGCGCGTGCCAGCGCGACTCGCTGCTGCTGTCCGCCGGACAACTCGCCGGGATAGCGCCTCGCGAGCGCCTCGATCCTCGTGGTCTCCAGGATCGCGCTCAGTTTTTTGGCGATGGTGTCGCGGTCGAGCTTGCGCAGCCTAAGCCCATAGACGATGTTTTCGGTCACCGTCATGTGCGGCCACAACGCGTAGCTCTGGAAGATCATCGACATCTTGCGCTGCTCGGGTGGCAGCGTCCGCGCGGCCGAGGAAACCACGCGGTCGCCAACCCTGATCTCTCCCTCGGACGGCTCGAGGAATCCGGCGATCAGGCGCAGCGTGGTGGTCTTGCCGCAACCTGAGGGCCCCAACAGGCAGACCAGTTGCCCGTGATCGATCCGCAGCGAGACATCATCGACCGCCGCATGCGATCCAAATCGCTTGGTCAGGCCGCGCAGTTCAACGGACGCCAATCACATTCTCCCCGGGTTCTTTTGCGCGCATGTTCGCGAGCATCCGCGCGCGGCGTGCCGGCTTCCTTGTTCGGAAGCTCGATCAGTATAAGCACTAAAATCGAGGTGCCGAAAAGTCTGGGCCGCCGCTCAGGGAGCGACCGTCTCCCCAAGCCATTCGACAGCGGCTTCGAGACCGCCCTTGCCATGCGGGATGCCCAGCGCATTGAGGCCGACTTCGACGACGCCAAGCGTGCCGAGGATCATCGGCGCGTTGACGTGCCCCATATGCGCGATCCGGAACGCCTTGCCCTGCAGGTCGCCGATTCCCATGCCCAGCACCACGCCGCATTTCTCCTTGCAGTAGCGTTGCAGCGCCGCAGGCTGATGGCCGCCTGCCATCACGACCGTGGTCACGGTGTCGGAGCGCTCGCCGGCTTCGGCGATGTTGAAACCGAGCACCTGGCCTTCGGCCCAGACCGCCACGGCGCGGCGAACCGCCTCTCCCAGCAGCCGATGCCGCAGGAACGCGTTTTCGAGCTTCTCCTCGAACAACATGTCGATCGCCTGCCGGAGCGCAAACAACAGGTGCACCGGCGCGGTGCCGGCGTATTTGCGGTAGTGCTCCGAGCCGTCGCGTTCGGTCCAGTCCCAATAGGGCGTCCGCAGCGTCGCCGTCTGGTGCACCTTGCGGGCGCGATCGTTGGCTGCGACGAAGCTGAGGCCGGGCGGCGTCATCAGGCCTTTTTGCGAGCCGGACATCGCCACGTCGATGCCCCAGGCGTCCATCTCAAAGGGCATGCAGCCAAGCGAGGCTACCGCGTCCACCATGAACAGCGCCGGGTGGCCGGCGGCCTTGATCGCCTTGCCGATGGCCTCGAGGTCGTTGTAGGCGCCCGAGGCGGTGTCGACCTGCACCGCGATGATTGCCTTGATGGTGTGATCCTTGTCCTGCCGCAGCCGGGCCTCGACTTCGGCGGGACGTATCGCGCGGCGCCAGTCACCCTTCAGCAGTTCGACTTCCGCGCCCATTCCGGCGGCGGCGCTACCCCAGCCGATGGCGAACCGGCCGCTTTCCAGCACCAGAACCTTGTCGCCGCGCGACAGCACATTGCTGAGCGCGGCTTCCCAGGCGCCGTGCCCGTTGGCGATGTAGATGTACGAGCGCGACTTGGTGGCGAACAATCGGGAGAGGTCGCTGAGCAAACCCTCGGTCAGATTGACCATCTGCTCGGAATAGATGTCCAGCGCCGGACGATGCATCGCCTGCAGCACTTCATCGGGCACCGTGGTGGGGCCGGGGATCGCCAGGAATTCCCGGCCCGCGCGAACGACCATTGTCTGTATTCCTCGTAGTGAACTCTGTGTGTGAAGGGATGCAGGGGAATGAAGGGAATTTCAAGTCGCAGGGCGACGTTATTGGCCGTCCGTTGTGCCCAACAGTCTCGAATCCGCTGCGGTTAGGGGCTGCAGGTTGCAAGCGGGTTCTCGCTTTCGCGCAAACGGTCTATCGCCGGGTCTCGCGGCAGCCCGCGGCTTCGGCTTCTTCCGTCGAGCAGAACCAGCGCGTGCCCTTGTTGATCGTCATCTTGATCTGCCGATACCAGCGGCTGCTCGGCTGGTGGTAGATGCACTCTCCCGAGCCGTTGACGTTGCCCTTGATGGTGCAATCGGGCGAGGGCGCCACCGGTCCGGACGCCGAGGCCTGCAGGATCGCATGGGCGTTTGCCGGTGGTTTGGTGGCGCCGAGGATCGTGGTCTTCTTGTTGCGGACGCGCCAGTCCCACGGTGCGATGAACGCTCCCTGCCACATGCCGGCCTTGGCCTCGCGCGCAAGCTTCTCGTCGGCCTCGTAGTCGTGCGAGAACCGCACATACGCCAATGCCCATCCGCTTTTCACCATCCATTTCTGGATGTCCTCGCCGTCGACGTCGCAGCGCGCCACCAGGCGGCCGCGACGATCGGTCTGGCGCGTGCGGCAAGTCCAGCTCTTGCTCTCGACGTGCTTGATCAGTTCGTCGCGGGCGGCAACGCCGCAGGTCCAGCGTTCGCCCTTGTTGTTGAGACAGAGCTGGTCCACCGGCGGCGCGTCGATCCCGCCGAGCCGGATTCGGGTGGTGCCGATCTGGATCTGATCGCCTTCGCGGATTTTTGGAACGCCCGTTATATCGTTGGCTTCGGCGACCGCCGGCAGAACCACGAATGCAATCGCCAATAACGACTTCAACATCATGCAATGCCGTTCAACAATGGAATCACGCCGCCCGAGTTTCGATTGTGGAGCGGATCGGGCTGCCGCGCCAGCAGTTGCGGGCGGGTTATTTTTCAACTTTGCGCTACTGGCGGCTGATTGGTGACGGTTCGCGAGAGCGCGGTCCACGCGCTGACGATTAGCTTTCCCTCAGGATTGCGCGCCGCGCCAGGGCGAGGCCCATCAGCACGAACGCGGACGTGACCTCGGGCCCCCCGACCAGGATGCGGGTCGGCGTCTTCATCTTATTCCACTCATAGCCCCTGAACGGGCCGTGGCGACCGCCTTCGCCGAGATGCTCGACGATGCAATGCAGGGCGGGCGTGAAGCTCGCCGGCTCCGCGCCGAGATTGGCAAGCGCGATCAGCGCCAGCGCGGCGTCGAAAGCGTTCATCTCGCATGTAATCAACTCGTCCTGCACATAGGCCAGCACCTTGGTGCGGATCAGCGCGAAGGCGCCCTCGGGATCGATCGCCTGCTGCGCCGCCGCCGACAGCGCGGTGAACGCGGCATGGCAGCGGCCGAAATAGGCGCAGTAAAGCTCGGGAAGATAGTAGATATGCGAGCGCGGCTCGGCGAACGCGCCGCTTGCGACGAGTCGTTGCTGGAAGCCGACGATGCGTTGAAGCGTATCCAGCCGCTGCGGCGTCTGCAGAATGCGCCATCGGCCGAGATTGCGGAAACAGACCTCGAGGATGTCGAGATTGAGCGTTGGATCGAGGTCGTTGCCGAACGGCCGCTCGCCCGCGAGATTGTCGATCCAGGTGACGACGCCGCCTTCGTAGTCGATGCTGTCATTCAGCGGCACCGTCACCTTCGGCTCGTTGGCGCCGCCGCGAACCTGATACCCCGCATAGAAATCGATCAGCGGCTGCTGAAGAATCGAATCATCGGAGCCGGCCTGGGTCGCGGCGGAGAACGCGCACGCGGTGGTGTCGCAATCCGGCACATAGATGCCGAAGCCGAGATCCTGTTTGATGTGCGCGAACAACCGCGAAAATCGCGGATGGGGCAGCGGCGCCAGCGCGGTGATGACATCGAAAGTGCGCCCGTCCTGGGCGCGCACCTGCTCGCGGCTGGTCGTGAGGCAGAATTCGACCATGTCGGATACCGCCTTGCGCGAGGCCGCGGCCTGCTGCGGCGAGGCAAGGCCGGTGTCGACGAAGCTCAGCAGCGCCTCGGTGAAGAAGGCGTCGTAGTACGCCGAGCGATGGCGGATCTGCACCGGCTCCCACAGCGGCTCGGCGACGCCGGTCCAGGGCGGGTTGACGAGGTCGCGGGCCGGCGAACGCGCGATGAATATCCGCGCCAGATTGAACAGCAATGTCGAGTTCTTGTAGCCGCGCGAATTGAGCCCGGTCAGCGCCATCAGCAGTTCGCGGCCGCGCAGGTCGGGATCGCCGATCAGATTGAAGGCCGCGAAGGTCGGAATGAAGCCGTTGCGGCCAAACGAGCGCAACAGATGCTCGCCGCAGGCGCCGATCACCAATTCGATGGTCGCCAGTTCCGGTGGACGCTGAGGCCAGGCTTTGAACTTCGGTCTGGGATGGCGCAGATCGATGCTGTCGAGCAGCGCCGCTACCGGTGCCCCGACGGCGCCCCAGTCCGGCGCCTCGTCGTCGCGGGCCGCGAGCAGGGCCCCGCGCAGGCGTTGGAGGTTAGCCTCGTCGCGCAGCTCGGCGAGCCCGCTCCGACGCAGCAACAGGCGGAGCGCGGGATTGCCCAGCGCGGTCTTGTAGAACTTGGCAAGGTGCGGATCGCCGCCCGGAGGCTTCAGCAGCAGTGGATCGCAGGCATCGTAAAGCGACGGCCCGTCCTTCCCTCCTGTCACTGCGCGGAAGGCGGCGGCTCCGAAGTGCTGGACCCTCATGAACTCTCTTTCACAGCTGCCATCCCGGCGATCCAGAAGGATGGTTGGCCGGCTGAATTCGATGTCGGGGAGCAAGGATGCTTTTGGCGCATAGCCACAATTTATCGAAAACTAGCTGAATAGGTCGGAAATGGCGTGAAAAGGCAAATTCTCCTCCATTCGGAGGATAACGAGATCTGCTCCTCGCGTAAGTGACTGAATTAACGCCATAAATTAGTGTTGCAGTTCGGGCTCGCCATGCGAGTTTTGCCGCAGCGCACCCAACAAAATACGTCAATAAGGTTGCCGGACCGGGCCGGGGGCGTTAAAACTTCCTTTGTTGCGGTGCCGCAAGTTCAGCGCAATTCGCCGTGACCCCGTTGGCAACCTTAAACCTAAGCGGCGTCGGCGCGACTAACCATCGCGCGTTCACGACTGAGCAGGATAACCCGTGATGAATGTCAGCAAGACCAGCATCTCCGGCCAATCGGTCAGTATTGCCGCCGCTCTCCTTATTATGGTGTCGCTGGCGATCGGGGCGCATGCGGCCCTGAACAAGCGGGCGCTCACTGCCCCAAGCGCGGTAATGGTCGAGGAAACCGTGGAGGCGGCGGGCCAGGCGTCGCGGATCGCGCTCGTGATCGGCAACGGTCATTATCCCGATGCGAACGCGCCTTTGACCCAGCCCATCAACGACGCACGCGGCCTGACCTCGGCGCTGCGGCAGGACGGCTTCGACGTCGAGGTGGTGGAAGACGCCAGCAAGGAAGACATGAGCCTGGCGATCGGCCGGCTGAAGTCCAGGATCAAGCCGGACTCCGTGGTGATGCTGTTCTTCGGCGGCTATGGCATTCAGCTCGGCCGCGAGAGCTACATGATCCCGGTCGATGCCGCGATCTGGAAAGAATCCGACGTTCGCCGCAACGGCATCAGCATCGAATCGGTGCTGGAGATGATGAAGGAGCAGGGCGCGCGCGCCAAGCTCGCGGTGATCGACGCCTCCCGGCGCAATCCGTATGAACGCCGCTTCCGCGCCTTCTCCCACGGGCTGGCGCCAATCAACGCGCCCGAGAACGCGCTGATCCTGTCCTCGGCCACGCCCGGCACGGTCGTCGACGATTCCACCGGCCATTACTCCGTGCTGATGGCCGAGCTGCTCAACAACCTCAATGTGGAGCAGGCCGACAAGACCGCCGCCGAGACCGTCTTCAACAAGACGCGCGTCGCCGTCGCCAGGGCCTCCGAAGGCGAGCAGGTCCCCTCCGTGTCCTCCTCACTGTCGGAAGAAGTCCACCTCGGCGCAGTGGAAAATGCCGGCGGCTGACAGGATCCATCCGCCCGTCGTGCCTGCGAAGGCGGCTTCTCGGGACATCTTGCCGCAACCAGAAAGGCCGGTGGTTATGGGTCCCTGCTTTCGCAGTGACGACCGGGGTTGAAGAG
>JBJMTO010000161.1:0-44568 GCA_045811665.1 Bradyrhizobium sp.
CCACCCCCGACCCTGTCCCCAGTGGCGAGCGCTTCGGTGAAAACACCGGACAAGCCCACGGCGGAAACCGCGCCCGCGGAGCAGGCTGCCACGACGGTCGCATCCAAAACTTCGCTATCGGCTGCGTCGCCGCAGTCACCGCCGCTCGTGGCCGCGAAGTCGATCATGGCGCCGCCCGATGCGGCGGCCAGCAAATTGGTCGAGCCGGACAAGGCTGCGAAAGCCACGCCAATGGTGCAGGACCTCGAGGTGGTAGCCTCGCTCCCTCCTCCCGCCGAAAGCGCCGGATCGGATGCATCGCCAGCTACTGGCGTCACGGTCGCGGTCCATCGGACCGATTTCGGCGTCGACGTCGGTGGTGCGAATTCCGTTGGCGGCTTGCGGGCGCTGTGGCGCGGCCTGTTGAAATCCAGGTCGAATGCGCCGCTCGCGGCGTTGCGTCCGATCATCGTGATCCGGGAAAACAACAACGGGCTCGGGATGCAGCTCCGGCTGGTTGCCGGACCGCTTGCGGATGCCGCGGCCGCGGCGAAGATCTGCGCGGGCATGATGGTGAACGAGCGGCCTTGTCAGCCAACCGTATTCGATGGCCAGCGACTGGTGATGAATTCCGATGAGCCGATAGTTACTGCCGATCCGGCCTTGGCCAAGCCTGCTGCCGGGCGGCGCACGGGCCGGTGGCGCGGCGCTTCGAGGCGGGTGGTTGTGGAAGAGCCTAAAAAGCCCGACCCGCCCTCCGGCCTTTCGGCCTTTTTCAGCCGACGATAGAGGGCGGCCGATAAAGCGGCTGGATCAAAGCCTTACACCTGAAATCTAATCCAATCGCCGGGATCGGCTGCCCGGCTTGTCCGGCCGTGAATTCCCGACCATATTCGCCAAATGAAGAAAGCTCCGTTTCGGCTCACGCCTTTCCAGGTGCAATGGCTGCTGGTGGTCGGATTTCTGACCGTCGGGTACGCGCTCTATCTGCGCTATCTCGCGATCGAATTCTCAAGCGTTGCGCTGGCGTGCGATGCCGGTTTGCAGACCATGCTTTGCAAGACCAGGATCCTTGTCACCTACCTGTTTCGCCATTCCGTCTTCGGAGTCGTGGCTCTGATTATCGCCACGCTTCATGTCATCCGGCCATCGATCGTCTTGCTCACGGGCGGGCTCATCGCCGCCGGCGCCGGGATTGTGCTGTACAATATCGTGCTGTCCGGTCTGGCGATCGGGCTGCTTATTCTGGGATTTGCACGCCCCGCGCCTGCCACAGCGTAAGGGCCAGCAGCAGATACATCGCGCACGTCCACAAGGATTGCCAGTTTTCCGAGCCTTCGTTGAACAGCGTGTAGAGCGCCGATGCCGCCAGAAGACCGGCAAACACCGTCTCCGCTATCGGGCGCAGTCCTTGCTGGGGGCGGTTGAGCAATGTCAGCAGCGCGAACGGCAGCACCGCCATGGTCAGCGCGGCGAAGGGAAAGTCGCGGTAGCGCGGGTCGAACACGAACCCGAGCGCGGTCTCGGAGCCGATCAGCACCGTCACGAGCAGCGCGAATCCAACCGTCATGGTGAGCGCCGATCCCGTGCGCATGCTGCGGGGGCCCAACAATTCCAGAAAGGTCGGCAACGCCCGTCCTGACATCACTGCGTTAGCGCACAGCAAGGGCGAGGCAATACCCGCCAGCAGCAACGCACCCCAAACCAACCATCCACCGATGCCGTAGCTTTCATAGATCATCTTGTCGGTGGCCAGCCCGAGCAGGATGCCGGCGGCCGTGGCCGATATTCCCACCGCCATCCACGCAGCCAAGCGTGGCGTCCACGGCCGACGTCGCAACGTTAACCAGGCCGCGCCGAACACCGCGATTGCGAGCGCCATCCCGCCTGCCATCTGCAGTTTCCAATGCGGATAGTTGCTGATGGGCACGCCGGGCGGATATTTCAACGCCCGCTGCGCAGCATCGAGCAATCCCCAATAGCCGCCGACCGTGCCCTCGAGCTGGCGTTTCCACGGCTGGTCATAAGCCTCGATCAGGTTGACGCGAAAACCTTCCCGTTTCGCCAGATCGAGGATTTCAGAGACAATGCGCGCCTGGTTCGTGCGGGAGGGCAGCGCGCCCTCGCGCATCCTTCCCTCGCTCGGCCAGCCGGTCTCGCCGATCAGGATCTCCTTGCCGGGAAACGCCACCGCCATGCGCCGGCGGATCGCATCGACATGCGATGCGGCGAACTTGGCCCGGATCGGGAAATCCTCCCAATAGGGCAGGATGTGAATGGTTACGAAGTCGACGGCTTCATAAACTTCCCGGTTGCGCAGCCAATATTCCCAGACGTCGGCATAGGTCACGGGAACGGCGACCTGCGGCTTGACCGAACGTATGGTGGCAGCGAGGTCGGACGTCGTCATCTCTCCGCGCAGCAGCACCTCGTTGCCCACCACAACGGCCGTAATGACCCCAGGGTATTCCTTGACCAGGCGAACGACCGTCGAGATCTGAGCAAGGTTCTTCAGCCGGTTGCTGCCCAGCCAGATTCCCTGGATTACTTTCAGGCCCACCTTTGCGGCAAGCTCGGGTACTTGATCGAGACCGTTTTCTATCGAATAGGTCCGCACGCAATCGCTGATTTTCGCGAGCTGCTCGAGATCCTGAGCGATCTGCTCCGGACCGATATGGGTGGTCGGCACTAGTGGGGTCTGGTCGCCGCGGAACGGGGCATACGAAACACACATCAGCTTGGCTTGAGGGTCGATGGGCGCGCGCGCAAGCGTGATCGGCGTGGCCAGCCACCACCAAGCCGCGGCAATCGCTCCGAGGGATACGAGGAGAAGCGCCAAGGGCGCGCGCAAAGAAATCGGTTCCATCCTCCAGGCGGGCATCGTCGATTAGCCCGTCACCGCGGACCTGCCAAGTGCAGGCCGGGCACAATCAACTACCATCGGCGCCCCGGGCTTTACCACGACGCGATAAAGTTGTGACTTTGCTGGACAAAATACCAAATGTCCGTCATGGGATTCGGTCAGGTGTCTCCGCCGCATTGGGGACCTATTTGAACCGCATCAAACCAGCTTCTGCGGCTGGACGAGATCAGGAATAGTCGGGGAATTTATGCGTCGTCGCGTGCTTGAGCTCCAGGAAGCGGTTTTGCGTCACTTTGCCGTCTCGGGCCTTGCACTAATGATCGGACTGGGAAGCGCTCTTGCCCAGAGTGGCGACAGCCGTGCCCAGGATCAGTCCGGCAAGGCACCGGCCGCCAACGCGGCGCAACCGGCGGATCCAGCCAAGGACAACCAGCGCAGGACCGACGAATTCGCCGAAGCGGCGCAGGCGATCAATGGCCCTGCCGGAAATCCGGAGTGCGTGTGGTTCGGCCGTCGCGTGGCCCGACTGATGTGGCTGGACGACATCGACACGGCGCTACGGCATCTCGATCTCTACGATCGCTTCGGCTGTCCTGGCGGTCACGTCCAGGCAACGTTTCGATGTCTGACGCGGTTTGGCGGCCAGATCGATCCGAAGGTCGCTGAGACGCTTAACAGTCGGGTTCACGCTTGCTGGATCAACCCGGCCGTGCAGCCCCAGGCCGCGGCCGCCGCCACGCCGGCGAACCCATCGACGGCAGGAAGCGCAGCCCCTCCGGCTTCCGGGGCACCTGCCGCAGCCGCGCCTCCGGCGGCGGCCAAATAGTCGCAGCCGGAACGATCTCAAAAAACCTGGCTTGCAATATTGACGCCCTCAAATCGCCACGGCGTCATAAGAGTTGTTGAATCAAGTGGCAGAGATATGCTCGATTTGCCGCTGACTCGGTCGGATCTCGGGGTCGGATCCGCTTCCCTGCCATATTGCCCCCGTATGGTTTAGTCGCGAGATGCGCGCCGTCCTCGCCGTTCTGTTTATTGTGACCACCGTTCATGCCGGGATGTGGGCGGCGCTTCGCGACAAACAGGAGGCGCCCGATTTCAGGGGCGTGCTGCCCAGCGTCTCCTACGCGCCGTTCGAAGGAACGGGGCACCCGGACGTCGATAACCTTCCGAGCGTCGAGAAAATTCGCGCCGACCTAAAGAAGCTGGCTCCGCTGACGCGCGCCATCCGGCTTTACTCCTCGACCGGGGGCGTCGAGTTGGTCCCGCCTATCGCCGCCGAGTTCGGGCTGAAAGTCACCGTCGGCGCGTGGATCGACAAGAACATCGACCGCAACGAACGCGAGATCGACGCGGCGATCAGTCTCGCGAAACACAACAGCAATGTGATCGGCATCGTCGTCGGCAACGAAACGATCTATCGCGGCGAGCAAAAGATCGATGACCTGATCGAACTGATCAAGCGGGTCAAGAAGTCGGTCAACGTTCCCGTCACGACAGGCGAAATCTGGAACATCTGGCGGGACAATCCGCAGCTCGGCTACTCCGTCGATTTCATTGCCGCTCACGTGTTGCCCTATTGGGAAAATTTCACCGACAAGCAGGCGGTGGACCAGGCCGTCGCGATGTACCAGTTGTTGCGCGGTCAATTCCCGGGCAAGCGGATTGTAATCGCTGAATTCGGCTGGCCTAGCGCGGGATACAATCTGAGAAATGCCGATCCCGGCCCATTCCAGCAGGCCGCAGTGCTGCGCGGTTTCGTGACCCGGGCCGAAGCGATCGGAATGGAATACAATATCGTCGAGGCCATCGATCAGCCCTGGAAATTCTTTGAGGGCGGTGTTGGTCCCTACTGGGGAATCCTGAACGCCGATCGCGAGCCGAAATTTTCCTGGACCGGGCCGATCGTAAACCCCGACTACTGGAAGCTTGCGGCCATTGCCGTGCTGGTCGGCATTCTGATGTCTCTGCCGATTTTGAGGTTGGCTCAACCGACTCCGATGCAGGCTCTGATGCTCTCGGCCGCCGCGAACGGGGTCGGAGCATGGGCGGCAACCGTATTCGCCTACTGGGCGGGGCACTACTTCGTCTTCGGCTCCGCGTTTGCCTTGACTCTCGGGCTGATCCTTCTGGTGCCGCTGGTGCTCATTGCAATGGCGCGGATCGAGGAAATCGCGGCCATTGCATTCGGCCGTCCTCCGCGCCGCTTGTTGGTGAAGGGCACGACGATCGGCGGCGACGAGTTTCCAAAGGTTTCGATCCATGTGCCGGCCTACTTCGAGCCGCCAGAGATGCTCAAGCAAACGCTCGACGCTGTCGCGCGGCTGGATTATCCGAACTTCGAATGCGTCGTGATCATCAACAACACGCCGGACCCGGCGTTCTGGCAGCCCATTCAGGATCATTGTCGCGCGCTCGGTGAGCGCTTCAAGTTCATCAATGCGGAGAAGGTCGAGGGCTTCAAGGCGGGCGCCTTGCGCATCGCCATGGATCGAACCGCGGTGGACGCCGAGATCATCGGCATCATCGACGCCGATTACGTCGTTGAGCCGGACTGGCTGAAGGACCTGGTCCCGGTTTTCGCCGACCCGCGCATCGGCCTGGTGCAGGCGCCGCAGGATCATCGGGACGGCGACCGGTCGCTGATGCACTACATCATGAACGGCGAGTATGCCGGGTTCTTCGATATCGGCATGGTCCAGCGCAACGAGGCCAACGCCATCATCGTTCACGGCACCATGTGCCTGATCCGGCGCGCCGCGATGGACATGGCCGGAGGCTGGTCCGGCGACACCATCTGCGAGGATACCGATCTCGGCCTCGGGATCATCGAGCACGGCTGGCTGACGCACTACACCAATCATCGCTACGGCCATGGTTTGCTGCCCGACACCTACGAGGCGTTCAAGAAGCAGCGGCATCGCTGGGCGTATGGCGGTTTCCAGATCGTCAAGAAGCACTGGCGCCGGTTTCTGCCCCGCGCCAGCCGGCTAACACCGGATCAGCGGCGCGAGTTTGCCTTGGGCTGGCTGAACTGGCTCGGCGCGGAGAGTCTCGGCGTGCTCGTGGCCATTCTCAACCTGATCTGGGTGCCGATCGTCGCCTTCGCCGACATCGCTATTCCCGACAAGATTCTGACGTTGCCGATCATCGCGGCCTTCGTTGTCTCGCTCGTGCATTTCGCCGTGCTGTATCGCCTCCGCGTGCCCGTGAAGTGGGGACAAATGTTGGGTGCGATGGTCGCGGCGATGTCCGTGCAGTGGACGGTGTCGCGCGCGGTCGCCAACGGATTGATTACGGACCACCTCGCCTTTGCCCGCACCTCCAAAGGCGGGCTGTCCCGGATGTCCATCGAATTCCAGGCGTTCTGGGAAGCGGTAATCGGCGTGCTGCTGTTGCTCGGCGCCGCGGTGCTTGTCGTCACCAACAGTTTCAAGGAAGTCCGGGAAATCTATGTGTTCGCGGCCGTGCTGGTGCTGGAAAGCTTGCCGTTCCTGTCCGCCGTCGCAATCGCCATCCTTGAGAACTCGCGGCTTAATTCCTTCTCGTTCTGGCGCAGCACGGGCATTCGGGCTGCCGAACTGATTGGCCTGCGGCCAGTGGCCATCCCGACGGTGGTCGGCACCTCCCAGCCGGTGGCCTCCGAGGTTCACCCGGAAATCCGATGACCGGGAGCGGTTCTCCCGCGCCCGTCCCAACTTCAAGAACCAGAGCCAACGAGCCGCCGCACCTCAAAATTCCGGGGTTGTTGGTCGTCCCGTTGCGGGCTGGCGCGCTATTGACCCGCATCGAGCGGACCCCTACACACCGCCACACGTGAGCGCGTAGCTCAGGCGGTAGAGCACGTGACTTTTAATCATGGGGTCGAGGGTTCGAGTCCCTCCGCGCTCACCAGCGAAAACAGTGACTTAGCGGTGATTCCTCAAACTGCTGTTTCCCAATTTTCGCGATGGGAAGCGTGTGGGAAGCGGAAAGCTCACCCGCCAATTTGCTTCTCTCCACGAAATCCCGACTCCTGTCCGCTCGCGTGTCACTTGACCAAGCCCAAGCCGCGACTGGCTTTCATGCGCTCAAGCGTCGCTACCAGTTCATGCCTTCAAGCACAGTCGCAAGTAGATGGATCGTACCAACGGACCTGCGCAGCGCCCCCGGTTCGAGGTGTTGGGCCAGAACACGCTGCGCCTCCTCGACCGACTTAATGATACATCGCAATCAGTCTACCGGGTGCTCGCTTGATACATGTCCATCGAGCGCGGCAGCGAGTGCGGGCGCGGGCAAATGCGGCAAGCTGGCTGCCCGGCCTCTTCTGGAGTCCATCAGCGACATCGCTCTGCACCGCTTCAACCGACCGAGCGCAAAAAGAACGTCAGCCCTGTCCAGTATCATTAGGAGCTGCTCGACCGTTCGCGTCGCATGCGATCCGATCTCGATGTGCTCCTGAAGGATGCGTCTCGCGTCCTCAATGGCACGAACCAACGTATCGTGATCTGGGGTGTTCATAACGGTACACGCCTTGCGAGTCTGATCGAATAAGCATGATCCCGCGACAACGCTGTGAGGCGAGACCCTGTCGGGACCCCCGTTGCTGAAACGCTACCGTGTGGGTCCCGAATATCAAACCGGAGGTACGTTGAAGGTTCCTCTTTGAAGCTGCTGCAGAGCCTTTCTTGCGACGCCAACCGCCGGTGCGGGCCTGTGCCTCGGTCCCAGTGGAAATTTGGGACGGAGATCAGCGCCTCTGCCGCCGCATGCTTGGCAGGTGAAACGCGCCTCGATATCGGACAGCCGGACCGCATCGGGCCATTGGTCGCCGCCGATCGCTTTCCAATGGCTGCAATGGTAGTCGGAGCAATAGACCAGCAGCCCGCTCGCCCATCGCATCTCGCTCAACGTGGGTGACTATTTTTCGATGTGCCACGACCCGTCCCAGTCGTCTGAAGGTGGAACTGCTTTGAAGCCTTCGATGCGCTTGATTAGAGCCATGGGCGGCCCGTCACCGGGCACTGCTTCGAGAGACTCAGCGAACGCGGCAAGCGCATCATCCCACCGTCGGTCGCGGTAGGCCGAGAGTCCTTCATGGTACTTGTCCCGTGACGACAGTTGTTGTGCCGTGAGGTCACCTTTGCTGCCAATTATGTCGAAAACCACTTCATAACGAGTCTGGCCCGCTACCACGATCCGGTCGATCTCGCGAACCTCAAGTGAGTTGCCCGCGACGGTGATTGTTCTCTCACAAACCAGATTGCGGGTGCCATATACCTTGTTCACCCCTTCCAGCCGCGAGGCGAGGTTCACCACGTCGCCCATTACCGTATAGCTCATCATCACGTCGGAGCCGATGCTGCCGACCAGCGCCTCACCTGTCGCCACACCGATCCTTAGATCGCATTTTTCCATGGGTGTATCGCGCACGCCAAGCAGCCCAGAATTTTCGTTGAAAGTAGAACAGAGGCACGAAAAAGCCCTGTCTAAGGACTCGCGAGACAGGGCTTTTTCGCGAAGGGGGAAACGGTTTTTCAACGTTGCGTCCGCGACTCCGACTTACGATGAGCGGCCGCCGAAACCCCCTTGGTTACCAGGGGCCCCTGGCAATCCCGGAGCATCATTGGGTCGCGGATTTCCAGGAGGCGGTGGATCAATCCCGTTGCCCACCCCGTTATTCCCCTTGAGGAATGTGCCACCGGAAGCCGTGATGGCGTTTGAAGTGAGGGATGTCGATAACAGCATCGTAATCGCGGGTGGTGTAACGACCGCGAATTTACCGCAAGCTGCCAGGAATTTTCGCCGATCGGCAATTTCGGCTTCGTTCTCTGTATTACTCACTGGAACTTCCTTCGAGTTGGCCCAGCCCGAGGTTGTAGAAAGCGACTAGTTCATTGTTCGTTGCACCCTGGCGCCCTTCTTTTGGCGATGGGCGGAAGGAGGAAGCCCCGTCCATTAGCGCGGGCTTCTGGACGGGGCCTTCGGAAGGAACACGTCACCATGGGTGGTGACGCCCGGGAATTAATCTCCAAAAAGGGTCGGCAATTCTGTTCGCCAGCTAACAGTATCACCACGTTGTTACCGAATAGCCGGCCCGCCACGCCCTTGGGTACAGGGAAGTAAGCTCCGGTGATCTAGAGCACACATAGCCGAGATCATGATTCGATTTTGAGCGGCGCCATCGACATTGAGAAACGGAACATATCTGTTGCGCGACTCTGTTTAGTTATCCCAGAACATGCGCTAGAAAAACTGCGGTAGGTGCTTCACGACTGTGCCGGACCCGCAGTCTTTATGAACGATGTTTAGCATCTCGTAAGTCGTCCCGGCGAGCCGCAATTACTTGGTACCGCTCGCTCGTCATGGCGAGCGCACCTAGGCGCGGGCCGCGGCGGCGGACACATGATCGGCCGCCTTTACGGAGCCCGCTTCCATTCTATGGACGCGCGATGTGCGCAGCACCGGCGCAGAACATTCAAGCGCCCTTGTTCCCTGTCGAAAAAACCAGCGATTGATCATCGAATTCCTCGATGGGCAGCTTATTTACGTCGACCGCCAATTCCTTCAGCGACATAATACCGACCGGCGCGATAGAATGATGCGCCGAAGATGCAGACCGCATGGTGGCGGCTGCGGTGGTGGCGGCGACAGCGATCAGAACTACTGCCACAAGTCCAGTAATCGTTTGATGCGTCTTCATGGGAACCTCGCCTTGTTTGATCCACGAGGATCGTACCCAGAGTCTGCTTCAGGCTATCTTCCTGGTTCATGGAAAATGGCTTCGTTCGTGCGTGAGATTGTTTCGTCCTTTGACAACGAATGAAACAACCTCACGAGATCGCGATTGGCCGTTCTGCGGTAGCAGAGAAGAAAGGTAAACTTGCGGGAAAAACGAGGGGATTTCCAATGTTCAAGAGATTTCGCCGAGCCGTCGACCCCAGTCCTGGCAAATGGAAGCGAATTGAAGAAACACCTATCCCGTTGAGTCTTGGTCGGATCTGGCTCGTCGATAAAGATGAAAACATCACGCGCGCGATGGCATTTACCTGGCCGATCCTCAAACGCCGCGAGCCGCGTAAATATCGGCTCTGGATGTCTCGCGAGCCTCACGCGCGAGAACCTGCGCCTGAGGCTGTCTCCGCTCTCAGGGCGCTCAGAACCAAATAGGCCGGAGTCTCGACTTGACCCAGCATGAGCTGATGGTGAAGCGGAGAACCGTGCCTTTCACTTCTCTTCCCTTTTGTCCGGGTGCAAAGGCCAGAGGCGATCCATCACGAAGTAGGTGAATGAGGTAGACCATGCGATCAGGAACAGCCCATTGATTCCTTCGATACCGGAGATCAGGCGGAGTGCCCCTGAGGGATAGACGTCCCCGATTCCCATTGTGGAATATGAAGTGGCTGAGAAGTAGAGAAAGTCGGCGAAGTGCCCTTCGACCTGCCCCTTCAGTGACCCGAGTCCGGCCTTGTAGATCAGCTCGAAAGCGCCTGCATACAGCCATACCTCGATTGTGTGTGCCACGAAGCAGCCGAGCACCACGATCAGCACTTTGAAACGAACGGCGATGGGCAGCTTCGGGACGTAAGCTGACATCAGCCGCAGCGCTTCGTAGTGCACAAGGATATTGGCCATCACCAAGACGGCAGAGATTGCCATAGCTACGAACATGAGCTTCCCCGGTTGGCCGCTCGTTCTCGACCGAGCCTCCTTCCCCTTTACGGCTCCCACAATCGCGGAGTCGAGCGTTCAATCTTCTCGCACTCGGCATTTAAACAGCTATGAGCTGCGGGAAATATTCCGACACGACGCTACCAGTTCATCTCTACGTCGCGCTCGGGCCGCCTCATTCGATCACTTCGTTGGCACGCGCAAGCAGCGCAGGCCCGATAGACAGCCCGAGAGCCTTGGCAGTTTTTAGGTTGACGACCAGCTCATATTGCGTCGGAGTTTGCACCGGCAAGTCCGAGGGTTTCTCTCCCTTGAGGATGCGGTCCACGTAGCCGGCGGCACTCCGGAATTGCTCGACCCGGTCGGAGCCGAAGGAGGCCAGACCACCGGCGGAAACGAAGGGACGGCTGTAATAGATAGCCGGTAGTTTCAGCTTGGCCGCTTGCATGACGATGGTGGCGCGGTGTTTCACCGCCATCCCACTTGAGGTGACAACCAGGCCGCCATTCGGATGGCGCGCAAATGTCGCCATCGCTTGCTCCAGCTCGGCGGCATCGCGCAGGTTGATCGGGCTAGCCTCCAGTCCGAATGAAGGGGCCGCCGTTTGGACCGCGCTCCACTGGCCCACTCCAGCAGTGAGATCAGGATCTCGCAGCACCCCCACTCGCTTCACCCCAGGTGCCATCTCCTTCAGCAGCTCAAGCCATTTTCCACCGATGTCATACGAAAAGCTGGTGAAGCCCGTGGCGTTGCCGCCGGGTCGGGCGAGGCTGTCGACAAGCCCGGCGCCGACCGGATCTGGCACGATCGCAAACACGATCGGTATGGCTCGGGTCGCCTGAAGCAACGGTCCTGCCGCGGAGTTGCCCGACGCGAATATAACATCCGGCGCTAACCCCATTAATTCATCTGCAAATCGTCGGTTGGCCTCGACAGCACCTCCCGCCCAGCGTGTCTCGATCCGAACGTTGCTGCCGTCCGTCCAGCCTAGTTGCTTCAGCTTCTGCAGGAACGCCTGGAGCAGCGTGGGGTATTCAGAATCGTTCGCACTTGCAGGCAGGAGTATCCCCACGCGCCGCAGCCGGTCTGGCTGCTGGGCTCGCCCTGCCCCCGGCCAGATCGCAACCGCTCCGCCGGCAAGCATCAAAAAGTCCCGACGTTTCATTGCGTTACCTCCGTACTGTCAAGGTAAGGGATGTTGCGGAAGAGGTCCAACGCTCATCAAGTCTCAATGGGGATTGGGACAGCAGTTCACTCAGTCGCTACCCGGACGCGCGGGGCGGAACGGCAAGCTCCTGACGGCTCCCCGCGCTCGGCCTTTGGTTGAACCACACGGGGCTGGTGCAGCTGCGAACGGGTGGAACCTTCCACTTACTAGCGCGCTTAAAGCGCGGGTCACGTATTCCGCACTGGTCTCCGTGGCGCCGGCACGGTCCCGTCTGACCCTCCCCTAGCAAAGGACGGGACTGTGCCTTCGACACTCATTCACGTCCCTACGGCATGACAACTGAACTCCGGCCATAGCCACGCCTGCGCAAGGACACCCATGGATAGACGATTAGAAACATTGATGCGAACCGCGTGCGAGCTTGCACAAAGGTATTCTGAATTGCGGCGACTGAGGAGACTGGTGGAGCAAGCTGAAAGGTCTTCTCAACTGCAGCGGCTCAGATGTGAGGCAGAAAAAGCGCAGAAGCGGCGGACGATCTTCCTTTGCGGGCGAGAGATACCCGACAAGGTGACTGGTCACAGCGCCGCCCTTCCCGCCGCGATAGAAAGGAATCTGATTGTGAATATCGTCAACAGCCAGGGTATCCGCGTGGCACAGGTGAGAGGGGATGCCGTTTTCGATCTCGCCGGCCAAAAACTTTATCGGCTCAAAGGGAACAATATCTACCGGCTCTCCGGTGAGTTGGTGGGGCATCTGCCGCCCTCGCAGATTTATGACGGAGAAAAGCGGCTTGATCGCTCCGCCGATAAGCTATTTCCCGTTGCGGCTCGGCGGCTCACACCGATCGGAACCGATTCCCGCGTGAGCCATGGCTGACCCCGTCATGACGGGCGGAAGTGACCGTTGGGTGACGTGCTCGTCGGCATCGGCGGCGGGTATGCCGGGACGAGTTCGATAAGAAAGGGAAGCGCCTTAGCTCCATCTCACTAAGCGTTATTCCGCGATAGCACGACGATTGGGACGTCCGGGTTGATTGCGCAATGGCATTGGAGGTCAACGACAGGGACAGCAGCACCATGATTACCGGCGGGTTCAGCACGACGGAGTGCCCGTAGCTATTCCGAAAGACGTTGGAATTTAGTCGGTTCCCCTGCCCCACCAACTCTTCTCTTCTGCAAGCGGAGGCTCTACCGGCCGACGCGCTTGGGTTCGTCTCGGCGCGCGTGCATCAAGGCGGCGCATTTCGTTTCGCGCTTCGCTTCGTCTCTGGTCGACCGAAACACAATCTCCAGCCCATAGTTGGATGCCTTCGACTATGCCCAGCCGTTTGCATTCACCGGGGGCACCTTGTGCAGATGCAGCCGATGTAAGTAGCAGTGCCAGCGGGATCAGAAACGATTTCACGGCGGTCCTCTCGACAGGCGAAACGCCAAGCTTTGTATCGAGTTCCCGCAAGGAACCGGCTCGCAAGCCGCGAATGCAGCAATCAGCCGGTGGCTGAGGCGCCCTAAGTTCCAAACCAAAAACCCCGCCCAGTTTGTGCGAGAACCGGGACGGGGCCTTGGAGGTACGCGCTCATGGTGTCGGCGCGCTCTGCCCAAATAGCCCACCCACATCGAAATCTCTGTTCACTTCGGAACGTGCTCACCGGGTTGTTACCTCCGGTCCGGATTTGATTAAGAGCTTCTTAGGAAATCTGGGCAAATTTTCGCGGCGGAGGTGCATCATGCGCAATCATGACTTCGCGGCGGGCGGATTTCTCGCGCTGACTGCGGCAAGCCTTGCACTGCTGTGCTCGAGCTTGCTCGTCCTCGCCTTCACCTGATCTGCTCTCCGAAAGCCAGCGGGCGTCACGCGTCAGGGCGATTTCTGGCGCGATACGCATGCTTGAAATCTCCTTGAGCACGAGTTCAGGCGCGTGATGCTCACATCGTGAATTCACTGGTATGCCACGACGACGGGAAACCACGTTTGGGGTCGGCGCGTTTTCGGCAGAAGGGGAGGATCCGCATGACCAAGGATCAAGCGCTTAAACCGGACGACTTTCCGATCGAATCTCACGACGAGAAGCTTCTGACCAGTGATGGAAAACCGCTCGCTTCTGCCGAGTCACCAAAGGTTGCCGAGGAGGTCGCCGGACGGCTGAATGAGCACGCCGCCAGGGAAGAAGAGGTCCGCTGGTCGGCGTAATCACTCGCATCGATTGGCGGTACTACTCACACGAATGCCTCCCGTTGAACGTGCATCCCGACGTGCGGTCCCCTTGGCGGAGCGGCGGTGTTGCTGCGTCGTCAACGTTGGAAGCAGGCATTCATGGCTGGACGCCATTTGTACCCGGAAGGACAGGGAGGACGCGGACGCGCGCCGGCAGGGCACTCGTTCCATACCGATGCGCCGGTGCCCCAGCCATCGACGACGCATGCGCCGCCGCGAGTACTGTGGCAGCCCGGCCCGCAACCATCGGCCGCGCTTACCTGACCAATGCTGACGGCCATGGCAAAAACAACCACGATCAATACGTTCCGCATGGTGTTTCCTCCACGTCCTACAGTTTTGGCCCCGCTAGGAGCGAGGTCCTGTTTTACGCGCCGCGCTGCAATGGTCGTTGCGACAGCACGCTTCCAAGGTGCAATGTCAGCAATCCCCCGAAGTTCCGCGACCGCCATTTCGGCCGCTTGCCGATGAGTGCGTCACGCGTAAGGGCGCTCAGCGGACTCAGAGGGTGGGATGGGCACTTCGGGAGGAGCTGTTCGAGACTACCGCGCCGACGACCTGTTCAGGACGACGGCCGCTCGTATGAGCGTCTTGAAGGCATTCTCATCTAGCTCATCGCCCTCATGGAGATCGATAGCGCGCCTGACTTTGCCTTCGAGGCTCGAGTTGAATAGCCCTGCGGGGTCGCTGATCGAAGCGCCTTTGGCGAAAGTCAGTTTCACGATGCTCTTGTACGTCTCGCCGGTGCAGATCAGTCCGTCGTGAGACCAAACCGGAACGCCTCTCCACTTCCACTCCTCGATGACCTCGGGATCAGCCTGTTTGATCAGATTGCGAACACGGGAGAGCGTCTCGCCTCTCCAGTCGTTGAGTTCCGCGATCCTCGCATCGATCAGCCGAGATGGAGATTCTCCGTTCGTTGCATTCTTCTTCATATTTGCAGCCCCGCGCCTCATTCGGGTTTTTTCATGTCAACCGGAGTGACCCGATCGGCGACTTCGCGAAAGTTCCGCTCCAGAAATTTCGCCATAAATGAAGCTGCATTAACCAAATTGTTTGGGTCTGCCTGTGGCTCATCGGAGACAGCATTTCCGATGCTCTCAGTGTAGGGTTTGAATTCCTCGCTTAGATTCGACTCAGGAGAATTTGCATGAAAAAGTTTCTGCTCGCCGCAGCTGGCGCGCTAACGATGATCTCATCGGCGTCAGCGGCTGACCTTGCGGCGCGCCCCTACACCAAGGCGCCTCCGCCGATGGTGGCAGCGCTGTATGACTGGAGCGGCTTCTACCTCGGTATCAACGGTGGCGGTGCCTGGAGTCATAAATGCTGGGATATCGCTCCGGTCGTTCTAGGTCCCCTTCTTCCGGAAGGCTGCCACGACGCAAGCGGCGCGGTGGTGGGCGGACAGATCGGGTATCGCTGGCAGGCAAGCTCATGGGTGTTCGGGCTCGAAGCGCAGGGCGATTGGGCCGACATCAGCGGTTCGCGCGTGAGCCAACAGTTCTTTCTGGTTCCGGGTGATACGGATTCCCGCTCGCGTATCAACAGCTTTGGTCTGTTCACTGGCCAGATTGGATATGCCTGGAACAATGCGCTTTTCTACTTGAAGGGCGGCGCCGCCGTCGCCGGAGACCGTTATGATCACCGCTTCGTTGGCACCAACGTGTTGATTGACTCAGTTCGTGAGACTCGCTGGGGCGGAGTGGTAGGTGTCGGCTTGGAATACGGCTTCACGCCAAACTGGTCGATCGGCATCGAGTATGATCACATGTTCATGGGAGAACGGACTCTGGACTTCAGAGATGGCGCCGGAGTTATCTCCACCACGGATCGTATCCGCCAGGATGTTGATATGGTCACGGCTCGCCTGCATTATCGTTTCAATTGGGGCGCTCCTGTTCAATACCCTGTGGCCGCCAGGTACTGATCTGATCTGAATCTCCCGAGCAACTCAAAGCCCCGGCATTGTCCGGGGCTTTTTTATTGAGGGGCAACCGAGCGGATACAAACCAATCAAGCAGCATGTCGGCGATCAGCGCGGTGAAGGGGACTCGTAAGGCTTGCATAAGTTGTCGGTATGCGCGGCGTCCGTGACGTGCGCGAGATTACAACTCGCGTCGGTACGAAGAAGCAGAAAGTAAAAAGTCTGGTGGATCGTTTGCGATGCTGTGGCACTCGCCAGAACGGCAACCTCGAATCGTATAGAGGTTGTTCAGCCTTCGACGCTTGTGGGGGGTTAGAGCCGAGCGGGAAGTTTCAGCTTCCCCTCGGCTCGCCGAGCGAGCGGCACGTACGCGGCGTGTTGTTTGTAGCGGAAGCCGGTGCCTGAACATGATGCACTGAGCTCAAGACTTCGTCGGCACATCGGAAAATAACGTAGGACAACCTGCCCTTTGTTAAACGGGCGGGCATTGTTTTGGAACGTTCTATTTACCTTTGCATTAGAGTGCCGGACCAGGAGTCCCGCGGGCCTTGGTCCAGGCACGGTCCCACCTGCTCCGCTCAAGACGAGGCGGGACCGTGCCTCTTCAATTCGATGGCGATGCCACAAAGACTCCCGCCACAAGGCACCGCCCTTAGTGCCTCAGTGGCGACACAGTAGGGCCAAGCTTATCGGCTCTCGTGCGTTACGTACGTCGCTTACATCAAAGCGTGTCCGAGTAGAGCCATGCAGGAGGCCAAATTGTCGGACACCGTGGAGTTGCTGGCAGCGCTCAAGCAGCAACAGGCTCAACTGCAGCAACTGCTGCGTCAGCAGCTTTGGGTCGCCGACGCGCCGAAGGCTAGCCTCGACAAAGTAGTGGCGCAGATAATCCGGACGAAGCGGGTTCTTTCTGATCTCGAAGAGGTCATAAACATCAGGCGGGAAGAAGCATCCGCTGACGTCATAGGGCCGGCGTCGATCGCACACACCGCACAAAGAATTCGGAAGTAAGCGACGGCGCTTCAGTTCCGACGCACGGCGTTGCCGAGGACGCGAGGCGTCTTGACCTGCCGCCCTCTTCGACCACGAAACCATTTTCCACGGCCCGCGAAGCGCTCTGGAAACACGGGGGTTCTAGCGTTCCGATCGCTCACTAAAGGAGTTGATCATGCTAGCCGCCGGCCTGAATGCCATCTACCGCGTGTATCTCAGGAGCTTTCTATCAGGAGTGATCATGATGCGGGGGATGTCATGACCGACACCGTGATCACATTGCTGCTGACCCTCAGCATGGGCGTGTTTCTCGCGCACGCTCTCGACGCCTACAGGGCGGGCTAGAGCGGCGGCGAGCGCCGGGCAAGCTACGGCCTGTCCGCGGCGTGCCGGCTAATGGAGTGCACCAAAAACCCGAAGCTGCGAGGTTCTGTTGGGCGCGCGCCGCATGGGATTGCTCCGGCGGCGCCGAAATTCGGCGGCGCGTCGACGCCGCGGGCCGTCGACCTTCTCCAGTTGCTCAAGCCAGACCTCGAGGAGGTTGGAGCGTCGCTTGCGCCCTCTCCGCGATGTCTTTCCAGGCTGGGCAAACGGAGCCTTCATGCTCGCCAGAATAGTCCAAAATGGTTGAAAACTCGTTGCTACGCTGGCGCGCCGACCTACCGAGAGATCCAGGAGACCCGCTTCTGCGTACTGGATCGGGGCTTCGCCACCGTCCCGGGGCAGCATCCGTCGGATCTCACGTGGAACTTTCTCGGTCTGCTGCACTTGCCAAGCGATGGACGCTCAGCCGGCTTACCAAACTCTCCCTGGAATTTTGCGTCGGGCTCGGATGGGGAAGAACAGCCCCATGTTGGTTGAACTCCTGCTCATAGCGGTTGCTGCCATTGCGATTTGGGCGATTTATCATTTCGTTCCCACTCGGGAGCGACAGGCGACGGCTCCCAACGAAAACACGCAGGCGATCCGTGGCCTGCAATCCTCTCAGCTTCGCCTGATCGATCAGGTCAACGCCCTTCAGGAAGCGGTGTCATCCGGTCAAGGCGAGATACAGCGATTGTCCGGCGAAATGACCACCCTGAACGCGAAGCTCGAAGCATTGCAACTTTCGGTTGCCAACGCTCAACAGACTCAGCCTGAACCGTTCCGACGGCGACGCTCGCGCCGATAGCTTGAGTCTGCCGTGCCATCATTGGGCCGGCCTGTCGTGCTACGCTTCGCGACCAGTACGACGTGGCTGCTGCGTTACCAGCCGTTGTACGCACGACGACGTGGTGGCGGAGCTCCATATCCGAACCGCGGGTTCACACCACAATACGAGTTGGTTCCGGAGGCTGAGGCGGCGCACTGCTGGTAACTCGTGAATTGGCAGTTGCCCGGGTAGCCCCACTGGCGGCCTTGCAGGCAATAGGGATAATCCTGGGCCATTGCCGGGGCGGCGCTGAAAGTGATCGCGACGAACCCGAGGACTGCAATGATCGGGCGCATTCTAGTTCCTTCCGTTGATTGTAGTCCGCTCTACGATGCGCAGAAAATCGTGCGGCGTAAAGCTCAGGTCCAGCACTTTCCATTCGCCATAACGGTCGGCCGGCAGCATCGCGTAAGGCTGGCAGGCCTCGAGCGCACGGATCGCACTTTGCATCAGCGCCGGTCCCTTATCGGATGCGCTGCCTTCGATCAAAATTGGCTCGGTTGCCAGCCGTCCCTCCGACGTCATGAAAGCGCGCAGGGTGATTGTCACCTTATCGGAGGGTGCAATTGAAGGCGGGAGCTTCGAGCAGCTCTTCAGACGGTTGCGAAACTCGCCTATGAGACTGGACTCGACCCTCACCTTTTCGGAAGCCGACGCGTCAAAGAGGTCGTCGGTGCCGCTTTTCGCTGCTGCCACGGGCAGCGCCGGCGGCAGGCCCAGCATGACGTTATATTTGATTGAAAGGTCAGGCTCGGGACGGGCGAAGACCTGCGGCGGGGACGACGCCTTTGCAGGCGTGGCCGTAGCGTGTTGTTCGCCGGGGCTTGGTCTTGAAGGCGCCGGATTCTTCTCCGGCGCCACCGCAGCAGGCGGCGCTGCTGGCGGCGAACTCGCGGCTGCCGGGTTCGCAGGCACCTCAGGTGGATCGATTGACGCTCGCTGTTGCTCCGGAACAGGCTCTTGATCCTTTGGCGATTGCACCGCCTCGGCCTGCGAGACCAGATCGACCGTGATCGGTTCGGCCGTGACGAAGCCAAACGTATGTACCTCGGTAAACAGCAGCACCAAAACCAACGCCGAAACGTGAGCAAGCACCGATGCCGCGATGCCCGAGCTTATGGTCTCCGGTGGTCTCATAGATCGGATCAACGCCCATGCTGCTTTGCGGGCGCAACCATAGCGGCTGATGTGCCAACCTCAATCCATTTCGCATGAGCGCTGGAAGTTTTGATCTCCTTTCTAGAGCCGATCGCGAGGAGCTGGACAACCGCGAATGTGGCGCGTTAGCCCGCAGCCAGCTATCCGCAAGCTTGAAACCTGGCTCGACGTCGATGTAACCGCGAGCCGGTCCCTTTCCTAGACAGCTTTCGTGAGCGCGCCGTCAATAATGAGGTTTGTTCCCGAGATCCGGCTTGCGACCGGGCTGGCAACGAAGACCACGCCTGCGGCTACCTCTTGCGGAGTGCCCATGCGGCCGGTCGGGTTCAACGACATTGCCGTCTTGTACAGTTCGGGCATGCCGCGCTCGATATTCTGCCAGATGCCGCCCTCGAAATAAGTATTGCCGGGGGAGACGGCATTGACGCGGATGCCCTTCCCGACGAGCTGGTTACTGAGTCCCTTTGCGTAATGAATCAGTGCCGCCTTGAAGGCGCCATAAGAACCCGCGGCAAAATCGACTTCAAATCCAGACACGCTGGAGACGATCACGATCGACGCGGACTTGGATTTTTCCAGATACGGCATCGCTGCCGAAACGGAGTTGACGGTGTGCATCATGTCGGTGCGAAACGACTTTTCCCAGGTTTCCGGCGTATCGCCCACCGCAAGCGCGCTGACGTTGCAGACCATGATGTCGATCCCGCCGAATTCACGCGCCGCGCCATCGATCCACTCTTTCAACGGTGCGGGCTCGGCAACATCGAACCCCCTGCCCCATGACTTTACGCCCTTAGCCGCCAGCGCTTTGACGGCGCTGGCAACCTCCTCGGCATTGCGCGCGCAGATGGCCACGTTGGCGCCTTCATCTGAAAAAAGTTCGGCTATTGCTCGACCGATGCCCTTGCTTCCGCCCGTCACCAGCACGCTCTTGCCTTTTAGCCCGAGATCCATCGTACTCTCCCCTGATAATGCCATGATGGCGCTGCCTGCCGCCACATACGGCAGGCAGCGTTCTCGTTTACATCTTCCTCCAGTCGCCTGCTGCTTCGAATGCGGCGGCAGCGCGATAGATGACGGACTCTTCGTAGTACTTGCCTATCAGCATCAGTCCGATCGGCAGGCCACCGCTCATCCCGCAGGGAATGCTCATGGCCGGATGCCCCGTGGCGTTAAAGGGCGCCGTGTTCGGCAACATTTCGAATGCGCGCTGCATATAAAGCTCCCGCGGCGCGTCGGCTGGCGGGAGTGGCGTAGCTTTCATCGGCAATGTCGGCATCAACAACAAATCGTAAGTCCCGAGCATCGCATCGTAAGCCGCGCGCAACTTGCGGCTCAGGTTCTGCGCCTTCGAGTAGAAATGACCGCGATAGTGCTTGCCGAAATACTGGCCCAGCAACATCGTCAATTTGAGGCTGTCGGACAGTTCGTCAGCGCGGTAACGCCAGGCGGAATGGGCGTCCAAAAGCGCGGTGTTGTAAAGGCCACGCCAGTTGGTGCCCATGCCGTTGCCCTTCATCATGAACTCGGTAGCCCCTTCCGCGGCAATCGGCAGCCAGATCGCCGGGCCGAGGGCATGCATCGGCACCGAGACTTCGTCGACGATTGCGCCGAGCTTCCTAAAAAGTTGCGCGCCCGCCATGACCTTGCCGTCGACGTCGCGCTCCGAACTTGGAAGTCCAAAACCCTCCTTGACGATTCCAATGCGCAATCCTCTGACGCCGCCCTCGAGCGCTTCGGTGTAGTTGGCCACCACCGGCGCAATTTGCCTGGGATCGACGCCGTCGGTGCCCGCCAAAACTTCGAGCAGAAGCGCGTTGTCCCGCACATTCCGGGTCATGGGCCCGGTGTGATCGAGCGTAAGTTCGATCGGCATCACTCCGGTGTACGGAACAAGTCCGTGAGTACCTTTCATTCCGTAGATGCCGCAAAACGATGCGGGGATGCGGATGGATCCGCCCTGGTCTCCGCCGATAGCCATGTCGGCTTCGCCGGTCGCCACAACGACGCCGCTGCCCGATGATGATCCACCCGACGAGTAACCCATCTTGTGCGGGTTGTGGACAGGACCGGTTGCGTTGGTATGACTGCCCCCGGAGAAGCAAAAATATTCACAGTGCGTTTTCCCGTTGATGGTGCCGCCGGCATCGAGAATGCGGGTGACGATCGTGGCGTCCATATCGGGAATGAAGCCCTCCAGTGTCGAGGCCCCGTTCATCATCGGCACCCCAGCCAGGCAAACGTTGTCCTTTAGCGCGACCGTCTTGCCGGCGAGCTTGCCGCTGGAAGCGCCCTTGATGGACGTTTTGACGTACCAGGCGTTGTATTGGTTTTCCTTGCCTTCGGGCCGATAGCCCGGCGTTCGGGGGTATGTCACCGCCGGAACGTAATCGGGCATTGCATCGACGATATCGTAGGCGGCGTAGTTCGCCTGCATCACGGCATCGTAGGATTTCAATTCCTCCTCGCCCATATGCATGCCGAGGTCTTCCGCCACGCCGCGCAACTGATCAATCGTAGGTCTTCTGACTGCCATGGTCGCCTCCCTGTGATCACTTCCTTGTTGGACCGAGTCTAGGTGGTGATTCCCGTGAACTCTCCGACGAGAGTCCCGTCGCCCAAATCGTTTGGCTGGACTTCCCTGGTGATGGCGCCCTTTTGAATGATGAGAATTCGGTTCGAGAGTGCGGCTATAAAATCGAGATTTTGCTCGACCAGAATCATGGTTAGCCCGCTTTTTTCCCGCAGCCGCTGCAGGATCTCGACAATCTCGTCGATGATCGAGGGCTGGATGCCTTCGGTAGGTTCGTCGAGAAGGACAAGCCGGGGCTTGCCGCAGAGGCAACGCGCGATCGCCAGCAGTTGCTGTTCGCCGCCGGACAGCGCACCACCGGCCCGGTCCAGCAGCGGTTTGAGCCGGGGAAAATCTTCCAGAACCGTATCGATCGTCTCCTGCTCGTCCCTGCCCTGCTTGGTGCATCCCATCCGCATATTGTCGTAAACCGAGAGCCCGGGAAAAATCTCGCGTCCCTGAGGCACATAACCCAGTCCGAGGCGGGCGCGGCGATAGGGTTCCGCCCCCGTCACGTCGTGTCCGTCCAGGCGCACGTGTCCGCCGGTTGCCGGCAGAAAACCCATCAAGGCTTTCAGTAGCGTCGTCTTGCCCATGCCGTTATGGCCGAGAATTCCGATAAACTCACGTTCAGCGACGCCGAAACTAACGCCATTAAGGATTGGAATGCGGCCATACCCGGTACGTAATCCTTGCACATTGAGCATCATGCCGCCGCCTGTTTGCCCAGATAGATGTCGCGCACCAGCGGGTTGCGCAGGATATTCTCAACGGCGTCCTCGACCAGTACGCTACCCTGATTGAAAACTGTCACCTGCTTCGCGATCATGCGGATGAACTGCATGTCGTGTTCGACCACGATCAGCGCTTTGCTGCGATTGATCTCTCGTACGAGTTCGGCGGTCTTGTTCACTTCGTCGTGCGTCATGCCGGCGGCGGGCTCATCAAGCAGGATAAGCTCAGGATCGGTCGACAGCACGATTCCGAGTTCGACCCATTGTCGCTGTCCATGAGCGAGTTGACCCACCAGCCGGTTTGCGACGCCGGTAAGGCCCATGCGGTCCAGCATCTCGTCAACCGCGCCATCGACGGCCTTACGGGGGTGGATACGGCTTGCGGCAAACCAGATGTTTTCCCGAACGTTCAAGCCATCGAACACGCTCGGCACCTGGGTCTTGATCCCAATGCCGAGGCGGGCAATGTCGTGAGCGTGCGCATTCGAAATATCGTTGCCGCGGAACAGCACCTGCCCCTGACTCGGCTGAAGCTGCCCAGTCAGCATCTTGAAAAACGTACTCTTTCCGGCACCGTTCGGCCCGATCAAGCAACGCAACTCGCCTTCGGCGAGCGTGAAATTGACATTGCGCACGGCCTTCACGCCACCAAAGTGCATGCTGAGGTCACGCGTCTCGAGAAGTGGCGCGCTCATCACCCCTCCTCGGCTGGCTTGGGCTTGAGGCTTGCCGCGATGCGGTGCTTGCGACGGCGCAGGAGCCATTGGCCAAAGTCGCCCAGCGTTGGTACCAGCCCTTTGGGTACCAGTAGCACGAACGCGATAAGGATGATTCCCAGGATGAGCGGCGCGTTCGCCAGTAGTTTGGTCCACCACAACGATCCGCTGGGCTGGTTCGCGCCCAATGCCGTGGACAGCCACTGAATCCCGATGCAACCGACGATCGGCCCGACCAGCGTGCCGCGGCCGCCGACGATCACCCAGATGATGATCTGCGCGGACTGCGCCAGCCCGAAGATGGTCGGGCTTACAAAATTGCCCCAGTTCGCGAAGAGACAACCCGCTAAGCCGGCGAGCGCGCCACCGATCATGAAGCTCGCTAACTTGTAGGCGCGCGGATCGTAGCCCAACAGTTCGGCGCGACGTTCGTTTTCCCGAATGCCGACAATGATGCGGCCGAACCGGCTCGCCAGCAACAGACGCAGTCCGAAATATGTTGCGAGCAACGCCGCGGTCGAAAGATGGAACATGCCTTCGAGATCGATCACCGCGGCTTTGTTGCCGGGGTAATTGAGCGGCGGGATCCCGGGAATGCCATTGAATCCGCCAAGCCGCGCAACTCCGATACGGAATTCGGGACCTGCCGTGGAGTTAACCGAATTGAACAGGATCAAAGTCACGGTCAACGTAATCACGCCGAGGTAGACGTCGCTGATCCGCCCGTAGAACATGAAGTAACCAAGCAGCGCGGCGAAAGCGGCCGGAAGCAAAATTGCGAGCAGCAGCGGGATCGTGCTCTCGCCAATGTTGAACATCGCTATGGCGTAGGTGTACGCCCCCAACCCGAAGAATGCCGATTGGCCGAAGCAGAGAATACCCCCGTATCCCCAGATCAGCGCCAGACTGAGCGCCAGGATCGCCATGATCACGTAAATGGTGAGTTCAAGGACGATGTCGAGCTCAGCGACACGAGGCGTCAGGATCAGGAAGGCTAGACCAAAAATGCCTACCAGCCCGAGGCCGAGAAGATTTAACGCACGGGCGTTCACAGGCCTCTCCTGAAGAACCGGCCGGTGATCCCCTGCGGCAACAGCCGGATCAGGACAATGGCCGCGGCGAGCAGGGCAACTTCGCCGAACACCGGCGTTGTGGCGAACGTCGCGATTTGATTGATGGTGCCAAACAGCGCCGATGCCGAGACCGTGCCGCTGAGAATAGCCGCACCTCCGCCGATCACGGTGATGAAGGACTTGGCGACATAGGCAACGCCGATGGTGGGAAATACGCCGGAAACCGGGGCGAGCACCGCTCCGGCGAGTCCCGACAGAGCTGCACCGACGCCGAAGGTGACCGCATAGACGCGCGGTGGATTGACGCCAAGCGCCGCTGCCATATTGGCGTTCTGCATCGTGCCTCGGGCAATCAGGCCGAGGCGCGTCCAGCGCATGACCGCGAAAATGCCAAACAGCACAACCGCAGCCACGGCAATCACGAACAGGGTATAGGCGCTGGTCCGATAAGCGCCGATCTGGAAACTTCCGAGCGGCGCCGAGATGCCAACGGTGGTGTTGCCAAAGATCGCGGTCGTCAATCCGACCAGAAACAGACTAAGGCCCCAGGTCGCAAGCATGGTGTCGATCATGCGACCGTACAGGAACCTGATGATCGCCCGTTCAACGATGATGCCGATCAACCCGACGACGACCGGCGCAATGACAAGCATCGAAATCCAGATGCTGACGCCCTGGCTGGTCGCGACTATCGCCGCATATCCACCGAGCATCAGGAATTCCCCATGCGCGAGATTGATGACCCGCATCATGCCGAAAATAATCGCCAGCCCGACGCTGATCAGCGCCAGGCTGGCGACCGCGTACAAGACCTGGATCGCCAGGAGTACAACGAGGTCCACGTTCACTTGTCCCAAAGCATCTGAGGCCGGTCCGCCTCAGATCTTGATCACATATTGCTGGTTGTCGTTCGGATTTTTTATCAGATTGCAGACCGCCGCCGTGTCGGCCGGCTTCTGTTGTGCGAAATCCTCCAGCACGTTGAGCTTCTTGTCCTTCACCTCGGCGATATGAACGTCGAGCACGCAATGGTGGGTTGGCGGATCGATCGTCACCTTCCCCGACGGTGCGTCGATGCTGATGCCGGTTTCCAATGCCTCGATCACCTTGATGCGATCGACAGTGCCGGCCTTCTTGACCGCCTCCGCCCACAACCTGAATCCTTGATAGGTGCCCATCGCAAGTTCGGTGATATTGGGATAGTCGGCGCCAAAGCGCTTCAGGAAGCTGGCGACAAAGGCCTCATTGGTTTTGTTCTTCAGATCCTGGAAGTAATTGTAGCAGATCAGCATGCCGTTACATTCATCCGGCGACAGCACGATGTGCTCGTTACCGACGGCAAAAGTTGTCGAGGCCATTGGAATGCTCTTGCGCATCCCCGCCGCGGCCCATTGACGATAGAACGAGATGTGCGCGCCGCCGACCAACGCCGACCACACGAAATCCGGCTTCGCCGCCTGGATCTTGGAGATGGTGGAGCCGAAATTAGTCACGTCCAGCGGGAAGAAATCAATCGAGGAGACTTCGCCGCCATTTTCAGTGACATATTTCTTTACCCATTGCGAGGTGATCTGGCCGTAGTTGTAATCAGCCGCTACGACATAGACTTTTTTGCCCCACTTCTTCATCGCGTGGGGCACGAGCTTTTCCACCGTTTGAGCTGGAGTCACGCCCGTATCGAACTGGTTCCGATCGCAGACGCCACCTTCATACTGGGTATTGTAGAAGTAGAGCGTCTTGAAACGATCGAGTACCGGCCGGATCACTTCGCGGGAGGCTGACGTGATGCCTCCATGCACCACCGCCACTTTGTCCTTCAACGCCGCCTGCTGAGCGAATTGCGTGTAGAGCTGCATGTTCGACTGTGTGTCGTAGTTGATCAGCTTGATCTGCCGGCCGAGCAGACCGCCAGCTGCGTTGGCTTCTTCGACGGCGAGCGTCAGCGCATCCACCATGGGCTTGCCGTAGATGTCGAGCCCGCCCGAGAGATCGTGGATGCTTGCAACGTTGATCGGATCTTCCGCCCATGCCTTGGAGCCGAACATCGCTGCGGCCGCGGTAGCAGCCGTAGTCTCTAAGAACCTTCTGCGATTGAGCTTCATTGCCGTACTCCTCCCAGGTTTTCGATACGTCACGAGTTCAGGTATTTCTTCAACACCGAGGCCCCCATCGTATATTTGGGGTCGACCATGTTTCCGAGCCGGATCCGGCCAGCCTGGCTCAGCAGCATGTAGGCGTCGATTTCGTCGAAGCCGTAGTCCGCGCTCATCCAACGGACGAGTTCGCGATAGGCGATCCTTGCCGCATCCTCCAGCGGCCGTGCGCTGCCTATCGTCATGATGAAGTTTTGCGTCTCGAGCCGTGGCCAGGCAAAGCTCCAACCCTTGATCACGTCAATCTGCAGCGTGACCGTCGCGCGCTGCTCGATGGCGACGCCTGACAACTCGCCATCGCCCTGCGTGGCATGACAATCGCCGACATACAGGAGGCCGCCTTGTGCGTGCACCGGAAAGTAAACAATCGCGCCCGGTGCGACATCCGGCAGATCCATGTTGCCGCCGTGGTAATCCGGTTGCAGCGACGAAATGGCTTCTATTTGCGGCGATACCCCGATGGTGCCGATGAATGGCTCATACGGCAGAATGATCTTGTCGCTCCAGCGCACACCGTTCTTGTCGACGTGCATTTTCCGCACGCGCTCAGGCAAGGGCGCATTGAGCAGCGCCGTCGACGCCGTTCCGACCAGCCCTCCGAATTCAGGTATGATGCAGGTGGTGCCGGCCGGTTGTGCCCCCCGAGTCTCCACGGCGTGAATATGCACAGCCAGGCAGTCTCCCTTCTCCACCCCGTTGACGGCAATCGGTCCGCATTGCGGGTTGAGAAATGGAAAATTCAATTTCGCGGTCGGGCTGTCCTGTTCGCTGGTGATGACCCCACCGAAGGCATCTTCCGTCTCCACCACGACGACCTCACCCGGATTGATCGTAAGCACCGGCTTCGCGTAAGGCCCGTAGACGTAATGGAAGTCGCCCTGCGCGGCGATCGAGAGCTCATGTCGTTTGCCGGGCTGCCCCTTGGCAAGACCGCGCTGCGCCATAATGGACGTCTTGAGCCAAGGGTCGTTGGTCATCGCGATCTCCTTTTCCCCACATACCCGAGCTCGCAGCGATGCAAATCGCACGCCAGCTTTCCATCGCTCCGCTCAATTCAGCTTCCAGTCTCCGCCGGCTTCCACCGCCACAGCAAGCCGTATCAGGGTGGCTTCATCAAAATGGCGCCCGACCATCATCAGACCAACCGGTAAACCGTTCACCCGGCCGCATGGCACCGTGAACGCAGGATGCCCTGACACGTCGAAGGAACAGGTGTTTGCCTGCATGTTGAGGGCAGCATCGATTGCGGTGCCCAGGGGCGCATCGGCCGGTGGAATTGGCGTCGCCGTAAAGGGAATCGTCGGCATCGCAAGTGCATCATATTTCTCGAGCGCCGTATCGTAGGCACGCCGCAGCGGCACCCTCAGGTTTTGAGCTTTCGAATGATAGCGCCCGTGATAGTTGCGATGCATGTATTCGCCGAGCATCAACACCAGCTTCACGGTTGGGGAAACATCATTGATCCGCGTTCCCATTCCACGGGCGAACGCTTCCTGCATTGAAACAGGATAGTATCCCTGGATGTTGTTGCCGACCCCATAGCCTTTCAACATCATCTCGGCAGCACCTTCCAGGATGACCCCGCTCCACACGTGCGGTCCATCCAGATGCCAAGGTATCGAAACTTCCTCGGCGTCGACCCCCGCTTTCTTCAATGCCTCTATGGAGGCGCGTACTTTCGCATCGACCGCCGGATCGCTTTCGGGATGGCCGAAACCCTCTCGCAACACCCCGATGCGCAATCCCCGTGCAGGCTTGGCCATAGCGGCCATGTAGTCGCCCGTGCGGGCTGCAATCGTTCGTGTATCCCAACCGTCGTGTCCGGCGATCACCGTAAGCAACCGCGCGACGTCTTCGACCGACGCACCCATCGGTCCGCAGTGATCGACGGAATAACTGATCGGCATCGAGCCGGTGGTTGGCACGAGACCCCAGGTTGGCTTCAAGCCGTAAATGCCGCACCAGCTTGACGGAGTCCGGATCGAGCCGCCCTGATCTCCTCCGAGCGCCATTGGCACATCGCCGGCCGCCACGAGCGCCGCGCTTCCACCTGAGGAGCCACCGGCACTGTGAGCGGGATTGTGCGGATTTCGGATCACTCCGCTCGCGCAGGTGTGGCTTGCCCCGGAAAAACAAAGGTCCTCGCACGCCGCCTTCCCTGCGATCGTGCCGCCGGCCTCGAGAATACGAGTGACCACGGTGGCGTCGAACTCGGGGACATAACCTTCAAGCAAAGCAGAACCGTTCATCATCGGTACGCCCGCGACGCAGATATTGTCCTTGATAGCGATTTTCTTTCCGCTCAGCAGGCCTTCAGCCCCGGTTTGAATGTTGGTTTTCCAATACCAGGCGCCATTCGGATTTTCCGAGGCCGACGGCCGATATCCCGGCGAGCGCGGCGAGACCGGTGCCAAGGAGGGCGGGACCAATTCGTCGAGGCGGCCATAGGAGGCCAATGGTCCCTTGAAGGCCTGTTGAAAGGCCGCGGCCTCATCGCCGGTGAGAACGATGCCGAAATTGGATCCGAGCTTGTCGATCTGCTCCAACGTCGGAAGCCGAACTACCATGCGCCACCCGCTTCTTGCCTGTTGCAACGACCTAAAACGCGAAAAGCCACCCGCGGCCCAAAAAGGCCCCGAATGGCATCCATGCCGCTGATATCAACCGTCGCGTAGTTTCCTGAAGAACGTATAGGTCAGCGCTCAGACATCATCGGCTGCGCACGACCTCGTTCGCCACGCACACAGTCACGTGGCAGTTGAGTGTGTCTTAGTGTCGCCGGAGTTGTCAATGAGAGCTCCGCACCTTTTTACGATCGAGCAACGCAGGGGCGAACAGCTACTTCGTGAATTGACGTGACAGCCGATGTTGCTCCGGTCATAAATTGCAGCACAACGCTCCCGGCGCTTGGCTCTCACGATGAACAAACCGTCGATCCCTCTCGGTCTTGTGTTTTCAGGATCCGGACCTTACGCGATGATGGCCGGAGAGATGCGCAAAAGCGCATTGATGGCAATCGACGAAATCAACGTCAGCGCTGAATTCGACTTCGTATTCGAGCCGCATCTGCGCGACCCCGGCGGCGTCGTAGCTGCTTACCACACCGCATGCGCAGACCTCATCCGCGAAGAACAGGTCGACCACATCGTCGGCTGCTATACGTCAGCTTCTCGCAAGCAGGTCATTCCGATCGTCGAGCGCACTGAACGATTGCTGTGGCATCCCGCCCGATATGAAGGTTTTGAAAGCAGCGACAATGTCATCTATGTCGGGGCCGCGCCGAACCAGCATGTCGTGCCGCTGGTACGGCATATGCTGGACCACATTTCCCACGACGTGTTCTGCATCGGGTCGAACTATGTCTGGACCTGGGAGACCAACCGCGTCATTCGTGAAATCGTCACTAGCGCAGGCGGCCGTATCCTTGCCGAACGCTTGCTGGAGCTCGGCGAACCCGCAGTAGACCACATCGTCAAGGAGGTCATGGACCGAAGGCCACCGGTGGTGATCAACACCCTGGTGGGCGAATCCAGCTACGCTTTCATGCGCGCGCTGCATCAGGCGACTTCGCGAGCCGGCCTCACGATTCCGATGCTGAGCTGCAGCCTGTGCGAACCCGAACTCAAGCTGATCGGATCCGCCGCTTCGGTTGGCTGCATCACATCCTCCGCTTATTTCGAGAGCATCGAGCGACCCGAGAACGTTGGATTTGTCGCGCGCTGGAAGGCCCGGCACGGAGCAGACAGCAATCCGTCGGTCGACGGACTGTCGACCTATGTCTGCGTCATGCTGCTTGCCCGCGCGATCCGACGCGCCGGCTCGGCCGACGTCGCGGCCGTCCGGCGCGCAGCCGCAAATCATCGCTATGAATCGCCGCAGGGGCCGGTGTGGGTCGATCCCGAAAACAACCACTGTTTCCTGACGCCACGGCTGGCACGCTCCGTGCCTGGCTGCCAGTTCAGGATTTTCTGGGAAGCGAACGCCCCTGAACGGCCCGATCCTTATCTTTCCAGCCTCGACCTGAGCACGATTGGCAGAAGGCGAGAAACCAGCAATGATAGGGTATCGACCGGATCAAACCATCTGCGTGTCGTCAAATGACAAGGCAATCGCCATTTTCCGTACGTGGCCGTCGCGCTCTCATGGTCATGAAGGACGAGCGTGAGATAGCGATCGTGCGGCGTCAGCTCGGTCGCCTGGGCATAACGGTGAGCGAGCATGATCCGGACGACCCGCCGCCACCGAAAGACGCCGCAGACGTCGTCGTGTTCGACGCTGACGCAATTCCCATCAAATCTGACCTGGCGGCGATGTGGAAAACGGGTGCACCGATCATCGCACTGATCGGAACCGAGACGCCAAGCCGCTTGAAGTGGCTGCTCGAACTGCAGCCGGCTTCCTTTCTCGTCAAGCCGCTACGCTCGGCCGGACTTTACACCGCGCTTGTTGTCGCGTTCGATTGCGCTCAGCGCCGAGCCGAAGAGGCAAACTACGTTGACCGATTGGAGGTTCGGGTTCGTTCGCGCCGCGTGGTGTTCGCGGCCGTGCTGCAGGTCATGAACGGCCACAATCTTTCTGAGCCCGATGCATTCGCGTTGATCCGGCAGACCGCAATGCGCCATCGCACGACGATCGAGCGATTGAGTGCAGATATCATTGCTCTAGGGGGAATGCCGAACCGCACGACCCGGTCCGCCTAGCATCAGATCGCCGCGAGATCTCCGACACGCCGCACGCCGGCCGCCGTCATCGCTGCCCATGCAACGTCCAGCGATCCCGCCATATCGATAGCCCTGCATCCAGCCTCGATAACGACCGTGTCGAACCCAAGCTGACGGGCGTCCACTGCCGAATAATGGACGCAAAAGTCGGTCGCGAGCCCGGTCAGGAATATCCGGCGAAATTCACGCTCACGCAAATAGCCCGCCAACCCGGTGGGAGTGCGCCGATCGTTTTCAAAGAACGCGGAATACGAGTCGACGGCTGCACGGAAACCCTTGCGGATCACCAGTTCCGCCCGCTCGGTTCGGAGTTGCGGATGAAATGCCGATCCCGGCGTACCTTGCACGCAGTGGTCTGGCCAGAGGGTTTGCTGGCCGTATGGCATGGTTACGGACTCGAACGGGGCTGAGCCGGGGTGAGACGTCGCAAACGAGCTGTGGCGTTGGGGATGCCAATCCTGGGTAAGCACGACATGCTGGAAGCGCTCAGTGAGGCGATTGATCACAGGCACGACGGCATGGCCATCGGCCACCGCAAGCGCACCGCCCGGGCAAAAATCATTCTGCACATCGATGATTAGCAGCACATCCTCATCGCTGACCGGCAGTTGCATCTGGCATCCTCGCTCGTAGCTACTGCACGTAACTCTAGCCGGAGGAAGTTTGCGCCGCTAGTCAACTCACCGCATCACGCGCATGGCATGTGCCGGCTTCATGCTCAACGTAGGTGTCTCGCCCGGAATTCCGGCGGGCGCCCATCCTACCGAGACCCAAAGAAGGGCTGATCTCTAGCCCCACGGCCCGCGCGAACGAAATGCCCGGCCCCAGGGCCCGCGAGATGGATAGCTCGATTGAGCACGCGCGGAGGGCGTCGCACCGGAGGCGCCGAGCTCTGCGGCGAGCTGCTGCAAGGCCGCAACGCGGTTTTCGGTCGAGGGGTGGGTGGTAAAGAGATTGTCCACCCCGTGGCCCGACAGCGGATTGATGATGAACATGTGCGCAGTTGCCGGATTCCGCTCAGCTTCCATGTTCGGCACCTGATGGGCGGCATTTTCGATCTTGACCAGAGCGGAAGCCAGCCACATCGGCTGCCCCACGATCCGCGCGCCCAGATTGTCCGCGGCGTATTCGCGCGTGCGGCTGATGGCCATCTGCACCAGCATGGCACCGATCGGGGCGAGGATCATCATGGCAATTGAGCCCAAAATGCCCGGTCCATTGTTGTCACGATTACCACCAAAGAACATGCCGAACTGCGCCACCATCGATATGGCACCTGCGATCGTCGCGGTAATCGTCATCAGAAGGGTGTCATGGTTCTTCACGTGTGCAAGCTCATGCGCGATCACGCCAGCAAGCTCCTGCCGACTAAGGGAATGCACGAGGCCAGCAGTGACGGCTACGGCGGCGTTCTCCGGATTGCGGCCAGTTGCAAAGGCGTTCGGCTGCGCCTCGTCAATGAGGAACACACGCGGCATTGGCAGACCGGCGCGCGACGACAGCTCGGCCACAAGATCGTAAAGATCGGGCGCGGTTGCACGGTCGACCTCGTGGGCGCCGTACAACGAAAGCACAATCCGGTCCGAGTTCCAGTAGGAGAACAGGTTGGTTGCTGCCGCGATCAACAGCGCAACCAGAGCGCCGCTTGCGCCGCCAATCAGGTATCCGACGCCCATGAACAGCCCGGTGAGGCCGGCCAAGAGAATTGCTGTCCGCAGGTAGTTCATCACCCTCTCCTCGCTGCCCCCGCAGAGCCGCCACGGAGACTCGCGGGACGCTCCACAAAGGTATGGATTGGCGCGGCACCGCTTCAAGGGGCGCCGGTGCGTCGAGGCGCCGCGGACGGCTCAATCGTCGTTGACCTCCGCCGATCAAAGGTCCAGGCAACCTGGGCTCGGAAGAAGTTGCTGAGCGCAACGCGTCGCGAGCGGAGCTTCTCCCATTAGAGCTCGGTCAAGTTCACCATCGCCATGCTCAAGGCGGCAATTCAGGCCGGATGTCCGGGATCGATGGGTTTCGGCGTTTTCTTTTCGCGCTGCGGCGTCATCTTGGCCGGGTCCGGCGCGCCGGGAACGCCGCGGGGGCCAAGCAACTCGCGTTGCATGTCGTCTTCTGACTTTTCCGGCTCGATGCCGTTGATGGGACGTTGCCTGCTCATGACCATCTACTTCTTGCAAATAGTAGAACTCCAGGCCGCTTAGAAGCATGTTCCTCACGAGGTGCCCGACCCGTCTGGTAAAGTCGAGTGATGCCTTATCCTTTCCGACGCCCTCTACTGGCTCTTGTTCTGCGGACGTTGGGACGCACGGGAGCTGTCCCCCGCTGTATCGTTTGTTGGCGTGCTCTGGGCCGGGACGGCTGGTTCCTTTGATGCAGGCGCGTTCACTCTGCCCGTTGTTTGGGGCTCGTTCCTTGCTGCATCCACCCTAGGTCCGTTCGTTCCCGCCATGGCCCAAAACATGAGCAGGACGGCCAAACAGGCGGCCGCCACGATGATTAGCGCAGGATATGGCTTGTTCTCAGGATTCAGCATTCGCACTACTCACCCCTCTCGCGGACCTTCCCTCAATGCAGTTGAACTCATGCCGTTCCATCGGTAGGCAGTGCCGATTTGCCGGGCTGCGGCACAGGTCGTTTCGAAGATCGGGTCACCAGCCCAAAGAAGAACGGAACAAAGATGATCGCCAGGGCGGTGGCCGCAAGCATGCCACCGACTACACCCGTACCTATCGAGTGGCGGCTGGCTGAGCCGGCCCCAGTAGATACCGCAAGCGGCAGCACGCCGAGAATGAAGGCCAGGGAGGTCATCACAATCGGACGGAAGCGCAGTCGCGGCGCCCCAACTGCGGCATCGAAGATTGGCAATCCATCCCGGTGACGTTGTGCGGCGAATTCAACAATCAGGATGGCATTTTTAGCAGCAAGACCGATGAGGGTGACGAGGCCGATCTGAAAGTAAATATCGTTTTCAAGTCCTCTCACCCAAATGGCAAGGATTGCTCCGAACAAGGCAAACGGCACAGCCGTAAGCACCGCAAGCGGCAGCGACCATTTCTCATACTGAGCGGCCAGAATGAGAAAAACCATCAACAACCCGAACAGGAACCCCTGATAGCCCGTTCCGGCTGTCGCAATCTCCTGATACGCAGATCCAGTCCACCCTATCGAGTAGTCCGTCCCAAAATTGCTCGACACGATCGCTTGCATCGCGGCAAGCGCCTGCCCGGACGAAAAGCCAGGCGCTGGATTTCCTAATATCTTTGCCGACGGAAAGATGTTGAAGCGGTCGACCGTGTCAGGGCCAATAACCCGCTCCACTGTCACCAACGCGTTCAGCGGGATCATTGCTCCGGAGTCGGCGCGAACATAGATGAACCGCAGGTCGTCAGGCGAGCTGCGAAATTCGGATTCGGAAGAAAGGCTCACGCGGTAAGTACGTCCAAACAGCGTGAAGTCGTTGACATAAAGGCTTCCAAATCCGCTCTGCATGGTTTCGAAGATCACGTTGATAGGCACCCCCAGGGTTTTCGCCTTATCGCGGTCGACGTTGATCTTGTACTGCGGGACTGACATTGAGAACTGAGTGCTGACGCCGCTAAGCTCCGGTCGCTTCCCGGCTTCGGTGACCACCTTGTTTGCAGCTTCCGACAACGCCTGCAGCGATGCTCCGGAGCGATTTTGCAAGTAGAGCTCGAAGCCACCAGTCGTGCTGATGCCCTGAATAGGAGGCGGGTTGAACCCCATCACCAGGCCATCGCGGAACCTGGCATTCAGGTTGCTGAGAGAAGGCGCGATCCGCCTTGCGTCCGTTGCAGGGTCGGTTCGTTCGGACCAGTCCTTCAGCGTGATAAATGAAACGCCTGTATTTGTCCTTTGCGCGCTGGACAGGATGTCGAAACCCGACAGCGAAACCACTCCCTGGACCTCGGGCATGTCTTTGATCGCCTCGGACGTAATCGCGGAAACCCCGCGGGTTCGGCTGAGCGATGCCGCGGGCGGTAGCTGCGTGACCATCAGGACGTAGCCTTGATCCTCCTGAGGCAGAAGGCTTCCCGGTACTCTGAAAAATAGCAGTGCGGTTAGGCCCAGCATGAGCGCCACCACTGTCACGGACAGTAGCCGCCGGCGCAGGAAGAACGAGACTACGGCACCATACCGGTCCGTCAGCCAGTCGAAGCCTCGGTTGAAGACTCGAAAAGGACGGGCAGGCTCCTGCTGATGCTGCTTGAGCAGCAGCGCTGCCAACGCAGGCGTCAAAGTCAGAGCCACTACTCCTGAAATGACAACGGAAACTGCAATCGTGACCGCGAATTGTCGATAGAGTTCGCCAGCCAACCCTCCCAGAAATGAAACAGGGATAAAGACAGCGCAAAGCGTTAGGACTATCGCGACCACCGGACCGCTGACCTGTTCCATGGCCATGATAGCGGCTTCGCGCGCAGGCTTATCTTCGGTGCGCATGATGCGTTCGACGTTCTCGATTACGACAATCGCATCATCCACAACGATGCCGATCGCCAGCACGAGGCCGAACAGCGTAAGGAGATTGATCGAGAATCCGAGCAGATACATCCCAGCAAAGGTGCCGATCAACGAGACCGGCACCGCTATAACCGGGATCAGCGTCGCCCGCCCGGTTTGAAGGAATACAAACACCACTGCGACGACCAGGATAATGGCTTCCAGGAATGTCTTAAGGACCTCTTCGATTGAAACTTCGACGAAACGTGTCGTGTTGAACGGAATTTTATACTCCAGCCCTTCGGGGAAGCGGGTCTGAAGGCGGTCCATGGTGGCTTTGACGTGCTTCGCCACCTCAAGCGCATTTGCGCCGGGCTGAAGATAAACGCCAATTGGCACCGTGGGAGCACCATTGTAGGTAGCTGAGAAGCTGTAGTTCAGGGCGCCGAGTTCCACCCGCGCAATGTCTTTTACGCGGAGCGTGCCTCCGAATTCGTCGGTACGCACGATGATGTTTTCGAAGTCGCGTGGGTCGGCAAAACGTCCTTGCGTTGTGACCGAGTAGGTGACGTGGTGGGGTTTTTCTGAGGCTCCTCGCCGAACCGGCCCGCCGCGAATTGGGCGTTTTGCTCACGAATGGCAGCGGCAATGTCGCCAGGCGTCAGACTGTACTGAGCGAGCTTGTCGGGCCGCAACCAAATCCGCATCGAGTAATCCGTCGCGCCGAACAGGGATGCATCGCCGACGCCCGGTGTCCGGCGAAGGTCGTCGATCAAGTTGATGAGGGCGTAGTTTCCGATGAAGATTGTGTCGTACCGGCCATTTGGCGACGACATGGTCAGGACCTGGAGAATAGAACTCGATCGCTTCTGCACCACCACGCCCTGGCGCTGAACTTCAGCGGGCAGTAAAGGTGTGGCGCGCTGCACTCGGTTGCTGACGTTGATCGTGTTTTGGTCGGGGTTAGTCCCGATCCCAAAGGTGACCGAGATCGTCAGCGTACCCGAGCCCGTGGATGTCGAGCGCATGTAGAGCATGTTCTCGACACCATTGATCTGCTGCTCCAAAGGCGCCGCTACCGTTTCGGCGATCGTCTGTGCCGATGCACCAGGATAGCTGGCGGTGATGGTCACCTCTGGCGGAATGATCGACGGGTATTGGGCAATCGGGAGCGCGCGCATGGCGAGGATGCCTGCAAGCACGATGACGATGGAAATGACAGCGGCGAGAACGGGGCGATCGATGAAGAATTTCGAGAACATCACTTAGCCTGACTTACGCCATTAGCTGGCTGCTTCTCGGCGTCGGAACTCGCCTGATCGCTTTTCTTGGAATCAAGCGGCACGGGGTTGACCGGCGCGCCCGGACGGACTCGCATCATGCCCTCGACTACAAGCTTTTCCCCGCTCTCAAGACCCGCTCTGACCGCCCATCCACCTTCGACCTCGCGATCGAGCTTGATCGGGCGGGCGGCAACGCCGTTGTTGCTGGAGTTTACGATGTATACGAACGGACCTTGCGGTCCCTGCGATACAGCCCGCTCCGGAACGACGAATACGTCTTGCAGCGAGATCCCGATGATCTGCACTCTCACGAACTGATTGGGCAGCAATACTCCCCCGGCATTTTGAAAAACCGACCGTATCTGAAGCGTCCCAGTCTTCGGGTCGACGGTGGAAGCCGTGACGTCCAGTTTGCCTGGTTCGGGATAGCTGGAGACATCTCCAAACTGCAGCCGCACCGTAATATCGTCAGGCGTGAGAGGCCTCTCGCGCGCCCTGTTCATCTCCCGAAGCTGCAAAAACTCGGACTCGCTGGTGGCGAAGTTCACGTAAGCGGGATCAAGCTGGGTGATTGTCGTAAGTACCGTTTGCTGAGCGAGCGCCAGTGATCCTTCCGGCGGTGATTGAAGGCTTGTTGCACCTGTGACAGGAGCCTTGATGGTTGTGAATTCGATATTGAGCTTGGCCGTTTGTATATCGGCTTGAGCTGCCTGGATTGTTGCCTGAGCCTGATCCCGAGCGGCCCGTGCTTCTTCGAACTGCTTGGCGGTTGCAACCTGCCGGTGGAATAACTCCTCCACTCGACGGAAATTTTCCTCGGCCTGATTGGCCGTTGCCTGCGCCTGGGCCAGTTGGGCATTGGCTCTGTCCAGCGCAGCCTGGTACGGGCGCTCATCAAGCCGGAACAACACGTCATTCTGTTTGACTTTGGCGCCTTCGGCGTACTCGCGCTTCAAGATCAATCCGCCGACCTGCGGTCGAACCTCCACATTGCGGAATCCGGCAACGCGGCCGGCGTACGTCAATGGAAGGGGGACATCCGCGCGGCGAAGCTCGACGACTCCGACCTCGGGAATCGGCGGCGGCGGTTTCCGTGGAGGCTCGGAGGGCCTTCCGACATAGAAGTAGGCGCCAACAGCCACAGCAATGAGGGCGCTCACCGCGACGGCTGCACTTCTTGGTTCCATCGGTGCCTCGTCATTCCGGGCGCGGCTGCTTGTGCAACTAACTTGAGGTCGCTTGGTTGCCTGTCCGGCTGGGTCCGTAGCCAGTCTCGGGAGAGAACGGGCGGCGACTCGAGCCTTACCAGACCCAGGAAGGGCCAGCTGCTACATACGCCTCGGCTTAATCTAATGACCGAGCAGATCGCTAGCGCGCACCGATCCGAGCGGCGGACGGATTGAAATGATAATTCACGCCTACCTTGATGAGATTTGTATCCTGCGACAGCTTGGCGAATGGCTGCACGAGCTCGATCGAGCCCAGCACCGGCCCAGGCAAGTTGACGCTCTGGGTGCCCGTGCCCAGGTAGGCTTGTCCGAGCATCTTGATGTAGTTGTATTCAATTTTTCCTGACCAGTTGCCGCCCAGCGCATATTCGGCGCCGAACCCGGCCACGGCGCCGGTATGAACCGCGGTAGCGCTCAAATCGAGCTGCGTGGAGCCTTGAGGATCACTTTGCGCAAGGACAGCGGCGTGTCTCTCTTTGGCGAACGCGATGCCTCCCTTGCCGTAGACCAGCAGCCGATCTCCAACAACAAAGCCGGCGCGAGCGCTCGCGATCGCAATCCAATCGATCTTGCTTTCCAGTCTGGCAGTGGCTGATGCACCCTCCCCCAAATCCTTGAAAAGATCCGTGCTTCCCTTGATGCCGGACCGCATCCACTCGCCTTCAACGCCCAACACAAAAACGCCGGCTTGCGCGTTTGCACCGAAATTGCCCCCGGCCGGCCAGCCCATCACGTCATGCGTTCCAGAACTGGGGACGTCTGGATCGACAAAGTCGGGCCACTGGTTGCGTCCGAAGCCATAGCCGACCTGCGCACCAATATAACCGCCGGACCAGTTGAAGCCGCGCACCGCCTCCACCGGCGCAAACGTTGGACCTAATCGGCGCGCTCCGAGGGAGTAATTCGCGCCCAACTTGATGACATGCAAGGCTTGATCGAGTTGATCGTCGATCCCAACCGGAATCGACTGGCCGCTGGTATTCTGGGTGCCGTTCAGGCTGAGGGATTTACTCCCGAGATGGACATAGTCGTACTCGGCCTTGAGCGTCCAATTGTTTCCGAGCGCGTATTCCGTTCCAAAACCGAGAGTCGGCGCCACTCGAAACGCAGTGCTACTGAAATCTAACGTCGCGACGTCTTGATCTGTGAAAGCCGCTCGGTTGATTGAGTGTGACTCATGCGCGAGCGCAACTCCGCCTTTCGCGTATACAAACCAGCGGTCCGCAGCCAAACCGGCGCGTCCGGCGAACGTGACCAGCCCATCGATCTTCGAACTCGCGGTTTGCGTGAGCAAAATACCCAATAGCGGACCGCCAACCGACCAGGCTTGAGCGCCACCGATCTTGCCCCACGATCCGTCCAATTCCAGGCCGATGACGAGACTGGCCAGTTGTTTGTTGATGCCGAATTGACCGCCGCCCAACAATCCGTGCCCTGCATAATCGGCTAGATTGGCGGTCCAGTCGTTCATGCCGCCGCCGTAACCGGCGTGAACGCCCATGTAGGGGCCGGACCAGTCATGATAGCGGATAGCCGCAACCGGCGCCTTCACCGGTAAATCGCCGGCGAACGCTGATTGGGTCGATAAAAAGACGGCAGCAACCAGCCAATGGCCAGCGTTTCGAAACCCCATTTTTCGCCCCTGACCTACGAACGAGGCCATTTACCCGGTTTGGCGAGCGTTTCTAGATTAACTCGCGGTGGTTGAATAAACGCAGAAACCGTCGCAGGTGCAAGGCGAAAACACCGCAGCTGTGTGACGAGTCCGGGTTCTCCCTCCTTTCTCAGAAGGCTTCGGTAACCACGGCAGGCTCTATCGCGAGACCGATACAATTTGAGTAATCCGCTCAATCGGGAAACAAACGAGATTTGAGACTGTGCGCTCCGGGCAAGTCTGGGAGAGCGAGATGAGCGAAGTGGAATTCGACCAATTGCTGGACGCCGTGCGCACCGCGATAGAGCCGGCTCCTCAGCAGGACCCTCCGACTCAAGCGGACAACGAAAACCGGCCGGCATGGCCGCTCGTTCCGTTTCCGGAAGGTTGGTACGCGGCCTGCTAAACTCGGACGTGGGCGGAAGAGACTGATTGATTGCAGGGCGAGCGGGATTCAGCCCTGACCGTCGCCGATGCCGTACTCTCGATAGATCGCTTCCGGGTCAAGCTCGGGAAACAGTCGGCACTTCGCCTGGGCCAGATGCAAGTCAACGGTCGCGGCCGGGGAACGGGCGGCCAAGAGCTTCCTGATCTCGTCCATATGCGTGCGGGGCTGATGTTTTGACGGAAGTTGCTCCAGCGCCACCAGCGCCGTCGCCAAGGCTTCAGTGACAACCCATTCGTCGTGACCCGTAATTCCCTTTTTGGGCATTGGGCAGGACCAAGCTCCGCAAACACCGCTGATCAGCTGAAGGCGACGACCAGAATTAAACTGGTGTACACGGTTTTGGCCGTTCTAATTTCCGTGTCCCCCCACGTTACACCCTAACCTATATGAGTTGATATGGTAGCGGTTTTTCACCTGAGGTGCGGCCAGAGATGCCTGGCGTTCCAGCACATGGCAGAGAGTTGGGCAGCAAAAATGGTAGCACGCCGGGGGTCAGCTTTATCGTCGACCATCCCTGAATTGCAAAAAGGCGATGCTGAATTGGTGCGGCCTAGTCAGGCGAGACCATACTCGTTTGAGCCAACCGGCGTGACGCGTCATACCCCAACCGCCGGCCCGGTGCGTTGTGCCCACATGGCCGGGGCGCAATGCGGCAGTCCTTCTGTCGGAGGGACCGCGATCCTTAATCTTGTGGCTCACATTACGCGCCGAACGATCCTCGACAGCATCCCGGCGAATGAAACCACGAGCAGGTGGCTCATGCTTAGGCTTATCCAGCTCGGGATTGGCACGCCGACTTTGCACAGACGCCTCCTGATCAGGATGACGTTCGGCGGGCTTGTCCTGGGCGCGGGCCTGCTCGGTTATGGGGGCGAGCACCGCTGACCTCACAGCCGAGTTTGCAGTTTGCACATTAGCAGGATGGAGACAACGACGCGCTTTTTCGATTTCGGCTTCGCCCGCCCCTTGGCCTCGGGCCCACTTTTCTGCGGTCGCTTCCGAGTATTTGCTGACATAGAAGCGAACAACGCCGCACGAGAGCTGAGCAAACAACGGCACGCCTGCTACGGCGGTTTGGCCGAGTGCAATCAATGCTACAATGGCCAGCGATGCTCGTGTGATCATGACGATCCACCGTGAAGGGACGAACGTTCGCGCGCCTTCGTCAGTCTTGGCGCGCCGAAGGTGCGCTCCCGCCACGCCCATCTGGCATTCGTTTAGCTTCGCCGTCCACTCATGATTGCGAGCGGCGGCGACAATCCAATCTGATCATTTACAACCGACGCATAAAATCGCGCGAATGATGAGCTAATATACGCGAGCCGTTTCAGCGGAAGTTCATTCAAACAACCCAACATTTTAGTATGATTTTCGTTAAGTGTCACACCTATCCCTCGTCGAGGCCTCACGGCCCTGATGCACGCTCAGCGGGACCTGCTGGCTGGAAGGGGTGAGTGGCTTGCAGCACAAGATGAAGAACCCAAAGCATCCGGCTATCCGCGCCCAATTCGCGCATTTCACCCAGCGTGATTTTCTGAGTGCTGCATTCGCGAAGCATTGTTTCGGCCACTATCAAAGCTTTCGCCAGACGCATAAGATGCGGCTCCATGAGCCTGAGATGGGATTTGAGGCGGCGCCAACTTCTCGCTGGGCTTGGCAGTGCCGCCGTCACGTGGGCGTTAGCCGCGCGCGCGCAACAGCCCGGGCGGATTCGGAAGATCAGTCTGCTTGTGGCCGGCAGCGCTGATGATCCGGAGTATCAGGCCCGAACGGGGGCGTTTCTAGAGGCGCTGGAGCAATTGGGCTGGGTCGAGGGGCGCAACGTGCGGATCGACATCCGCTGGGCCACGACGAATGCTGACGCGCTTCGCAAGCAGGCGGCCGAATTGGCCGCGCTCGCACCCGACGTCATCTTATCGTCTACGGGCACCACGACCACGGCGCCTTTACTCGAGGCGACCCGCACCTTGCCGATCGTATTCGTGCTGCTCATTGACCCGGTCGGTGCCGGTTTCGTTTCCAGCCTGGCACGGCCCGGCGGCAACGCCACCGGCTTTCTCATGTTCGAGTACGGCCTCAGCGGGAAGTGGCTGGAACTGCTCAAGCAGTGCGCACCCGGCGTTACACGCGTCGCCGTTCTCAGGGACTCGACCATAGCCTCCGGAATTGGGCAGTTCGGGGCCATTCAATCCGCGGCGCCGACACTCGGGTTGGAGGCAAGTCCGATCAACCTGCGCGATGCCGCCGAGATCGACCGCGATATCGCCGCATTTGCTCGTTCCCCCAATAGCGGCTTGATCGTGACGGCGGCCCCGAGGGCTTTGCTTTATCGCGATCTTATCATCGCCCTCGCCGCCCGGCACCGATTGCCGGCTGTGTACGGCGCTCCTCCCTACGCAGCCGCCGGCGGCCTGATGGCTTACGGGCCAGACCTCCTCGACCAGTTCCGGCGCGCAGCCGGCTACGTTGATCGCATCCTCAAGGGCGAGAACCCGGCCGAGCTGCCGGTGCAGGCACCTACTAAGTTTCAACTAACGGTCAACCTGAAGACCGCAAAAGCCCTTGGCTTGGAGTTGCCCGCCACACTACTCGCTCGCGCCGACTCGGTGATCGAATGATGTGAACCTGGCCTTGATGTCGTCGCGCAAATTCTGGAGCTTGAGTACAAACCCTAGTCTCGGTTCTCGCTCGCTGGTGACGCGCTGAGCGTCGCGGGCACCAACGGCGGTGCTCGCCCGCCTTGCGACCGCGACGCAAAGCTGCCTAGAATGCCTTCGAGAAGAGCATCAGGATTTGGTGCCGCGGGAGGATAGCATGCCAAAAATAACACGCCGTGCGTTCGCGACTTCATCCGCCACTGCAGCGGCCGCAGCGGTCTTCGGTTTCAAGCCAGCGTTGGCGCAAGCTTATCCGGCGCGCCCGGTGACAGTGATCGTGCCGTGGGGCGCGGGCGGCGGCACCGACGCCACCGCGCGCATCGTCGCGGCGCTGCTGGAGAAGGACCTCGGCCAGCCGTTCAATGTGGTCAACCGCACCGGTGGATCCGGCGTGGTCGGCCATTCGGCGATCGCGACTGCACAGCCCGACGGCTACACGATCGGCATGCTGACGGTAGAAATCTCGATGATGCACTGGCAAGGGCTGACCGAATTGGCGCCAAAGAGCTATACGCCGCTCGCGCTGATGAACGAAGACCCGCCCGGAATCCAGGTCAACTCCGCTTCACCCTACAAGACCGTGAAGGAGCTCGCCGACGCCATCAAGGCCGCGCCGGTTGGCAAGATGAAAGCTTCGGGCACCGGCCAAGGCGGCATCTGGCATCTCGCGCTGGTCGGCTGGATGCAAGCTATGGGACTTCCCGCAAATCAGGTTAGCTGGGTGCCGTCCAACGGCGCCGCGCCCGCGATGCAAGATCTTGCGGCGGGCGGCCTCGACTTGACCACCTGCTCCGTGCCAGAAGGGCGAGCGATCATCGAGGCCGGGAAGGCGCGCAGCCTTGCGATCATGGCGCCCGCCCGCAATCCCTCCTTCCCCGACGTGCCGACGCTGAAAGAGGCGATGGGCATCGACTATTCGACCGGCGCGTGGCGCGGCATTGCGGGTCCGAAGGGCCTGCCCGCAGATATCGCGACCAAGCTCACTGGGGCATTGAAGAAGGTCTACGACTCCAAGGAGTTCAAGGACTTCATGAGCAATCGCGGCTTCGGAACCGTGTGGGGTGATGCGGCCGAATTCGCGACCTTCATGGACAAGGGCGACGCCCAGATGGGCCAAGCGATGAAGGCTGCCGGTCTCTCGAAAGCTTGATCGGCCTCGGCAGCGGGCGCCTCCGTGTCCGCCGCCCCCGTCCGGAAAACGCGATGCGCGTCATTGCTTCCTCATCCACCTCAGAACTTGAGGCTCCTTCATGCGTCTTCCCGATCGCGTCACGGGATCGTTTCTCGTCGCCCTCGGTGTAGCTGCCGCCTACGGCGGCTGGCTACTGCCGCCGGTGCCCGGCCAGCCCGTCGGCCCAAACGTGTTCCCGCTGGTGATCGGAACAGGCCTCGCACTTTGCGGGGTCGCGATCGTGATGGGTATCGGCCACACCTTCGAAGAGGAAGAGGAGATCATTCCGGTCGAGGGCGGCGAAGCCAGGCCGCCGACCGGCAAGCTCTATGCACTGCGCGCGTTGCTTCCGCCGGCGCTGCTGCTGTTCTACGTGGCGACAGCCGACCGTTTAGGTTTCATCATCACGGCCGCGTTAATCGTATACGCGACCGCAACCGCGCTCGGTGCTCGGTGGAGACTTTCGCTTCCACTAGCCGTGCTGGGGCCGATCGGCATCCATCTGATTTTCAGCAAGCTGCTGCGCGTGCCGCTCCCGGCCGGGCTGCTGCC
>JBJMTO010000162.1:0-28514 GCA_045811665.1 Bradyrhizobium sp.
TAAAGAACGTGACGCTTAACGAATTTCGGGGCGTCGGTGTAGCCCCCCGAAGCTAACCAAGATGGTACGTCAATGTTTCCCGCCCGATAAAAAGCGGCACCGGTGCAAGCTCAGCCCGTGTTACAAAACGCCGATGGTCAAGCAGCAGAGCATTGAACAAATGACACGTTGGTTCAAGTGCAATCTGTTTTCTTCTAGTTAGATTTCAGTTCTGACCGAATGGCGATGTTTTCAATGCGGGTCCCCGTGTATCTGCCACATCCAACCTCCACCCTCAGCCGACTTTGCCATTAGCTCCCCCAGTACGTTAGCGTTTGGTAGGCTTGGAACATTTCTATCAAATGCCGTGCAATGCATCGCGTAGGCGTAATATGCCTACATTTGAAACCGGTCTCCTGCACCTTGTTTTCGCAAGACGCCGGGAGTAGCCACACCCGCATTGAGAGAAGCCAATAGGCGTTATCGTACACGCGGATAGCAATCCGAGTGAACGATAGGCTTTGACTTAACCGAACACTGAAGTGTTCGGCGGGATCGATCTCGCATGCGGAAGTGGAGATGCCGTTAGAGTACGGCCCTATCCATTATACGGGGCGACGACGGTTAAGCTGAACACCTCAGGCAGCAAACTGAGGATGAAAATGTACCATCTAACAAAGTCGAAAAGTAGTATCTTACGCGATTGCACCAAGCACGGTGATCTGGTTTTCGATCCGTTGCTCGGCTCCAGCTCCACGTCGACCGCGGCGGCCGGGCGCGCCCGTGTCGGAGTAGAGCTCGACACCTGTCATCTCGGTGTCGGGAATTTCCGTTGGGAGGGCTGACGCAGACGGGTTCACCTCGAAACAGGCCACCGCTTTGACCCTGCTGGAGCTGCGTCATGGAAGATGACAACGACGCAGTCGGTTACAAGCGGCCCCCGAAGAGCAAGCAGTACAAACCGGGCCAGAGCGGTAACCCAAGTGGGCGTACGAAAAAAGTCGCGAACCTCAAGAATGACCTTGCGGCTGAGTTACGTGAATCCATTGTTATTCACGAGAACGGACGTACGCGCCGGATCACCAAGCAACAAGCGTTTATCAAAGCGCTTATGGCACTAGCCATCAAAGGGGATATCCGCGCCATAAACGCCATTGTGGCCTACACGCGGAACTTCGGCGCCCCTGATCAAGTCGTTGAGGACGGGATCGGTTCGGAAGACCTAACCCTGCTCCAAGACTATCTCGATCGCGAACGTCAACGCCGCGAGCAGCTCCATTTATCAAAACTCAAGAAGGAACCAAAATGACTAGGCTGCCACTTCCAAACCTGTTCCGTGAAAACTTGCTACTATTCGTCGAACGCGCCTTTCGGTTTAGCAACGGACGTCCTCTCGAAGGAGGACAGGGCTACATCGAATACATATGTTACTACTTGGCCGCCTACTTTATCCCCGGCGATCGGAAGCGGCTCCTGGTTAATCTCCCGGGGCGCCACCTAAAGACATTTATCTTTTCGATTTGCCTCCCCGCCTTCATGCTGGGACACGATCCGACGCTTCGCTTCATGATCGTCGCATATGACAAAGCACTAGCTGAGGACATAGTGAGGCAGATCCGCGACATCATGGAGTCGTCCTGGTATCAACAGATCTTTCGCACTCGCCTGTGCCCTAAGCACTCTCGAAAGGCTGACTTTGGCGTCGTCGGCGGTGGCCGGGTCCGCGCCGTTCCAGTTCGGAGTGTGACCGGAAAGGGCGGTGACATCATTATCTTTGATGATCCCCATAATGCAGCAGACTGGGACAACCATGTCAAAAAAAATAACGTTCTCGTGGCGTTCTCAATGTTGATGACTCGGCGCGATCTTGGAGAAAATACACGCATGCTCGTGGTGGGACATCGGGTGGCAGTTGACGATCTTTCAGCATCCATCCTCGAACGGAACGACTTCAGCCACATCTGCTTGCCTCTATTCGCTCCAAAGGACATGTCGTTCGAAATGGGGGACGACATTTGGCATCTTCGGAAAGGCGAAGCGCTCCGACCGGACGCTTTTTCAACCAATACGATCAAGAAGCTCAGAGAAGAACATTTAGGCTCTCCCTTTTGGTTGCACTTCCAACAGGGACTCGGACCTCAAAACGACAGCCTGGAGATCTCCTTCAAGCACTTTCCTTTTTTCAAGGGAGACTATCGAGCTCTTCCGGTTGTTATCAGCGTGGATCCTGCCTCGAAAACCGCGTCACAAAGCCGAAACGTGATCCACGTTTACGCGGTCGACGACAACGCATACGTCTTACTGCGAGCATTCGCCGGTCGCTGCACGTTTCTGGAGCTCCGCCGAATGGTTGAGAAGTATGCCACCCGTTACAATGCATGTTTGATCCTCATTGAAGAAACAGCCCGCGGAGGTGACTTGATCGAAGAACTCCGCAGCAGGGTTCTCGCAAACATCGAGGCCATAATTCCGCGACTTCCAAAAGCCGTCAGATTTCGAAAATTTGCAGGCGTGATTCGTGCCAAGCGAATTCGGTTCAAAAGTCGTCGGGAAGTGGAAGAGGCCATAGATGAGATAGTCGCGTTCCCAAACGCACCGTGCGATGACCATCTGGACGCGTTGCTGAATTTTCTTGACCGGGCCTCCCGTTTCTCGCGTGAACCGCTACCTGCGGCCAGGCGGCCTGCGCAACCGCCGGTTGGCTTGGCCTTGGGCAGCGAGTTCCGTCGCGCGCCAAGGCCGGTGCAAGGAGGCGTGGCGGGCTTTTATGGCAACCCGGAGGCCTTCTCCATCATGGGCGAGCCCAGGACCAGGCCAGGTTCGCGCTCCCCCTATCAAGCAAAGGAAGATCCCATAGTTGTTGTGCACGGGGGCCCGGGGCAGCCGATCAAAAAAAGAATCGGATAGCAGAAGATTCTGGCTCAAGTGGTCCGCTTTTAGCACACGCCCAGCCGCGTCGATACGCGGCTGGGTTTCCACTTTTTACAAGCCCTCGGCGGGACTTCGGTTCATCCGAGCCAACGACCAAGCGCCCTCTTCATCATATCTTCGCTCCAAGGCCGGGACGCCGCGGTACAGAACGTTTCGGGGTGAGGTGGGCGACGACGCGGCCTTTGGGAGGCGCTGGCGCGAAGTCCTCGCCGGGCCCGGCCGGCGCAGCAGGCATTGTGAACGAATCTGGCCGGCTCCGGTTAAGGTGCGTCAGTCCAAGCTGACGATAGTTTATTCCATTGGGATCGCTCTGTCAGAAGCACTCCTGCATGCCCAAGATGAACAGATGGTTTCGGGTTTTCAGGCGCTACTGCATCGTAGGAGGTCTGAGCCGCGCTCGAGACCGAGTTCGCGCTACACGCAGGGATGGTTTCAATAAACCGCTTTCAATCGCCTAAGCCTAGCACGCCTTTGCTCGATTGATTCTGCCTGATCTGCTGCTTGGGAAAGTTACTCCGCATGATCATGTGCGGCGATAATCATCCTCAATCCTAATGATATCATCCTCTCCGAGGTAGCTGCCGGTTTGAACCTCGATCAACTCAAGCGGGATCTTCCCGGGGTTTTCCATGCGATGGGTCGCCCCGATCGGGATGTAAATCGATTCGTTTTCATGCACCGTTCTAACCACTTCGTCGACGGTGACCCGCGCAGCACCTCGCACTACGATCCAGTGCTCTGAACGATGGTGATGCTTTTGCAGCGACAGACGACCGCCCGGCCTTACGACAATGCGCTTGACCTGATACCGCTCACCGGTGTCTACCGACTGATATGAACCCCAGGGGCGATGCACCCTGAGATGTTCCTCGGTCACCGTTGGCGCAACCATTTTTAGCTTCGAAACCAACCGCTTTAAGCCGTTGGCATCTTTCTGACGCGACACCAGCACGGCGTCTTGGGTGGCGACAACCACCAGATCATCGACGCCTTCAAGGGCAACCAGTGCCCTATCGGACGAGACATTACAGTTGCGAGAATTCTCGAACACCGCAGTACCGTTGGCGGCGTTGCCGTCGCCGTCCTTGTCGGACAACTCCCAAACCGCATGCCAGGAGCCGACGTCAGACCAGCCGCACGTCATCGGCACCACACCGGCAAGCGAGGTCTTTTCCATCACCGCATAATCGATCGAGATCGCGGTCGCAGATTGGAATGCGTCCGGATCCAGCGTGATGAATCCGAGATCGCGCCCGGCCTTGCCCACGGCTTGGGTGACCGCCTGTACGCTTTGCGGATCATACTTTGTGTATTCATCAAGCAGAACTGACGCGCCGAACAGGAAGTTACCGCTGTTCCAAAAATAACCCGCCTTGATATATTCGGCCGCCGTGGCCGGGTCCGGTTTCTCCACAAATTTCGCAACCTGCCGGACTCCACCAGAATCAACGTGGCCGGGGCTGATATAGCCGTATTCGGTTGCGGCGCGCTCTGGGCGCACGCCGAAGGTTACGATGCGGCCAGCTTGCGCAGCGACCAGCGCTTCGCGGCAGGCGCTGAGGAAAGCGGGCGTATCGCGCACCACGTGATCGGCGGCGAGCGCCAGAATAATGGCCTGCTGGTCCCGGGTTTGCGCAAATGCGGCACCGGCGGCAATCGCCGGCCCGGACTCTCGCCGTGCCGGTTCAAGCAGCACATCGGCTTGAACGCCGAGCTCGGCGAGTTGCTCGAGCACCATGAACCGGTAGGCCTTGTTGGTGATAACGATGGGACGTTCGAACAGTGTCGGATCCGACACCCGAATGATAGTGTTCTGAAATGTGGAACGTGCGCCAAACAGCGGCAAGAATTGCTTCGGGTGCACTTCGCGCGAGGCTGGCCACAGCCGGGTTCCAGCGCCGCCGCACATGATGAGTGGAACAATTTTGCCGTCCATTGATGCCTCAACTTTGTGGTGGGTGCGTTACCAAGCCGAATGAACGCGGGTTGACGCTCGGGCAAGTTGCTCACTTTACCGAGTTTCTTTACCCGTCGTGACGAGGGTGTCGCAATAGCAAGTCACGGAGCTATTGCAAGATCGGCTCCAAAACCATACCAAGGCGTCGTCTTTGACCCCGCCTTGGGTTGCGCCGTGGTCAAAAAGCTTCTTGAGCCTGGCTAGCGCGGAAAAAATGCGCCGGATCCTCTTTTCGTCGATAAAAATTACGATCTCGGCGGCGCTGCTTTATCTGGCACTCCGCAACGTCGATCTTCCTCAGCTTGTCTCGCGCATCAACGCGAGGAGCCTAGGCTGGATAGCGTTGGCGATCGCGGTAACTTTCTTACAAGTCTTTACAGGCGTACTGCGATGGCGCGAGATCGGGGCGCAGTGCGGCGCGCCATTGGCCACACAACAGGCGATGCGCTTCAATATGATTGGAGCCTTTTTCAACCAGACCCTTCCGTCGTCGATCGGCGGCGACGCCGTGCGACTTTGGCTCGTGGCGCGCGGCGGCGCCGGCTGGCGCGCGGCTACCTATTCCATTTTCGTCGACCGCGCCATCGGATTGATCGCACTTGCAATCATTGTCGTTGCGACCCTGCCGTGGAGCTACGATCTGATCAGCGATGGCGCCGGCCGCTCGGCGTTATTGTTCGTCGATGTGGTGGCGCTCGCGGCGGGCGCCGGCTTTCTCGTTGTGGGTAGGTTGCCCTGGCCTTGGTTGAAGCGCTGGTGGGGGACGCACCACATTCACGCCTGCTCTGTAATCGCCAACCGTGTGCTTTTCAGTCGCCAGCACGGACCTGTCGTTGCGACGACTTCCGTGATGGTTCACGTCCTCACCGTGGTCATAGCCTGGTGCATCGTCAAATCGATCGCAGCGCCTGTTTCGTTCCCGCAAGTGTTTCAGCTAATCCCCCCGGTCATGCTGATTACCATGTTGCCGATCTCGATTGCGGGCTGGGGACTGCGTGAAGCCACCATGGGGCTGGCGTTCGGGTACGCCGGACTGATGACGAACGAAGGCGTGAACGTTTCATTGCTGTTCGGTGCCGTGTCCTTTATGGTTGGGGCTTGCGGCGGTCTGGTCTGGATCTTCAGCGCCGAGAAAGCTGCGCAAGGCACGGCGCCGATCGGCATGGCGAAGTAACGACGCATTTGGATCCTTCAACATACGGATGAGCAAGATTTGTCCGGCACATCGTCAGCCGAATATTCGGATTACACCAGCTTTACATAGTCCTGAGGGTCACATCCGCGCCGAGGGGTGTGCTCGATCCGAAATCAGGGACGGCCTGCTTTAGAACGGCCCTGATGGTTGCCCGGTCATCTTTGGCGATGGCCTGCTCGAGCGACGCGATCCAGCCCCGCAGCGCCTTCATCGAAGGTTCGTTCGGCTTGGCAGCCATGATGCCGGCAACGCCGATTTCAATCGTCGGCTCCTCGGTCGCAAACAAAATCTCGTTGAGCCGTTCGCCGGCCCGCATTCCGGTGAAAACAATGTCGATGTCATGTCCAGGCTGCAGGCCGGATAGCCGGATCATCCGCTCGGCCAGATCGACAATCTTGACCGGCTGTCCCATGTTGAGCACGTAGACCGAGACACCGGGACGTGCCGACGCCAGGGCGTGGGTCGCGGCCGTGATCACGAGATCGCAGGCTTCGCGAATGGTCATGAAATACCTGACCATATCAGGGTGCGTCACGGTCACCGGACCGCCCGCATCGATCTGGGCCTTGAATTTGGGCACGACCGACCCGTTGGAAGCCAGCACGTTGCCGAACCGGACTGAAATGAGCCGCATTGGGTTCGCGCCGGGCTGCGCGGCCAGATCATGATCCAGCGCCTGGCAATACATCTCGGCAAACCGCTTTGTCAGGCCCAGCATCGAGACCGGTTCGATGGCCTTGTCCGTCGAGATCATCACCATGGCTTCGGCGCCCGCCGCGAGCGCCGCGTCCGCGACATTGATCGATCCGAATATATTTGTCTTCACGCCTTCGCTCCAATCGCGCTCAAGGATGGGCACATGCTTGAGAGCGGCGGCGTGAAACACGATGTTGGGCTTGAACTCGCTCATGAGCTGGAGGATGCGTTCGCGATCGCGAATATCCGCGATTCGCCCCTGGATGCCGACGCGGCTGTGCTGGGCTGCGAGGGATTCCGTTATGGTGTAGAGAGCTGGCTCGGAATTCTCGATCACCAGCAATCTCGCCGCGCCGAATGTGGCGACGCGCTCGCATATTTCCGAACCTATCGAGCCGCCGCCGCCGGTGATGATGACGGCCTTGTCTTTGACCAGTCGCTCCAAACGAGCGTAGTCGATGTTTTCGCTGGGACGCAGCAGCAGGTCTTCCACCGCGACACTGGTCAGCCGCGGCGTCTCCCCGCTCTCTAGCGAAGGCAGACGGCTGACGATCAGTCCCAGCCTGCGCGCCCGCATCAGAACGGACTCGGGCCGCGCGTCCTGCTCGAAGGCCGACGGTGTCATCACCAGCCGGGCAATCGGCTTGTTGCGTCGCGCGAACTCCGCAATCACGTCCTCGAAATCCTCGATCCCGCCCTGCACCGGTATGCTCCGGATAGATTGACCGTGATCGGCCGGAGATGGTGACAATATGCCCACGGGCCAAAGGCGTTTTACCGCGCCGCTTTCAATGGCCCTCAGGAGCACCTCAGCATCGGCAACACGACCGATCAGAAGAGTGGGCTGTGCGCCTTCACTTCGCGCGTGATATCGGGTCCGCGAATAGCGGAAGTGGCGATAGGCAAAGCGCAGAGCGCCAAGAAAAAACACCTCGAGCAACCAGAAAAGGACGATCGTGACTTTGCCGAGAAAAAAGGGCGGCTGCAGATTTGGCACCGGCAACCGTCCCTGAATCATGGGGACGACGAGTAAATAATCCAGCACCAGGAGCGCTAACGCCAATACGGTGGCTACCCGGACTATGTTCAAGGCGTCAGGCAACGAAATGAAGCGCCACTTCGTGGTGGTTAGATTGGACGCGTAACAAACCACTATGCTGAAGGCGACGAAGTACGGCAGGATACGCAGCAACAACGGCAGACGATCGGAAAACGCTTCGTCCTCGAAACGCAGGTAAAAGCTCGCGAACACCGCAAGCGCAGTCGCAAGCGCGTCATGCGCTGCGATCAACAGGTTTCGCGACGCTAGGTTTGGGAGGCGGATCATTTAGCGGCCCGGTATCTCTGGGTCGGGCCGTGCGCAGGATCTGACTCCCAGTCGAGGTGGTTCGGCGCCCTCTGAAGTCTCCCCAACATGCCACCTGCAATCCCCACACCAAACACGTACATCCAGCCTGCCGTGAAATCCACAAGATGAGAATTAAAGAGCGAGGTCAACATATTCTGCAGCACGACCATCATTCCAACCCAGCTTGGCAAACAGGCGCCCCGGAAAGCGAACAGATGCACCAGCCACATCGCGTATAGAATGGCAACGCCAATGGCGCCCCACTGGACGGCGACGCCCAGCGTCTGGTTATGGGGATTTGCAATCACCTCGGCGGCCGCGCCAGCCTGGCCAACAGCGGCGCTTTCGAACAACCCTCGTATCGAACCCGTGCCATGGCCGAAGATTGGCGCTTGGGAAAAAAACCTTAGCGACTTCTGCCAAAATACGAGCCGTAAGCCAGTGGAGGTGGGGATGTTCTGTTCGCTATACAGAATATATTCCGTTGAAAATTTTGCGCCTGTGGCGCGCAATTTGGCCGATGTCGTCCACGCCAAAGCGCCCAAGACCGCCGTCGCGCAGCCGATCAAAATGATGCTCCGCCATTTCAGGTGAAGCATCGCGAACACCCCGACCATAATGGGTATCGTTACCAGCGCGGTTCGTGAAATGGTCACGAATATCATATTCGCCATGAAGCTCAACGAAATCGCCGCGAGCACCAATGCCAAGGTCATCTTTTTTGCCCGCCAGCGCGTGATCACGGGATACGCAAGCAGCAGGGCGCAAAGTGCGAACTCCTGACTTTGATCGATGTAGTTTCTTACCGGCACTCCGTATTCGGGGTTCGACCGCAGCGCGAGGCTCGGATCGACTGCAACGATCCAGGACATCAGCATCAATAACAGGCACGAGACCAGAAATGCCATCAGCACCTGCACGCCACGCGCGGAGCGTTCAAACTGATAAAGCAGCAGCGGCAGAAACAGCAGCTTTGCAAACGGACCAACGGCGTGGAACCGCTCGGCCCATGAAGCATTCGACCAGAGCGTTCCAGCGAGCGCGAGCACGAACAGCGCAATTGGTAGCGCAGAGATCGGGCGCTTTAACGATTGTAGGAACGCCTTCCAATCAAGGTGCGGCAACATTGTCAGCAGGAATGCGGATGCGAAGATCGCAACCAGGGTCGTCGACCAAGGCAGGCTCGCGGCAACCAAGATGGCTAAGACATCGGACGTCCTCGACCACGCGGCCGGATCCCGCCACAAACGCCGGAGCGACGCCGGCATCGGCGCCTTCACCGGCGCGCTCAAGCCTTGCCACCCCGGGTTCGACTGAGCAGCGAACTCGTACTGAACCCCGGCAAGATGTCGACCAGCAGCACTTCGCCGCCGTCTGCTTCCACTATCTCGTGACCCACCACCTGCTCGCGCGTGTAGTCGCCGCCCTTGACCAGCACAGCCGGTTTGATTTCCGCGATCAACTTCATCGGCGTGTCCTCCTCGAAGATCACGATGAGGTCGACTGCCTCCAGCGCGGCAAGCACTTCCGACCGCGCGCGCTCGCCCTGAACGGGCCGTCCTTCGCCCTTCAGCCGCTTCACCGAGGAGTCGCTGTTCAGCCCGACAATCAGCCGATCGCATGCGCTGCGAGCCGTGGTGAGTAGCTTGACGTGACCGGGATGGAGGATGTCGAAACACCCATTGGTGAAGCCGACCTTGAAGCCTTGCCGCTGCCACTCCAGAAGGTGCGCCTTGAGACCATCGCCACGCGATACGATTTTCTCTTCAGCGGCAAGGAATGCATGCGGCAGTATTCTTCGCCGCAGCTCAGCCGACGTAACGGTGGCGGTGCCCTTTTTGCTGACGGCGACCGCTGCGGCAGCATTTGCCATGCGCAACACCGTCTCCCAGTCCGCACCGGCCGCAAGCGTCACGGCGACTGCGGCGGCCACCGTATCGCCTGCCCCCGAGACGTCCCGCACTTTGACCGGATGAGCCGACACATGAACCGCCTCACCGTTCCGTGGCACCAGCGTCATTCCGTGCTCGCTTTGGGTCACAAGCATGGCCTCGCAATCCACCAATCTCATCGTTTCGGTAGCGGCGTCGGCGATGTCCTCTTGCGAATCGGCCCGGCTGCGGGTCGCCTCCGCGAATTCTTTCAGGTTAGGTGTCAGCACCGTCGCGCCCCGGTAGATCGCAAAGCTGGGACTCTTGGGATCGACGATTACCGCCTTGCCGAGCTTTCGCGCGGTATCGATCACCGTGCGGATCACGCGCGCCGTCAGTACCCCCTTGGCGTAATCGGACAGCAACACGATGTCCGCGCGGGAGAGTAGCGGCAATATCGCATCGATCAGTTTCTGTTCGATTTCGGCTGCCGCCGGGGCGGCGTGCTCCCAATCCGCGCGCAGCATGTGGGTAGAGTAGTGCTCGGAGACGAAGCGCACTTTTCTGGTAGTCGGCCGTTCGCTATCACATACCAATATGCTTTCGATCAAACTTTCTCGCGAAAGTGCGGTTTTCAGTTTCGAGCCGGCATCGTCGTCGCCGATCAGCCCGACAATGATGCAGCGAGCGCCCAGCGAGGCGATATTGCGCGCGACGTTGCCGGCGCCGCCGACGTTGGTTTGGCTGCGTTGTACTGCGATGACTGCCGCCGGCGCTTCCGGCGAAATGCGGGCAACCTCGCCATACACGAATTCGTCAAGCATGAGATCGCCGACGCAGAGCACTGTTCGGCCGGCAATCGCATGCGACAATGCGTCAAAATCAAACAGCATCGAAATTCGTCACCTGTTGCGCAATCAGCGGAAACGATCGGGTCGGTCGAGGTAGCTCTTGACGTAGGTCTCGACCGCCTGTTCCAGGGCGGTGAAGCCGCCATTGTAACCAGCGCGATGCAGCCGATCGATCTCGCCCTGGGTGAAGTACTGATAGCTAGCACGGATCGCTTCCGGCATATCGACGTACTGGATGTTGGGAGACGCGCCGAGCGCGGCATAGGCGGCAAGCATCATCTCCCTGAAGCTGCGTGCCTTGCCGGTGCCGACGTTGAAGATGCCGCTGACCGATGGCGTCGCGAGCAACCACGTCATAACGCGCACGACATCATCGACATAAATGAAATCGCGCCTTTGATCGCCATCGGCGATGCCCTCCCGATGCGACTTGAACAGCTGCACAGGGTGACCGGCTTTGATGTCATCGAAGCGGCGCGCCAGCACGCTCATCATCGCGCCCTTGTGATATTCGTTTGGACCGAACACGTTGAAGAACTTCAAGCCGGCCCATTGTGGCGGGAGGTTGTCACCCCGGGCAGCCCGCTCGGCCACCGCGACGTCGAACAGATGCTTGCTCCAGCCGTACAGATTCATTGGCCGCAACGTCTTCAGAGCCGACGTCGACGGGTCGTCGCGAAATCCCTGCGCGCCGTCGCCATACGTGGATGCGGAAGATGCGTAAATCAGCGGCGTGCCATTCGCCGTACACCAATCCAGCAGCCGCATCGATAACCGGAAGTTCGTTTCCACAACGAGATCGCCGTCGGTCGCGGTGGTGTCCGAAATGGCGCCGAGATGAATGATTGCATCCAGCCGTCGGCCTTCGAGCCAGCCCGGCAGGTCAGCGGGTGGCACGATGTCCGCGACCTGCCGCTTCGCCAAGTTGCGCCATTTGCCGTTGTCGCCGAGGACGTCGCAAACCGTTACGTCGGCACGGCCGGCGTCATTGAGTGCCGCCACGACGTTTGAGCCGATAAAGCCGGCGCCCCCCGTTACCAGCAACATTCACTACCCTGCCTCTGATGTGCGGGGCAGCTTTGCCTCACTCCTGTGCGGCAGGCAACTTGCGTCAGCGACGTTACGGGCTGGTTGGCCCGGGTGTCTTTACCCGGCCGGCCGGAGCAGTTACCCACGACAGCGAATTACCTGTGAAGCCGGAAAGAATGAACACTAGTTCAGCAATCGTTGCTGATGTGGAAGACGCGGCCGACAAGCGGCCGATTCTCATCGTCCCCTACATGTGGATCGGCGATTTCGTGCGCGGGCATACCGTGGTGCAGGTTCTCAAGCAGCGCTGGCCGAAGCGGCCCGTGGACGTGCTCGTCAGCGCGCAATGCGCGCCGCTGGTGGATTATATGCCTGGCATCAGGTCGGGGATCGTGTGCGAGCTGCCCCGCGGCCGGCTAGCGCCGGCAAAGCAATGGCGGCTGGCTAGGTTGCTGAGCGAGCGAGACTACGGCACCGCGCTGATTCTCCCACGTACCTGGAAGTCAGCAGTCGCTCCCATGCTTGCCAATATCCCCGAGCGGATCGGTTTCGTCGGGGAGGCGCGATTCGGCCTCCTCAACCGCTGGCGCTGGGGGGAGAAGGCCCTGCCCCGCTTCATCGACAAAAATGCCGCGCTGGCGCTTCCTGACGGAGCGCCACTCCCGTCCGAGTGGCCCGTACCTCAACTTGTCGTGCCTGCCAACGACGTAACCGACTGGCGGCAAGCCAATGCCTTGGGAACTGGCGCCGCCGTCGCGCTGGCTCCGGGCTCGGTGGGCGCATCCAAGCGCTGGACCTATTATCCACAAGCCGCGCGTCTACTGGCTGAACAGGGGCTTGATGTCTGGGTGATCGGCGGCCCGGCGGAAAAGGCGGCAGCAGCGGAGATTGCGGCTGTCGGCGGACCTCGCGTGCGCGACCTGACCGGGACCGATCTGCGCAACGGCATCCTTGCCATGGCGGCGGCCAGTATCGCGATTTCAAACGATTCGGGGCTGATGCATATCGCCGCCGCGGTGAACACACCCACGATGGGCATCTTCGGCCCGACCAGTCCTTCCCTCTGGGCCCCGCTGAACGGATTGGCGGCGACGGTACAGACCAAAACCCTGGTCCCATGTCAGCCTTGCCATCGCCCGGTCTGCACCATGAACGGGCATCGGTGCATGCGCGATATTCCGGCTGCCGAGGTGGCTGAAATCGCACATCGCGTCCTGGCGGACGCCACTGAGCGCGGTGCACCTTGAAGCCGCGTACTTGCACAGCTTTGACACGATCATTACCAGAGAACCGAGCAAGCAACCCTGAGGGTGCGCCTTGAGCCATTCCAAAGATCCGATCGCTGCGCACCTCGCCTTATCATTGGCTGCGCTTCAGCGGGTGACGCAGGACGACGACTTCTGCAACAGAGCGCGTGCAATCGCCGCCGCCATCATCGCAGCACTTCGCGCGGGCAATAAGCTTCTGATCATCGGCAATGGCGGCAGCGCCGCCGACGCGCAGCATATCGCTGCTGAGATCGTCGGACGTTACAAACACGACCGACCGGCCTACGCCGCCATCGCGTTAACCACCGATACGTCAGCGCTGACGGCGATTGCCAATGATTACGGGTTCGAACAGGTGTTCGCGCGTCAGGTCGCGGGTCTTGGCAATCCCGGCGACGTACTGCTGGCGCTCTCTACATCTGGAACTTCGGCAAATATCCGGGCCGCGCTGCGCACCGCGCGTGAACGAGGGCTTGTTACCATTGGCTTGACCGGGAGCAAGGGCGAGGCGCTAGGAGCGTTCTGCGACCATATCTTGATTGCGCCGAGCGATGACACGCCGATCGTCCAGCAACTGCATCTCACGATCGCGCACGGGATCTGCGATGAGATCGAGCAAAGCATGATGCGCGAGGCACCGTCAAAATGAGCAGCGCGGAGGATGCTGGCCGGGTAGCCCGCCCCGCGGCTTTCCTCGACCGCGATGGCGTCGTCAACCATGATGATGGCTACATGGGCAGTCGCGACCGAATTCGCTGGATGCCGAACGCCGCAAAGGCGATCCGCAGGCTCAACGATGCCGGCTATTTCGTATTCTTCTTCACCAACCAATCCGGCGTGGCCAGGGGCTTCTTCACTGAGGAGGAACTGTGCGCCCTGCATGACTGGATGTGCGCCGAACTTGCCACGCTGGGAGCACGGATCGACGACATCAGGTACTGCCCGCATCATCCGGGGGGATCAGTGGCGGGCTATCTGGAAGACCATCATTGGCGAAAGCCAAGCCCGGGCATGATTCACGACCTGATGGCGCAGTGGCCGGTACGGCGGGAAGGCAGTTTCGTCATTGGCGACCGCCCGACCGACCTCGAGGCGGCGAAATCCGCGGGGCTGCCCGGCTTTCTGTTTGCCGGAGGCGATCTCGACGCGTTTGTCGCCGACACGATCGCTCAAATTAACGCCCGATAGACCTCCGCAATCCTTTTTGCTTCCTGCTCGATACTGAATTTGTCGAGCACCCGCGCGCGTCCCCGCGCACCCATCTCTGCTGCCAGCGCAGGATTGCGCATCAGCGGCTCCAGGGCTGCAACCAGTGCGGCGACATCGCCCGGTGGCGTAAGGAACCCTGTGACGCCGTCCTCGATCGCGAGTTCCGCAGCGCCCGCGCGCGAAGCAACAACCGCCGCTCCCGCCGCCATCGCCTCGATCAACGTAAGACCGAAACCCTCGTTGCGCGAAGCAAACGTGTAGATGGTCAGCCGCCCGTACCAGCGCTGCACCTCCTCGATAGGCAGTTCACCGGTAGTGAGAAAGCGCGGTCCCAACCCGGCGGCCTTGATCCGTTGGTTCAGCTCGTTGGCAAAAGCCCGTTGCTCGGGCGTGATCGCGCCGACCATGACCGCGCTAAAATGGGGATAGCGTGGCAGCAAGCGGCACATCGCATCCACGAACACGTCGCTGCCTTTTTGCGCGCGGACCCGCCCGAAGCAGCCGATCGCATATCGGCCCGGCAACCCTGCTTGCGCGAACGCGGCGGCCCGGTCCGCCGGTGGGGCGTAGTGGTCGGTGTCCACGCCGTGGGGAATGACGGTGGCCTGCCGCTTCAGGAAGGAAGCAGAAATGTCGTTGGTGGCAATGATCGCGTCCATTCTTTCGATCAGCCAACGGGTGATCCAGGTATGGTGCCGTTGCGCCGCGGAGGTGAATACTAGCCGCAAGGGCCATCCAAGCCAGCGCAGCAGCACGCCTACGATCATCTCGTTGTTGCGCCGCGCATGCCAGATCAGTGGCGCGTCCTGCCACCGCAATTTCACGACATCCGAGAGGCTCAATCGCGCCACACCCGGCGGCGCATCCGGCCCTAGCCAGCTTGCGCGGAAAGCTTCCGCGAGCTTGGGCGCGACCATCCGATTCGTCGCGGTAACACCGGAATAGCGCCTGTGCAGATTCGGCACGATCAACTGCAAGTTTTCAGCGGAGATGTTCTTTATTCCCACGTCGGGCTCCGTTTCGCGCACCTGCTATACGCAAGATTAAGCATAGTCGCCAGTTCACCGAATCCGAAACCCACGCTTCACCGCCTGCCCCCTAAATTCACGCTGAATTTGGGAGAGCGAGTTCATGACCGTGCTTGTCACCGGCGGCGCCGGCTATATTGGAAGTCACTTGGTTCAAGCGCTGGCGGAAGCCGGCGAAAGTGTCGTCGTCATCGACAATCTCTCGACTGGGTTCTCCACGTTTCTGCCGGAAGGCGTGCCGCTCTTCATCGGTGATGCAGGAGATGAAAACCTCGTTGAGGGTGTGATCAGAACCCGGGGTGTGAAGAGCATCGTTCACTTCGCCGGTTCCGTGGTGGTGCCGGAATCGATGCGCGATCCCCTCGCCTATTACCGCAACAACACCATGACCACCCGCAGCCTGCTGAACGCCGCGGTGAACTCAGGCGTGAGCCGGTTCATATTCTCATCGACGGCAGCAGTGTACGGCAATCCGGATCAGGTACCCGTCACCGAAGAGGCTCCGACGCGGCCGCTATCGCCCTATGGCTCGTCCAAGCTGATGACCGAAATCATGCTGCATGACGTCGCCTCGGCGCACGACATGAAATACCTGGTGTTGCGCTACTTCAATGTTGCCGGCGCCGATCCGCAGGGGCGCATTGGATTGGCGACAGTCGGCGCTACCCATCTTCTGAAGATCGCCGTCGAGGCCGCCACCGGTCAGCGCGCCAAAATCGACGTGTTCGGAACCGACTACCCGACACCGGACGGAAGCTGTATCCGCGACTTCATTCACGTGACTGACCTTGCCCAGGCCCATCGCGCGGCGCTGACGTATCTGTCCGAAGGCGGAGCCTCGGCGACGTTGAACTGCGGTTATGGCCGGGGCTACTCGGTGCTGGAGACGATCGAGGCGGTACGGCGCATCTCGAGCCGCAACTTCGCGGTTCAACATGGCGCACGTCGATCGGGCGATATCATGAGCATGGTCGCCGACACTGCTCGGTTGCGAGCGACTCTGGACTGGACGCCGCAATACGACAATCTAGACACCATCGCGGCGCATGCGCTCGCATGGGAAGAGAAGCTGCTGCGCGAGCGGCATCATGACCTGAAGCAGGCTGTGTCGGCGTAGATTCTCGCGATGCGCAAGTCCTGATTTGACTTGAAAAACCATGATATAGCGGGCAAGGAGGCATCGCGCAGCTACTGACGGCGGGCGATTTGCCGTGTGCCGTCGATGGAACGCGGATGACCGAACTTCCGAGAAAAATCACCGACGACCCAACAGGCGCCGCTCTCCTCATCCGTCGCCTGGTGACGGAACAGGGCGCCGCCTACTGGCGCCGCTATGTGCTTGCCTTCGTGCTGATGGCAGTTTCTGCCGCCGCGACCGCAGGCTCGGCCTGGATCCTCGGTCAAGTCATCAACAAGGCATATGTTGACAAGGACGTCCGCGGCATCGCCTTGCTCTCCGGGCTAATCGTCCTGATCTTCATCGTGAAGGGTGCGGCGACTTACGGTCATCAGGTTATCCTTTCGAAGATCAGCAACGCCATCCTTGCCAACAACCAGCGCCGGTTGTTCGCCAAACTGATGAACGAAAGCGTCGGATTCTTCTCCGAAAGGCATTCATCGGAATTCCTCGCACGCCTTACATCCGGCGCGCATTCCGTGGCCCAGGTGCTTAGTCTCCTGGTCAACGCGCTGGGACGCGACGTGCTGCTGCTGTTTGGCCTGGTCACAGTCATGCTGCTGCAGGACCCCTACATGGCAATGCTCGGCTTTCTGGTCGCGCCGCCGGCGATGCTGGTGCTGCGCAAGCTGGTGAAACGGATCAAGGGGCTCGCGCATAACCAGTTCACGGGCACGGCCGATATTCTCGAGACCATGCAGGAATCGCTGCAAGGTATCCGCACCGTGAAGGCGTTCACGCTTGAGCAGACGATGCGCGAGCGCATTGATGCCAGCATTACAGCCGTCGAACACAACGCCAACAAAATGGCGCGGGTTTCCAATCGCTCAAGCCCGCTTATGGAGACGCTGGGTGGATTGGCGGTCGCCGGTGGACTCATGTACGGGGGCTACAGCGTGGTCGCGATGGGCGCGACCCCAGGCCAGTTTTTTTCGTTCCTTACTGCCTTCCTGTTGGCCTATGAGCCGGCCAAACGTCTGGCTCGCCTGAACATCGAGTTGAACAGCAATCTGATCGGCGCGCGCAAACTGCTGGAGATAGTCGATAGCCCATCCAGCGAACCACTGGACGACAACAAGCCTTCCCTGAAGCTGAGCGATGCGCGGGTGGAAATGCGCGAAGTGACCTTCGCCTACCGTCGAAATGAGCCGGTCCTCAGTGGAATGAGCTTTGTCGCGGAGCCAGGAAAGGTCACCGCGCTGGTCGGCCCTTCCGGCGGTGGCAAATCGACGGTGCTGGCGCTGCTACTGCGGTTCTATGATGCGGACCAGGGCGACATCCTGATCGACCAGCAGCCCGTTTCCACCGTATCGCGGCGATCGCTGCGCCAGCAGAGCGCCTATGTGGGCCAGGACGTCTACTTGTTTCGGGACACCATCGCCGCGAACATAGCTTTCGGCAAGATTGGCGCGACCGAAATGGAAATCATGGCCGCCGCAAAGGCAGCCTGCGCCCACGACTTCATCATGGGCTTTCCGCTCGGCTATCAGACGCCGGTCGGAGAACACGGCACCCAATTGTCGGGCGGCCAACGCCAGCGCATCGCGGTGGCGCGGGCGCTCGTGAAGGATGCCCCGATCATCCTGCTTGACGAAGCGACCGCGGCTCTGGATTCAGAATCTGAGCAACAGGTGCAGGAAGCGATCGAACATCTCTGCCGCAACCGGACCACCATCGTCATCGCGCATCGCCTGCACACCATCATGCACGCCGATGCCATCCTCGTGGTAGAGGGCGGCCAGATCGTGGAGCGCGGGCGGCATGAGGAGTTGTTGCGCCGTGACGGCCGCTACGCTTCCTTTTTCCGCATTCAGCATCGCGACGCCGGCCCCCTGACGCTGGCGCCGATCAGCGCAATCGCCTAGAGCCAAGTAGAAACTGTTCGCCTCCAACCTGCCGAGACTCCTTTCATGACCGCCACATCCTTTGTCATTCCCGCTGCTCCGCAAGCCTCGCTGCCCGTCGCCGGCGAAAGCAGATCGTTTCCTGTTCGCCGCATCTGGTGTGTCGGACGAAATTATCTCGAACACATCCGCGAAATGGGGAATGACGAACGTGCGCCGCCGTTTTTCTTTGCGAAACACGCCGATATGCTGGAACCGGACGGCGCCACCATTCCGTATCCGCCCTTGACCAAGGATTTGCACCACGAGGTCGAATTGATCGTGGCGATGAAGAGCGGCGGTCTGAACATTCCGGCCGCAACGGCGCTCGATCACGTCTACGGTTATGGCGTCGGGATCGATCTTACCCGCCGGGACCTGCAGCTGGCGGCGCGCAAGAAGGAGCGGCCATGGGAGGTCGGCAAATCTTTCGACCATTCCGCGCCATGCAGCCCGTTACAGCCGGCTTCAAAGATCGGTCATCCAGCCAAAGGAAGAATCTGGCTTTCTGTCAACGGTACCGAACGCCAGAAGGGAGACCTCACTGAACTGATCTGGAGCGTTCCGGAGATCATTGCCAAGCTCTCGGAGCAGGTTTCGCTTGGCGCCGGCGATATCATCATGACGGGGACGCCGGCAGGCGTGGCCGCCCTCTCCCCGGGCGATAGGATCGAATGCGGCGTCGATGGCATTGGGACTCTGAAGATCACGATCGGCAAGCCGGCGGCTTGAAGCCTTGTAGGCCGGGGCCGCCCCACGACCGAATTTAGCGACCCGAAGCTTCCCTGGGCTCCCTGGCCGCTCGGATTCCCCGTCCATCCGTATAACTACTGTGAAATTCGCAATCCGTTAACCACGCGCATCTTAAATGAGCTCTTAGCCGGGATCCCTGCGCTGGAGCTATCGATGAGCCCTGACTGGACAGCCATACGCCTGGACTTGCTGAGGCTCGACGAGCCGATGCGGATCAGCTTGCGCGAGATGCGACCTCTTCTGGCGGCTGCCTTGCCGGCTATCCTGGCCCGGTTCTACGAGAAGGTACGCCACTATGATCCTTCCTGCGGCATCCTCAGGGATGGCGCCATGCAGGAGGCGATTCGGCTGCAGATGCATCATTGGGATTTGATCGCATCCGGCGAATTCGGCAATGCCTACACGGCCTCGATAGCGCGCTTTTGCGAACTCAATCAGGGCGCCGGGGTCACGCCGCAATGGTATATCGGCTGCCGGTTGATGTTCGTGGCCGAACAACTAATGGAAGCCGTCGAGTCCGAGGTCCAGGTCCCGCGATTTGGGCGGGCGGCACACGAGGCGCGTGAAAAAAAGTCATTGATGCAGAGAGCGATCGCCAAGGCCAACATGCTCGACACCGAAAACGTTGTTGCCTTCTATTTCGGCGCCAACCGCCAGGCCCGCAAAGACGCGATCGCTGAAGCGAGCGCCCGTTTCCGGACCATCATCACGTCCTTGATGACCGCCTCGGACGACCTGGAGCGGACTGCCCGCTCGCTGAGCGATAACGCGGGAAATACCACGAGGCTTGCAACCGTCGTGGCCAACGCCTCAGCCGACGCATCCAATAACGTGCAGTCGGTGGCCTCGGCGACCGAGGAGCTTGCGATATCGGTCCGGGAGATTTCAGCGCAGGTACAGGAATCCAACCGCATCGCCCAAAGCGCGGTCAAGCAGGCTGACGAAACCGACGGACGCATCAATGCGCTGTCGCAAGCTGCGAACCGGATCGGTGATGTGATCAAGCTGATCACCTCGGTCGCCGAGCAGACTAATCTGCTTGCGCTGAATGCCACTATCGAGGCGGCGCGGGCCGGCGATGCGGGTCGGGGTTTTGCCGTGGTTGCCCAGGAGGTGAAAGCGCTGGCCAATCAGACTGCAAAGGCGACCGACGAGATCGGGATACAGATCGCGGGCATGCAGACGGCCACGCAGGAAGCCGTTGGGTCCATCAAGATGATCAGCTCCACCATCGGAAAGATTTCGGACATCGCCAGCGCGATCTCGGCTGCGATCGAGGAACAGGGGGCCGCGACCCAGGAAATCTCCGGCAATATCCAGCGTACAGCCTCAGGCACCTCTCAAGTTGCCGGCACCATTGCTGAGGTCAGCCAGGGCGCCACCCAGACGGGCGCAGCGTCGAGCCAGCTACTGTCGTCGGCCAAGCAATTGTCCGATTCGACAACGAGCCTTCAGACCGAGATCGATGGTTTCCTCAAGTCGATCGCGGCAGCCGCCTGACTCAACCAGGCAGGGTGCAAACGTCAACTGCCTGGTTGGTAACGAGGCGCGTGCTGTTCGCCCGCAGGCACGCCGACAAGCTGTGGCGCGTGTGCCGGCGTATCTCAGGAATACTGCATGACCCCGTCATCGACTTTGCCGAAGCGCAAGCTGACGATGTCCAGCGCGTAGTTCTGATAAAGCCTCCAGGGCCGCTTTGATCCTTGCTTCGGCATTTTTGCGACCGAGCGCTGGACGTACCCGGACGAGAAATCCAGTGAGGGCAGTTCGGTAATCGACGGGTCGATATTGTGGGGCATGCACTTCTTGTAGCCGTGTCGGTCCATGTAATTGATCAATCGGCAGACATATTCGCAGGTCAGATCGCATTTCAGCGTCCACGATGCATTGGTGTAGCCGAACGCCGATGCCAGGTTCGGCACATCCGAATACATCATACCCTTGTAGTTCAGGGTTTTTGCGAAATCGACCATGCGGCCGTCGACGCGGACCTCGATCCCCCCGAGAACCTGTAGAACGAGGCCGGTCGCGGTGACGATTATATCCGCATCGAGTTCGCTGCCGTCCTTCAGACGAATGCCTCTATGGGTGAAGCTGTCGATCTCGTTCGTCACCACGGAGGCGCGCTTTTCCTTGATGGAGTTGAACAGATCGCCATCCGGCACCAGGCAAAGCCGCTGGTCCCACGGGTTGTATCGTGGCGTGAAATGAGTGGCGATGTCGTAGTCGGGACCGAGCGCCATCTTTACTCCGCCAAGGATCAGTTCCTTGACCCGCGCGGGCTTACGTCGGCTGAGTTGGAAGAAATACATCCCCCACAGCACGTTACGCCAGCGAATCAGATGATAGGCGAGCGTCGCCGGCAGATTGCGCCGCAACTTGTTGGCGACCGGATCCTGCGCGGGCCGCGAAACGACATAGGTCGGTGAGCGCTGGAGCATCGTCACATGAGCGGCTTGCTTCGCCATCTCCGGCACCAGCGTTACCGCGGTTGCACCCGACCCGATCACCACAACGCGCTTGCCGGCGTAGTCGATCTCATTGGTCCATTTTTGAGGATGCACGATAAGGCCGCCAAAGTCCGCGCTGCCCTTGAAATCCGGCGTGTAGCCTTCCTCGTACTTGTAATAACCTGAGCACATGAACAGGAAATTGCAGGTGAAGCGCACCATCTCGGTCGCGCCCTCCGACCCGCGCTCGGCCTCAACCGTCCAGCGCGTCTCGGACGAGGACCATAAGGCCTTCTTGACACGATGGTTGAATCGGATCTTCCGGTCGATGCCGTTCTCAGTGGCGGTCTCGCGCACATAGTTCAGGATTTGTGGCCCGTCCGCGATGGCCTTCGGCTCGGTCCACGGTTTGAACGAATACCCCAGCGTGAACATGTCGCTGTCGGAACGGACGCCGGGATATCGGAAGAGGTCCCAGGTACCTCCAATGCAGTCACGGCCCTCGAGGATGGCAAAGCTTTTGCCGGGACACTTATGTTGCAGGTGATAGCCCGCGCCGATTCCGGATAGCCCCGCCCCGACGATCAGTACGTCAAAATGTTCTGCTGGCATCGTGGTCTCCGGGCTCAACTTCGTCCTGACTTCAGCCGGGGAACGGCGCCAACGAGCGTTGGCGCTAGATGATCCGGCTGCCCGGCTGTTTGTAAAGAGGTTAGTGCCCGGCACAAGCCCGGGCATGGCCAAAATGCGCTATGGCGAGCTTTCAGTAGCGGTAGTGATCCGCCTTGAACGGGCCTTCCGGCTTGACCCCGATGTATTCGGCTTGATCAGGTCGCAGCTTTGTCAGCTTCACGCCGATCTTCGAAAGGTGCAGCCGCGCGACCTTCTCGTCGAGCGACTTCGGCAGCACGTAAACCTTTTTCCCGTACTTGCCATCCTTGTTGTTGGCGAAGAGTTCAATCTGCGCCAGCGTCTGGTTCGTGAAGGAAGCGGACATCACGAAACTAGGATGGCCCATCGCATTACCAAGATTCACCAGCCGTCCCTCGGAAAGAAGGATCATCCGTTTGCCGTCAGCGAACGTGATCTCATCCACTTGCGGCTTGATGTTGGTCCATTTCAGGTTACGCAAATGCGCGATCTGAATTTCGTTGTCGAAGTGACCGATGTTGCAGACGATCGCCCGGTCCTTCATCGCACGCATGTGCTCGATGGTGATGATGTCCTTGTTGCCAGTCGCCGTGACAAAGATGTCGGCGCGTGGCGCGGCGTCTTCCATTGTAGTGACTTCATATCCTTCCATCGCCGCCTGCAACGCGCAAATCGGGTCGACTTCGGAGACCATGACGCGGCAACCGGCCTGACGCAGCGAAGCTGCAGAGCCTTTGCCGACGTCGCCGAAGCCGGCGACCATTGCGATCTTCCCCGACATCATCACGTCGGTACCGCGCCGGATGCCGTCAACCAACGACTCGCGGCAGCCATAAAGGTTGTCGAATTTCGACTTGGTGACGCTGTCGTTGACGTTGATCGCCGGGAACAGCAGCTTACCGTCTTTCTCCATATTGTAGAGCCGGTGCACGCCCGTGGTGGTTTCCTCCGAGACGCCTTTGATGTTGCTGGCGATCTCGGCAAAGTAGCCCTTCGGCTTTTCCTTCAGGAGGCGCTTGATCAGCGCGAAAAACACTTCCTCTTCTTCCGATTCCGGCTTGTCGAGAAATTTGACGTCGCCCTGCTCCGCGCGCACCCCATGATGCACCAGCATGGTGGCGTCGCCGCCGTCATCGAGGATCATGTTTGGCGTGCCGCCACCGTGCCAGTCGAACAGTTTCGCTGTGTAATCCCAGTATTCGGCCAGGCTTTCGCCCTTGACGGCGAACACGGGAATGCCGGCCGCGGCAATCGCTGCCGCCGCATGATCCTGCGTCGAATAGATATTGCAGGATACCCACCGGATGTCGGCACCCAGCGCAGCCAGGGTCTCGATCAGGACTGCGGTCTGGATGGTCATGTGCAGGGAGCCTGCGATGCGCGCGCCCTTCAGCGGCTGCTTCGGGCCGTATTCCTCCCGCGTTGCCATAAGGCCCGGCATCTCGGTCTCGGCCAGCGAGATCTCCTTGCGGCCGAATTCGGCAAGAGAGATATCCTTGACGATGTAGTCGGAAAAAGCTGGCTTCTTGGCGGTGGCGGTCATGTGGGTTTCCTGGACAATTGAACTCGGACGTACTGACACGAAACTAGATAGGAGGCTTTGCTCGCTGCTGCGGTTTTCTTAAAGGTGGCGTCGTGATCACCGCACGGTACTCACGGCTAGTCGCGACGTCGTACCGGCCGAATGCAGACGTCGAGAAACATCAAATCGCTCGCTTCAACGTATCGGCAAGGTCGGTTCTTTCCCATGAAAAGCCCCCGTCCTTTTCCGGCGCGCGGCCGAAATGGCCGTATGCAGCGGTCCGACGATAGATCGGCCGGTTCAGCTTCAGCGAGCGGCGAATGTTGGTGGGCGTCAGGCGGAAGATTTCCGGCAGCACCTTCTCGAGCTTTTTCTCGTCGACCTTGCCGGTGCCGTGGGTGTCCACCAGAACTGACATCGGATCGGCGACCCCGATCGCATAGGCCACCTGAATAGTGCATCGGTCAGCGAACCCCGCCGCCACCACGTTCTTGGCCAAATAGCGCGCCGCATATGCAGCCGAGCGATCCACCTTGGTAGGATCCTTGCCGGAAAAGGCGCCGCCACCATGCGGCGCGTAACCGCCGTAGGTATCGACGATGATCTTGCGGCCAGTGAGCCCGCAGTCCCCGTCCGGTCCGCCGACCACAAAGTTGCCTGTAGGATTGACCAGGAAGTCGGAGGCCTTTTGCGGCATCCAACCCTTCGGCAGAGCCGACTCGACCGCGTTCGAGATCATTTCCTTGATCAGTCCGGGCGAGTACTTCTTTCCGTTGCGGCTCTTCTCATTGTGTTGGGTCGAAACCACGACCTTGGTGCAGCCAATCGCCTTGCCGTTGACGTACTTCACCGTGACCTGGCTCTTGGCATCGGGCTGCAGGTCGAATAGCTGGCCATTGCGCCGCTTCTCCGACAGGACCTTCAATATCTTGTGTGCGAAGAAAATCGGTGCGGGCATGTATGAGCCCTTCTCATAGACTTCGCTTTCGTTGCAGGCATAACCAAACATCATGCCCTGGTCACCGGCTCCTTCTTCTTCGCCGCTCTTCTTTTTCTTGGCATCGACACCCATCGCTATGTCAGGCGATTGGCCGTGCAGCAGCACCTCGATGTCGGCGCCGTGGTATGAAAAGCCGTTCTGATCGTAACCGATGTCTTTGACCACCGCGCGGGCGATCTCACTGATCAATTCGCGATCTACGACCGAGACGCCATGGATGGTGCGAAACAGTTGGCCGCGGCCCTCGCCGGCGATGACAATCTTGTTGGTCGTGCAAAGCGTCTCGCAGCCCAGCCGGGTGTTGATCTGGCTGTCGTCAGCAATGCCGAGCTTCACGTCTTTTTCGATGAACGCATCGAGAATAGCATCGGAGATTTGGTCCGAGACCTTGTCCGGATGGCCTTCGGAAACCGACTCGCTGGTGAACAGAGAAGACGCGCGCATCAACCAACCCCTTCCCGCCAAGCGGCGGTCCTTCCTCATGTTGTTCCTGAATGTCAGTCCCGCCGGCGCGAGATGACGTAGGATTCGTCGTAGAACCAGAGCCCGTTGTGCTTGCGCAGAACCTCTCTGGCGGCATCGAGGTAACGGCCGCTTTGGGTCATTTCCGTCAACCGGTCGTCTTCGATCTGGGCGACATACACCGCCGCGTTCCATGCTGCAAAGGCGGTCGACGTTCCGATCGAGCCGGTGACCTCATTTGGCAGGGCTTCCATATCATAGCGAAAGATCGAACGGTTATCGGCATAGGCATTAAAATTAAGATCGCGTGCCGCCGATCCCAGCTCATATTTTACAGCGCGCAATAGCTCATGACGGCTCACCGCGAAAGGATTTTCTCCGGGCCATACCGCCTGAATAATCTCGATTCCGGGGTCCTGGCCGTGAGAGTGGATCCCGATCAAACGGCCTCCCGCCCGCAGCGCCCGGCCCAGGGGCGCAATGATGCGTTTAGCGCGAAATTCAACGGAAGATTTGGCCCGGTAGGGCTGGGAAGCGATGATCAGGTCGAAATTGGCCTCGGAACGGCCGGCCCGCGGGATGATGGAATCAAGCAAAAAACGGTGGTCTTCCCTGTACAGGACGATGGCGACCGGCCGTTCATATAGCGGCATGCCCGAGCGCGGGCTGACATTGGCCCGCCAGTTCTGCTCCAGAAACGGCTTAAGTTCAGCGATTTGGGCCTCGAATTCGCCCGACGATGCGCCTCTCAGGGGGACCTCATGCCAGATCATGCCGGCGGCCGCGGTGGGCGAGGCCGGCGTCAACCAAGGGGCTTCGGCGTAATACATGTTAGTGAGCACAAATACGGTGGCTGGATGCTCAAATAGCCGGTCCGCGACCTTTTCAAGGGTCAGCCGGACATCCTCCAGGCTGAGTTCCTTGCCCGCGATATAGAACGGCATATGAGGGAAGCGGCCGTGCATCGATCGCATCACTCGCGCCAGCACGGTACCGTCACCAACCCCGGCATCGAACACCCGTAGCGCCGGTGGCCGGGGATGAATGCTGCCCAATTCCAGCGCCACCCGCTCCGCAGTGACCCGCTTTTCGCTGCAGGTATGGACAAACAGCAGGTATTTCTGCCGGTTCTCGAAAAAACGGAAATTGCCGCGCGGGTCGCGCTTTTCGGGCAAGACCTGCGGCGCGAGCGGCGGGGGCACCCCGCCGGGCATCGAGACGGCGATATAGGCCTGGATCCGATTGAGCGTGTCGATGGTGATGCGCTTGCCCTCGCGCAACCGGTGCACCAGCTTGCCATCGTTGACCGCGCGGCGGCCGAACGTCGATTCCGCCATGTCGGCGTGGCGGCAGAATTCGGCTATCTGGCTCAGGATATCCTGGTTTTTCATTGGGGGATCTGGAGGGACCGGTGGGCAGTGGCGGATTGCGAGCTGTGCTTACCATTAGCTGCCCACTCTGTGAATGCGTTTCGGGCCGATAAGCTGCGCCGCAAATTCATCTGGTGCGACATCGCCGTTCTTCACCGCGCTCCCCTTGCGGGAGAGGTCGCGTTTGACGCCGTTCATTGCGAGCGCAAGCGAAGCAAGCCAATGACCTCCCGCTGTCGTTCCTGCGAAAGCAGGAACCCATAACCACCGATGTTCGTGGTTGTGAAACGTATCTGACACTTGTGCCCAATGAGAAGCCGCGGCGTATGGGTCCCGGATCGCGCTTGCTTTCGCTCGCTTGTCCGGGACGACAGCGGTGAATTCCGATTTGATTTTTCAAACAGCCAATTGCGTTCTCGCCGCGTGAAAACGCCCGAGCTTTGCCAACAACTACCCTCGAAAAAACAGAGGGCGCAGGGAATGCCGGGTGCGCGCTGCACCCGCAGTCTCGCGTGCAAAAAGTAAAAAGCACACGAGGTAGTCACCACAGGTTCACCGGAGCAGCCCGGCATTCCCCGCGCAATGGTTTTAACGGTTTCCTTCGTGATCTCCCCGGTGATCGGGCTTTGTTGTCACCGTCGCCAGCGGAATTGCTTCCGCTAACTTGACGCCAGCGTCGAGGCGTCAGGACCACACGACTTCGCCGTCCGCGTCAGCACCGTTCGTCAGCGCTGCCTTCGCGTCCACCGCATCCCGCGCTCTACGTTCGTGACGATCGCGAAACGCCCCTCTGATGAGGCGGGATGGAATCGAGATATCCCTGCTTCTACCCGATCGTCAAGCGGAATTTCGGAAATTCCGAAATTAGATGAACTGACGTTTCTCGAAGAGCAAGCCAGGTAGGTGCTATTTTTAGGGGCAGAAACCTTCAATGATCAGGGGAACCTTCAATAATCCTTGCGGTTGCGCCCGCACCGGAGCGCATCCATGCCGAGATTTTACATCAACTTCCGGAATGGCGACCAGATTGCCAAAGACGACATCGGCATTGAGTGTGGTCGCGCTGATCTCTGCGCGCGAAATAGTCGCAGACAACATCAAGGGCAACGCCAAGAGCCCGTTAGAGGCCGTCATCATCACCGGGGAAACGGACAGGACCTCATGACCATTCCCGCAACAGATGTCTTGCCGGAGTCGTTGAAGTAACACTCGCTATCCATTGCAACCGCCACTAGGCGGATGCGGGTGGTGGGGATGAGCGAGAAGCTGAATTTAACAGCGCGCACGCCGCTAAGCGCCAGCGACGAACTCGCCGCTAAATTCAAGGCCGAGCCGCGAAGCAGGCTATCGATTGGGTCAGGCGTGCCTAGGCCGACTTCCGCACCGCGTTGTCGACCAGCGTCTTGCCAAGCGACCAGATCGCGCCGGGGACCTTGTGGCTCGATGCGATGACATCGTCAAACGCAGTCTCGATCCACTTACAATCTTCTTCTGTGATCGTCAGCGACGGCAGCAGCTTGATGGTGTGGCTACCGTGTCCGGAGACTTGCGTGAGGATCTTGTGCTCCTTGAACAGCGGCACGGTGATAAGCTGACAGAACAGCCCCTTGTTGGCGGTCTCCAGCACGCTCCACGAGGCTTTTAGGCGCAGCGACTTCGGCGGACCGAACTCGACGCCGATCATGAGGCCCTTGCCGCGAACCTCTTTCATCAATTCGTATCCGGGAACCATCCGGGTTAACGCCAGCCGAAGCTCGGCGCCGCGCTTGGCTGCCGCCTCGATCAATTTTTCCGACTCGATCACTTCGAGGGTTGCGATGCCGGCAGCCATGGCGAGATCGTTTTTCGCGAAGGTGGATCCATGCACCACCGCGCGATCCATTT
>JBJMTO010000163.1:0-18544 GCA_045811665.1 Bradyrhizobium sp.
TCATCAGGCCGGGAATGCCGACGCGTTCCCCGCCGGAGACCAGGAGCTCGGCGAGCGCAAACGTCACGATCAGCGCGCGTTCCAGCTTGCTGTCGCGGGCCCCTTTCGAAGCGAACGCCATCGATGGCGAACGGTCGGGCCACAGCCACACGGTATGGGCGGCCTCCCACTCCTGCTCACGGACATAGAGATGATCGTCGCGCGCCGAGCGGCGCCAGTCGACGTTCTGCGACGGCTCGCCGGAGACGAAGCGGCGATACTGCCAAAAGCTCTCGCCGGCGCCGGCGCGGCGCCTGCCATGCAGGCCATGGATGACGTTGGCGGCGATGCGGCGGGCTTCGAGCACGAGGCGGGGCAGCGATGCGGCGAGCGTTCGGCTTTCGCCATCGGCACGTCGGATCGCTGTAATTTCACCGCCGCTGTGCTTCGTATCCGAGGCCATCAACCGATCCGCGTCTTCAATTGCCTGATTACGTCGGAGATGGTGCGGCCTTCCGCGCGCGCGGAAAACGTCAAAGCCATGCGGTGCTTCAGGACAGGCTCGGCGAGGTCGAGCACGTCATCGATCGACGGCGCGAGTCGGCCGTCAAGCAACGCGCGGGCGCGAACTGCCAGCATCAACGATTGGCTGGCGCGCGGACCTGGACCCCATGCTATCAGCTTGCCGGCTTCGCCGCCTTCAGGGCCCGGACGCGCGGAGCGGACCAGCGACAGAATGGCCTCGACCACGGAGTCTCCGACCGGCAGGCGGCGCACCAGCCGCTGCGCCGCGACCAGGATTTCCGCATTCATCGCCGCCTTTGCCGTGGTCTGTTCGGCACCCGTTGTTTCGAAGAGGATTCGCCGCTCGGCATCCCGATCCGGATAGTCCACATCGATTTCCATCAGGAAGCGATCGAGCTGCGCCTCAGGCAGGGGATAGGTACCCTCCTGCTCCAGGGGATTTTGCGTCGCCAGCACGTGAAACGGTTTCGGCAGGTCATGCCGAGCGCCTGCTACCGTGATGTGCTGCTCCTGCATCGCCTGCAGCAGCGCCGACTGGGTGCGCGGGCTGGCCCGGTTGATTTCGTCGGCCATCAGGAGCTGCGCGAACACCGGACCGGAGATGAAGCGGAATGAGCGCTTTCCGGAACTACTCTCATCGAGCACCTCAGCGCCCAGGATATCCGATGGCATCAGGTCAGGCGTGAACTGGATGCGCTTGGCATCCAGACCAAGGGTGATGCCGAGCGTCTCGACCAGCTTGGTCTTGGCCAGTCCGGGCACGCCGATGAGAAGTGCGTGGCCCCCTGACAGGATGGTGACCAGGGTGTTTTCAATCACCCGGTCCTGGCCGAAGATGACGGTGGCGATCGCATCCTTGGCCGCGCGGATCTGGCCGGCAACCTGTTCGGCGGAACGCACGATCACATCCTCAAGTTTCTCGACGCTGTCTCCGCCGGCCATCTAGTTCTCCTTCGACTCTCTTACGGCTCATGCCCGACGTTGGGCTCGACCTTCATTGACAAAGCTTCACTGCAAGGCCGCCGATGTCGCTGATGTCATCAACCGGATGCTAAACTTATGCGAAAGCCATGTATTCGTTGAATTAAACTATCCCCACATTATCCAGTTTTCGAGGTATGAACGGCATCACGATGTGGCGACCTGACGCGAACGTGCCGACGGAACCGATTCCAGGCGCAGTTCATGTGATTTGATATGATCTGCAGCAATCATGCCAACTGAGGCGGTCAGACTCGGGGTCAAACAATGGCGAACCAAGGGCAGACCACGAACGAAGGGCAAACCACGAGGCAAGGTCTTGAAGGCCTGACCGCGGCTGCGACCGCGAGTGCAACGGCCGGAAGAGGGCTGCCGCCGGTGCATCTGTGGAATCCGCCGTTTTGCGGCGATCTTGATATGAGAATCGCAAGCGACGGTACGTGGTTCTACATGGGCACGCCGATCGGCCGGCCGGCGCTGGTGCGGCTATTCTCGACGATCCTCAAGCGCGAGGATGGCAAGCATTTTCTCGTCACGCCGGTCGAGAAGGTCGGCATCCGCGTCGACGATGCGCCGTTTCTCGCGGTCGAGATGGTCGACGAAAGCGACGACCGCGGCCGGCTGCTGCGCTTTCGCACCAATGTCGACGATTGGGTGACTTGCGATTCGTCGCATCGGTTGCGGTTTGAGCCCTCCACCGAGGGCGGTTTGACGCCCTATCTGCACGTCCGCGCCGACCTTTGGGCCAAGGTCACGCGCGCGCTTTATTATGATCTGGTTGACATGGGTGAGGAGCGGGTGGTCGATGGTCGCCCGATGTTCGGTGTCGCATCAGGCGGTGAATTTTTCGCGATGGCCGATGCGGAGCAGGTGAGGGGCGCGCTTTGAACCAGCCGGAGCTGAAGACGGATGCCGCTGCGCTCAGCTCGGCGGAGTTTTTCGATCGAAGCCGCGCGCGCTTGAATTTCGACGTGCCGCCGGGCCTCATCGATCCCAACATCATTCCGCGGAGCGGCGACCAGGGCAATGATCGTATGCTGGAAATCATCGCGCGCGAACAGCCGGTTCGGCCTGCCGCGGTATTGATCCCGGTGGTCGACCGTCCGCAACCGACTGTGCTGCTGACCCAGCGTGCGATCCACCTCAACGATCACGCCGGGCAGATTTCGTTTCCGGGCGGCAAGATCGACGCCACGGATGCTACCCCGCTCGCAACGGCATTGCGCGAGGCTGAGGAGGAAATCGGACTGTCCGCTGAATTCGTCGATCCTATCGGCTATCTCGATCTGTACGGGACCAGCTTCGGATTCCGCATCCTGCCGACCGTCGCGCGGGTGCGGCCCGGCTTCACGCTGCACATCAACAAGTCGGAAGTTGACGATGCGTTCGAGGTGCCGTTGGCGTTCCTGATGGATCCCGAAAACCATCAGGTGCACAGCCGGGAATTTCGGGGAATGGAGCGTTCGTATTACGCGATGCCGTTCGCGGAGAGGTATATCTGGGGTGCGACCGCCGGCATTCTGCGTGTGCTGTACGAACGGATCTGCTTGAAATGATCCGACCGGCGTTTACCGAACTGCTGATCTTCCTGATCCCGTTCGGCGTCTATGCGCTGTTCTTGATCGCAACGCGCTCCGGTGTGCTGGACCAGTCGTCCTGGCCCGTTCACATCATCGCCAAACTGGCGGTCGGTTCGCTGCTGCTGGTCATCGTCAGCTTTGTTTTGCTGGCGCACTTCTCCGGCGCGCCTCCGAATTCGACTTACGTTCCCGCTCGTGTTGAGAACGGCAAATTCATACCGGGAGCGGAAAAATGAGCCGGACGCGCGTGCTCGATGACGCGCTTTGGCTCAGAACCGGACCGATCGCCCGCGTGCTCGGGCTTTTGAACGGCGATGGCGAGGAAGCGCGCGTGGTCGGCGGGGCGGTCCGCAATGCACTTCTCGGGCTTCCGATCGGCGAGATCGACATCGCGACCACAGCGTTGCCGGCGGAGGTGGTCCGCCGGGCCAAGTCGGCGGGGATCAAGAGCGTGCCAACGGGCCTCGACCACGGCACCGTCACCCTTGTCGTTGACGGCGACCCGTTTGAGGTCACTACGCTGCGCGAAGATACGGAAACATTTGGCCGCAAGGCCAACGTCACGTTCGGCCGCGACTGGGTGATCGATGCGCAGCGGCGCGACTTCACCATCAATGGCATGTCGCTCGACGCCGCCGGCGTGGTGCACGATCATGTAGGCGGGCTTGAGGACATTGCCGCGAAACGAGTGCGCTTCATCGGCGACCCGGACCAGCGCATCGCCGAGGACTACTTGCGCATCCTCAGGTTTTTCCGCATCCACGCCGCCTTCGGGGAGGGTCAGCCCGATCGCACAGGTTATCTCGCCTGCGTCCGCGCGCGAGATGGCATTGCGAATCTTTCGCCCGAACGGGTGCGAATGGAGATGCTGAAGCTGATGGCGGCGGAAGGTGCCGCCGGCGCGATTACGGCGATGGCCGATGGCGGCTTGCTGCAGCTGATTTTCGGCGGCGTCGCCTATGTCGGGCCGCTTGCAAAGATGATCGCTGCGGAACGTCGGATGGGATTGAAGCCGGACCCGGTACGCCGGCTCGGCGCTCTGGCGGTGGCAGTGACGGAGGACGCCAGGCGGGTGGCGATGCGCCTGCGTCTGAGCAACGCCGAAACCAAGGCTCTGGACTCGATGGGCCACCGCTGGTGGCGGCTTCCGGGGATGGACGAGGCGACCGGGAGGCGCCGGTTGTACCGCCTCGGCGAGCATCGCTACCGGGACCGGCTGATGTTGGCGTGGGCGAGATCGGGGGCCGGACCCGACTCCGCCGACTGGCTGCAGCTTGCCAGTTTGCCAGAGCGCTGGCGCGCCCCGACGTTTCCGCTGAAGGCGGCCGATTTCATCGCACGCGGGATCGCCGAAGGCCCTGCGCTGGGACGCGTGCTGGCGCTCTCGGAAGACGCGTGGGTCGCCGCGGATTTCCCGATGGATGAAACCGCGTTGAAAGCACTTGCCGACCAGACCGTAAGTCGTTTTACCCGCGATCAAAGATCGTGAGCATCGTTTCCGGTTTCGCGAAAATAATGCCGCCGGCTATGGCCACTTCACTTCAGGCGGCATCGACGACAGGATGGAATCCACGTTGCCGCCGGTCTTCAGGCCGAAGATGGTGCCCCGATCGTACAGCAGGTTGAATTCGACGTAGCGTCCGCGTCGAACCAGTTGTTCCTCGCGTTCCGCTGCGCTCCAAGGCGCGTCGAAATTGCGCCTCACCAACTCGGGGTAGATCCTCAGAAGCGCGCGGCCGACATCCTGGGTGAAGGCGAGGTCGGCGTCCCAGTCGCCTGAATCGTGCCAGTCGTAAAAGATCCCGCCGATGCCGCGCGTCTCCTTGCGGTGCGGAAGATAGAAGTACTCGTCGCACCATTTCTTGTATTTTTCATAGCTCGCGATTTGCGCGTGCGCATCGCAGGCGGCCTGCATGGCCGCATGAAAGACAAGCGTGTCGGGATCATTCTGGGTGCGGCGTCGGTCAAGCACCGGCGTCAGATCGGCCCCGCCGCCGAACCACGATTTAGTGGTGACGACGAAACGGGTGTTCATATGCACCGCCGGTATGTTGGGATTGCGCATATGCGCGATCAGCGAAATGCCCGATGCCCAGAACGCGGGGTCCTCAGCCGCACCGGGAATCTGCGCGCGGAATTCCGGTGAGAATTCTCCGTGTACCGTAGAGCAATGCACGCCGACCTTCTCGAACAGCCGCCCACGCATCACGGACATCACGCCGCCGCCGCCGGGCTGGCCGGTGTGGTCGGTGCGATCCCAGGCAGTGCGCACGAAACGTCCCGCACCGCCGGGGTAGAGGGACGGCGGAGCTTCGTCTTCGAGCTTCTCGAAGGCTGCGCAGATGTCGTTGCGCAGGTGCTCGAACCAGTGACGCGCCCGGGCCTTGCGATCCTCGATGACGGCCATGTCCATCTGCGTCGTTACCTGTCTAGAGCGTCTCTTTGCACGAAGACTGCGCGGGCTTCGCGCGGCCTAACTCTGCGGGCCGTAATAAGTGCAGCTTTCGTTGCAGCTGTCGCGGTAAATGCTGACCCGGGCGATGGTGCCGGCGTACTGAACCCGCTCCCAGACGAAACGCGACAGGTTCTCGAGCGTCGGCGGCCCAAGCGCCTCGACCTTGTTGAGCAGCTTGTGATCGAGCATTTTCTGCACCTCCATCACGCTGCGCTCGAGCGTGCCGAGATCGAGCACCATCCCGGTCGCGGGATCGGGGGTGCCGCGAAGCGTGACCTCGGCGCGAAAGGAGTGGCCGTGGATTTCCTCGCTTGCCGAACCCAATGTCGTTCCCGGCAGCGCGTGCGCCGCCTCGAACCGGAACGATTTCGTTAATTCCCACATCTCAACAGTCCTGCTTCTCTACCTTATACCGAGGGTCTTGTGCGTCTGCAGGCTGAGCCGCCATTGCGGGTGCCGCAGACAGTAATCGATCGCGCGCGCGGTATTCTCGGCCACATCCGGCCCATCCATCGGCTGCAGCGAGAAACGCTGAAAGGCGAGATCGACGAACGTCTCCGGCTCGGCGTTCTGCTGCGGATAGACCAGTTTCAGTTCGTGACCGCGCCGGACCACGAGTTCGGCCCCGGCTTTCGGGCTGACGCAAATCCAGTCAACGCCCTCCGGCGGATCGATGGTGCCGTTGGTCTCGACGCCGATCTCAAAGCCGCGCCGATGCAACGCGTCGATCAGGGCGTTATCGACCTGCAGCAGCGGTTCGCCCCCGGTCAACACGGTGTACCGGTTTGCCCCCATCTCCGTCCATTGCGCGGCGATAGTGTCGGCAAGCGCATCGGCAGAGGCATAGCGGCCGCCAAGCGTTCCATCGGTGCCGACAAAGTCGGTGTCGCAGAATTGACAGGTAGCAGTGGCGCGGTCCTGCTCCCGGCCGCTCCAGAGATTGCAGCCGGAGAAGCGGCAAAACACGGCCGCGCGCCCGGCATGGGCGCCTTCGCCCTGCAAGGTCAGAAAGATCTCCTTGACCGCGTAACTCACCCCGCCGCCTCCTTGAGCTTGGCCCCGGTTTGCCGCAGCGACTCGCCCAAGGCCATCGCCGCCGCCATCGCGACATTCAGCGAGCGAAGCCCTGGCTTGATGGGGATCACCAATCGGGCGTCGGCCGCGACGAAAACGTCATCCGGTACGCCCGCGGATTCTCGTCCGAACAGAAGAATGTCGGCGCCGTCGTAGCGGTAATCAAGATAGGAGCTGCCGCCTTTTGTCGTGAACAGGATGAGCCGGCAACCCTCGTCGTTTCGCCAGTGCTCGAATCTTGACCACGAGTCGTGCCGGACAATGCTCACCTGGTCGAGATAATCCATGCCGGCGCGTCGGAAGTGCCGATCGGATACCGGAAATCCGGCGGGCTCGATGATGTGCGCGGTCACGCCGAGGCACGCGCAGAGACGGAGAATCGTCCCCGTGTTCTGCGGAATGTCGGGCTGGAAAAGCGCTATCTGCATCGCGTGACGGCCCTCCCGGTCCTTCATGAAATGTCTGGATAAATCATCGCGCTGGCTGGAAAAAGTGCAATGCACGCCGGCCAGCCGATAGCGGGCTTGCGCTCTTTCGGCAAGGGTGCCAATAGAACGATTCTGAACGGCTTGTTCCGCCCGATGCGGCGGGAAAGCTGGTCTTTTTGCCCCCGCGGGGTCGCCGCGCCGGCACCTCCCGTGGTCGTATGTGCGTTGCGGTCGTATATGCGTAGCCAGGGGTGGTTCTACCGGCTGCAGCCGAGAAAGGGTTTGGAAACGTGACGACAGCGTCTTCGGCGGATCATGCAACACGCCGCGATTTCCTCTTTGTTGCGACCGGAGCGGCCGCCGCCGTCGGCGGAGCGGCGACGCTCTGGCCGTTCGTTGCTCAAATGAATCCGGATGCCTCCACCATCGCCGCCGGCGCGCCGATCGAGGTCGATTTGACGCCGATCGCCGAAGGGCAGGACATCAAGGTGTTCTGGCGGGGCAAGCCGATCTATATCAGCCACCGCACCAAGAAGCAGATCGACGACGCCCGCAGCGTTGCGGTGTCGAGCCTTCCCGATCCGCAGCCTGATCAGGCCCGGGTGAAGGAAGGCCATGACCAATGGCTCGTCGTGATCGGAATCTGCACCCATCTGGGCTGCATCCCCATTGCCCATGAGGGCATTTACGAGGGCTTCTTCTGTCCCTGCCACGGCTCCCAATACGACTCCTCCGGTCGCATTCGTCAGGGACCGGCACCCACGAATTTGGCGGTGCCGCCGTATCAATTCGTTTCCGATACCAAAATCCAGATTGGCTGACGCTCGGAGCTCCGTTTCCGGTACTTCAGCCGATCGCATCGTCTTACCTTCCTCAGGATCGCATTATGAGCGGACCATCCGACTACCAGCCGACTAGTCCAACCCTAAGATGGATTGAGCGTCGTCTGCCGATTATCGGTCTCATGCACTCCTCGTTCGTGGCTTATCCGACGCCGCGCAACCTGAACTACTGGTGGACCTTCGGCGCCATTCTTTCCCTGATGCTCGGCGTGCAGATCCTGACGGGCGTGGTGCTGGCGATGCATTACACGCCGAACGCGGATCTGGCTTTCAAGTCGGTCGAGGCGATCGTGCGCGACGTGAACTACGGCTGGCTGTTGCGCAACATGCACGCCAGCGGCGCGTCGATGTTCTTCCTGGCGGTGTACATCCACATGTTCCGGGGCCTTTACTACGGGTCCTACAAGGAGCCGCGCGAAATCCTCTGGATCCTCGGCGTGATCATCTACCTGCTGATGATGGCGACCGGCTTCATGGGGTACGTGCTGCCGTGGGGCCAGATGAGCTTCTGGGGCGCAACCGTCATCACCAACCTGTTCTCCGCGATCCCCTATTTCGGTGAGAGCATCGTCACGTTGCTGTGGGGCGGTTATGCGGTCGGAAACCCGACGCTGAACCGCTTCTTCTCGCTGCACTACCTGCTGCCATTCGTGATTGCGGGAGTCGTGGTGCTGCACGTCTGGGCGCTGCACGTCTCGGGTCAGAACAACCCGGCCGGCGTCGAGCCGAAGACGGAAAAAGACACGGTGCCGTTCACGCCCTATGCGACCATCAAGGACGCGTTCGGCGTTTCCTGCTTCATGCTGTTCTTCGCGTGGTTCATCTTCTACATGCCGAACTACCTCGGCGAGGCCGACAACTTCATCCCGGCCAATCCCGCCGTGACTCCGGCGCACATCGTGCCCGAGTGGTACTACCTGCCGTTCTACGCGATCCTGCGCAGCATCCCGAACAAGCTCGCGGGCGTCATCGCGATGTTCGCCGCCATCATCGTGCTGGCGTTCCTGCCATGGCTGGATACCGCGCGAACCAAATCGTCGAAGTATCGTCCGCTGGCAAAGCAGTTTTTCTGGATCTTCGTGATCGTGTGCGTGTTGCTGGGTTATCTCGGCGCGCAGCCGCCGGAAGGCATCTACGTGATCGCCGGCCGCATCCTGACCTTCTGCTACTTCGCCTACTTCCTGATCGTGCTGCCGCTGTTGAGCCGTATCGAAACGCCACGACCAGTCCCGAACTCGATCGCCGAAGACGTGCTGGCAAAGACGGGAAGCAAGGCGACGCCGATGGTCTCCACGGTGATCGCGCTCGCAGTGGCGGGCGCGCTGTTCGGGGGCACCGTCCAGAATGCGCGGGCCGAGGAACACCCTGTTCCGCCCTCGCAGAAATGGTCGTTCGCCGGTCCGTTCGGCAAGTTCGATCGCGGCGCGTTGCAGCGGGGGCTGAAAGTCTACAAGGAAGTCTGCTCGTCCTGTCACTCGCTTTCATATGTCGCCTTCCGCAACCTCGCCGACCCCGGCGGCCCCGGCTATACGCGCGCCCAGGCCGCGGCCTTTGCCTCCGAATACAAGGTCAAGGACGGTCCGAATGACCAGGGCGAAATGTTCGAGCGCCCGGGCCGTCCCGCCGATTACTTCCCGTCCCCCTTCCCCAACGAGCAGGCGGCGCGGGCAGCCAACGGTGGCGCGGCGCCCCCCGATCTGTCGCTGATCGCAAAGGCACGCTCGTACGAGCGCGGCTTTCCGAAGTTCGTGTTCGACTTCTTCACGCAATTCCAGGAGCAGGGCCCCAACTACATCGATGCTCTGCTGCAGGGCTACGAGGACAAGCCGCCGGCCGGCGTGACGATCCCCGAGGGCTCCTACTACAACAAGTATTTCCCCGGGCATGCCATCAAGATGCCGAAGCCCCTGAACGATGGGCAGGTGACGTTTGATGACGGCTCGCCGTCGACGCTGGCGCAATCCGCCAAGGACGTCACCACGTTCCTGATGTGGGCCGCTGAGCCGCACATGGAGGAACGCAAGCGCCTGGGACTTCAGGTATTCGTTTTCCTGATCCTGCTCACCGGCCTGTTGTACTTCACCAAAAAGAAAGTCTGGGCCGACGCGCACTAGGGCGCACGGCTACATCACTGAAGCTGTATTGGCACTGACCAAAATCGCTTGGTCTCTCCGCCTTGTGCGGGTCGAGATCCGCCTTGATGCAAGGAATTTCCGGTCACGCGCGGTGACAGAGCGGCCTCGCTTCGCCTTGGACGGCGTTCTAGGGAAGGATTGCAGCAATCCTCCCGCGAGCTCTTCGAGATAATTTTGTCTGTGCCCAAGTGCGAAGCAGAACAACAATTTCCGACATTGCGACGACACGTCTTAGAAGGCACGTGGGCCACAACCGGCCCGAGTTCGATATCGCAGCTTCGCTTCCGCTTTCGCGAGCCAAGGCAGCCTTCGCTAGGCAACGGGAAGTCGCGCAAAGGTTGTGATCAGTGACCGGCGCATCTCTTGATTTTACGCGGGCTCCGTTGTAAGTACGTCTCATGATCAACGTGGTGCGCATCGTAAACCGTAAAAACATGACCCGCTCTCGCCGGGCCATGGAAGGAGTCGCGCGCTAGGAATTCAAATCACGCGATTTTTCACCAGGCCCCGCCGGCATCGGACGGGGCCTTTTGTTTGGCCACGCTCCCGACCGGCACATCACGAGGAGCATCCGATGCCACCCGAAAAGACGAACCTGACATTCGACGCCGGGCGCGACGTCGTAGGGCTCCGCCTCGACGCCGACATCACCTTGGTGAATGACGCCGCCGGCGGTGGTTTGCCCATAGCGCGCTCCGATGTTGCAGTGCTGACAGACGCTTTCTCGGAAAAGGAGGCGGCTGGACCGCAAGCCACATCGACGCGGAGCTTTTTGAGTTTGCTCAGGGGGCATTGGTATGCGTTTCAGGAAAGGCGCCAACGCGCGAGGTCGCGGGTCAGCTTGCATCACCTGCGTGACCGAGAACTGATGGATATCGGCCTGACACGCGGTGACGTCGACTACATCGACGCTCACCGAGGTTTTGAGAGGCTCAGAGATGGCACGGCGTATCTATGGCGGTCTCATGGTGGGATGTAACTGATGACAACTCAATGCCGGCTGGTCACGTTGTTGTGGCAGCCTATGGCGATCAGCGAAGCCTGGTCCGCCATTTCCGGCATCGTGAAATTGGCGGATAACGCCAACCCCTCGGCGCAGACCGAAAGTCCGGAATGAGGCCCACAAGCCGTGCTTCGCCATGGTCGTGCACGTCAGCCGTCCCGGAGGCCAGACGCTCTCGGTGCCGGCGCGAGCTTCGGCTACCGACTCATAATCCAACTCATTTGCAGAGCTTGAATCACGTTCAAGATCAAACGGGATCCTTTATGAGTACGCAGCCCACCATCCGACAACATACGCGGATCGGAAAAGCCCCTGCGGGGGCTTTTTGTTGCCTGCTCGTGGCCGTGCGGACGATTGCGTTGTAGCCGCCGTGCAGACAAAATGGCCCCAATCAAAACCCCAAGAAACGGGAGACACCATGGGCACCAGCATCTCGTTCAAGCGTCCGGACGGCAAGGACGCGAGCGGCTACTTGGCCAATGCGGAGCAAGGCAACGCGCCGGGCGTCATCGTCATCCAGGAGTGGTGGGGACTTCAGGAGCAAATAAAGGGCCTGTGCGACCGGTTCGCGCTGGCCGGCTTCGACGCTCTCGCGCCCGATCTCTACGGCGGCAAGGTCGTGCCGTATCACGACACCGAAGCTGCCGGGAAGGAAATGAACTCGCTGGATTTCATGGATGCGACCACGCAGACGGTGCGCGGCGCGGTCCAGTATCTCGCCAAGAACGGCGCCAAGGTCGGGCTGACCGGCTTCTGTCTCGGTGGCGCGGTCACCATCATCGGGGCCACCAAAATTCCCGAGCTGGCTGCGGGCGTGGTGTTTTATGGCATACCGCCGGAGCAGGCGGCCAAGCCGGCGGACGTGAAAATTCCGCTCCAGGCGCATTTCGCCAGCAAGGACGATTGGTGCACGCCGCAGGTGGTCGATGCTTTCGAGAAGGCAATGAAGGCGGCCGGCAAGTCGCTCGAACTTTTTCGCTACGATGCCGAACACGCCTTTGTCAACGAGCAGCGGCAATCGGTGCATGATCGCAAGGCGGCGGAGCTCGCTTGGAGCAGGGCTACCGAGTTCTTCAAGAACCACTTGAAATAAACCCTTGGGCGCGCATGCAGGCCGACCTGCAACTGACGTTCCGGCCACTCCGATCTGACGACGTGCCGGCAATCAGCCTCGTGCATCAACGCGCTTGCCTGATTGCCTACCGCTTCATGAACTGGTCGTATCCTCTTTCAGAGATCGAGCCCTGGTATTCGTCCAAGTTCAGCGACTGGACCTGGACCCGAGGAGCATTCCATCCCGATGGGATGGCGGGCTTCATCGCGGTAAGCGGAAACCACATCGACCAGCTCTTCATCGATCCGGCGCACCAGCGCTCCGGCATTGGAACGGCGCTGCTGGTTGAGGCGCTGCGCAGCACGTCGGGCCGGACCACGCTGCACGTTTTCGAGGCCAACCAGACCGCCCGAACCCTTTACGAGAAGCACGGCTTTCGTGAGAGCGACAAATGGATGAACCTCGACGATCATGCGATTGAGCTGCTTTACGTTCGCGAAGACTAGACCAGCTACGCTGCGCGGCCCGCTTACTTGACGCTGTCCCACCACGGACATGTCCCCGACTGCAGATTGTAATTACCATGCATGACCTGAACCGGCGCGCGCAAGCCGGCTTCGGCCGCTCGCATCCGCATCTGGCGCGCCTGTTCGCGGTCGGCCGCTGGTAGCCATACCCGTTCGTGCCCCCACAGGCTTGGGCCGTCCTGCAGTTCGACCGGATGCCAGGTCGAGGGATCGATCTCGCGGCCGCCCCAGCCGCACTCGACCATGAACGAGGACGGGGTTTTCGCGTAAAATGATGTCATCAGGTCGTTAGTGTGACGTCCGAGGGTGACGCTGACGCGATCGTGCTGAGTTAGCGCGACGTCGTAGGACTGGCCTACGTCATCGAGCGAGAACAACTCGACCATCAGGTGGTGCATCCCGTTGCGGCCGGTCTCGATCAGGGCGAGGCTGTGATGTCGGGCATTGATATGAAAGAAGTACGCCCGAAATGGTTTTTGCATGTAGTCGCTGAGACCGAAGCCCAGCAGGTCGACGTAGAAGGGCATCACCGCATCGATGTTCTCGACCGTCAGCACGGCATGGCCGAGTCCAAGCGGACCGGTGCGAAAGCCCGAGATCGATCGACCAGGTCTGAACGGCGCATCGTCGGTCTCCGCCCCGAAAAATGCCTCAAGGCGATTGCCGGCCGGATCCGTGAACGAGATCAGCGCCTGAACCCGCCTGGCGTCCGCCAGCGTTTGCGGCTCGGCTGTGACCTCCACCTCCGCCTGTTCCAGGCGAGCTGCAAGCGCGTTCAGCGCCGCCGCATCCGCAACTTCCCAGCCGAAAAAGCGGGAGCCTTCCGGCAGCGCACGGTCGATCACAATCCGCTGCTTGCGATCATCCATCCGGAATGCGAGCAGCGACGGACTGCGCTCTATGGCTTGCAGCCCGACCAGGCCGGTTCCAAACTGACGCCAGTCCTCAAGTGCAGCCGAGCCGAAACCGGCATATCCCAGAGCCTGCAAAGCCATCGCGCGCCTTCCCACGAATTTGGCTGAATGCTCGCATATCTTCCTTTTGCGATATCACAAGATCGCCCGCCGGCGCGCAACCCTTTCGGCCTGCGCCGGGCATCCATACTTGACGCCCTGCCGCCGCCGTGGTGTTTACGTCAGCCATGAGCACCGCCGTTCAAAAAACCCGACTTTGGTGGCGCACCTCCTGAGAGGTGGCCGGTGCGATTTTATTTCCCCAATCGTCAGAGGCCGTCATCGCAGCGCGACGGCCTTTTCGTTTGTCCTGTGTGGCGTTCTCTCGACAAGTTTCGTAAGAGGATCACATGAACAGGACAGTTTTCTCACTGCCGGCCCGCAGCGAATATCGAACCCATGGCGGGCTTGCGGTCACGCGGTCCGTCGAGCAGTTCTCTGGCGGCGCCAACAGGCTGGACGATCTGATCGATCTGCTCGACCGCCGGCCCGGTGTGGTGCTGTCCTCCGGCACCACGGTGCCGGGCCGATACGAGAGTTTCGACCTCGGCTTCTCCGATCCACCGCTCCGGCTCCAGACCAAAGCATCCGAGTTTTGGCTCGATGCGCTCAACGCGCGCGGCGAAGTGTTGATTGCCTTTGTCCGGGAGGTCTTGCGCGACCCCTGCATCGTCGTCACCGCGACCAGTTCTACCCGCCTTGTCGGTCACATCGTCCGCGGGGCGGCGCCGGTGGATGAAGAACAGCGGACTCGGCGTGCCAGCGTGATGTCGCTGGTCCGCGAGTTGGTAGCGGCCTTTGGCAGCAATGACGACCCGTTGCTCGGCCTGTTCGGCGCCTTTGCCTACGACCTGGTGTTCCAGATCGAGGACCTCGTGCAAAAGCGTGCGCGCGAGACAGACCAGCGCGACATCGTACTCTATGTGCCGGATCGGCTGCTGGCTTACGATCGCGCAACCGGGCGCGGCGTCGTCTTGAGTTACGAATTTGCCTGGAAGGGAAAGTCGACCGAGGGCCTGCCGCGCCAGACCGCCGAAAGCGTGTATGCGAGAACGCCCCGGCAGCCATTTTCCGATCACGGGCCAGGCGAATATCAGGCCACCGTCGAGACCGCGCGGGCAGCTTTCGCTCGCGGCGATCTGTTCGAAGCGGTGCCCGGACAGTTGTTTGCGGAGCCGTGCGAGCGTTCCCCCGCTGAAGTGTTCCAGCGTCTGTGCCGCATCAATCCGTCGCCCTACGGCGCACTGATGAATCTCGGGGAAGGCGAATTTCTGGTATCCGCATCGCCGGAGATGTTCGTGCGGTCCGACGGACGGCGAGTGGAGACCTGCCCGATCTCAGGCACCATCGCGCGCGGCGTCGATGCGATCGGCGATGCCGAGCAGATCCGGCAGTTGCTGAACTCCGAAAAGGACGAATTCGAACTCAACATGTGCACCGACGTTGACCGCAACGACAAGGCGCGCCTCTGCATTCCCGGAACCATAAAAGTTCTGGCGCGGCGGCAAATCGAGACCTACTCGAAGCTATTCCACACCGTCGATCACGTCGAAGGCATGCTCCGGCCCGGGTTCGATTCACTCGATGCGTTTCTTGCCCACGCTTGGGCGGTGACCGTGACCGGCGCGCCGAAATTGTGGGCGATGCAGTTCGTCGAGGACCATGAACGCTCGTCGAGGCGCTGGTATGCCGGCGCAATAGGAGCCGTGAATTTCGACGGCAGCATCAACACCGGCCTGACCATCCGCACCATCCGCATGAAGGACGGTCTTGCAGAGGTGCGGGTGGGCGCCACATGCCTGTTCGATTCGGATCCCGCAGCCGAGGACCGCGAGTGTCAGATCAAGGCCGCGGCGCTGTTCCAGGCCTTGCGCGGCGATCCGCCCAAGCCGCTGTCGGCGTTTGCGCCTGACGCCACCGGCTCCGGCAAGCAGGTGCTGCTGATCGACCATGACGACAGCTTCGTTCATATGCTGGCGGATTACTTCCGCCAGGTCGGAGCCAGCGTGACCGTTGTCAGGCACGTTCACGCCCTGGCGATGCTCAAACAAAAGAAGTGGGATTTGCTGGTGCTGTCGCCTGGGCCCGGGCGGCCGGACGATTTCGGAATCTCAAAAACCATCGATGCGGCGCTTGAGCAGAAGTTGGCCGTGTTCGGCGTCTGTCTCGGGGTCCAGGCGATCGGCGAATATTTCGGCGGGCAGCTTGGCCAGCTCGGACAGCCGGCGCATGGGCGGCCTTCCCAGGTTCAGGTGCGGGGCGGGCGGCTGATGCAGAACCTGCCGCAGGAGATTGTCATCGGTCGCTATCATTCGCTGTATGTCGAGCGCGACAGCATGCCGGATGTGCTTGCGGTTACCGCGAGTACCGAGGATGGGGTCGCCATGGCAATCGAGCACAAGACCTTGCCGGTCGGTGGCGTACAGTTTCACCCGGAATCGCTGATGTCGCTCGGTGGCGAAGTAGGCCTGCGCATCGTCGAGAACGCATTCCGGCTTGGTGGGGTGAATTGACGATGCGCTGCAACGATCGGCGCCAGCCAGAACTTCCGTTTTTGCGTGACTGGTGCGGTGCGCTCGCATCAAGAGACTTGGAAGAGAGATGTCGATGAGCTTTGACAATGACCTGAAGGCGTCCGTTCGCACGATTCCGGATTACCCCAAGCCCGGGATTCTGTTTCGCGACATCACGACACTGCTCGGCGATGCGCGCGCGTTTCGCCGCGCGGTCGACGAATTGGTGCATCCATGGGCCGGTAACAAGATCGACAAGGTCGCCGGGATCGAGGCGCGGGGCTTCATCCTGGGCGGCGCGGTGGCGCATCAAGTCTCCGCGGGCTTTGTGCCGATCCGCAAGCGGGGCAAGCTGCCCCATACCACCGTTCGCATCGCCTATTCGCTGGAATACGGTTTGGATGAAATGGAGATGCATGCCGACGCAATTCATCCCGGCGAGCGTGTTATCCTGGTAGATGATCTCATTGCCACCGGAGGCACCGCGGAAGGTGCGGTCAAGCTGCTGCGCCAGATCGGCGCCGATGTGGTGGCGGCCTGCTTCATCATCGACTTGCCCGACCTCGGCGGCGCCGCGAAATTGCGGGCGATGGACGTGCCGGTGCGTACGCTCATGGCATTCGACGGGCACTAGCATTCCCTCGCCAGACGGTCATCGGCAATGCATCGGTCACGACCTCTGCAGCGTCAGACTCATCTCCAGTTCGCGGAAGCTGATATAATTCCTGCGAATCCACTGATGCAATTCCGTTGACGAATCCTGTTCTCCGCGCAGATATCCGGTGAACGAAAACGTCAGCCGGTCGATATAGGTCTTCAGGAACGTCGGCAGCGCGGCGATGCGCAGCACACGGCCGTGAGCCATCGACTCCACCAACTCGCCGCGTACGACATATTCGTTTTCGATGACGACCAGCGCGGTTGGCGGGATATGACGTTCCAGCACGGCATACCCTGCGGTTGATAGCCGGTCGGAATCGGCGAGGAATAGAATGATCGGCGCGACCCCACGCCGCGCCGCCTCCTTCATGAATCCAATTTCTTCGGACATCAGGAAGAATTCGTCGAACGCGTGAAAGCCGAGATCGATGACCTTGGAGACGCCGTCATTGACGATGACCCGATCCATCAAGGCCATCTTGCCGAACGTATTGTTGACCTCGGCAGTCTCGGTGGTCTGGGGAAGATAATCCAGCAGCGACGGTTCTTTCAGATTGATGTCGAATGCCGCCACGGTGCCGTTTTTCAACAGCAGGAATTCGCTCAGCTGCCGCGCTACCAGAGTCTTGCCGACCAGGGGGCGGGGGGAGCAGACGATGTAGACGGGCGTGATGTGCATCACGCGCTATATCAGGCGAAATGAACGCCTAATCCAGACCAATATGCAGCTATTTTTCACCCATACGGGCGCCCATTTTGCCCGAGCCGACCAGATCGGTCAGCTTGATGCGGTCGAATTCGGTCCAGACATTGCTTAGCCAGTGCCGGACATATCCGCGCAGCACAAACGAGTAGTTCGCAGCTTCTTCGTCGCGGCCTTTGTTAGCCACGAATTTGAGGAACGGCACCGAGGCGACTTCGACCTGCTCATAGGCCATCTCGTTGAGCTTGGGGATTGTGAGCTCGGTCGCGTCCTTGATGCGATGGAAATAGGAATTGTAGGTAGCCTGGTCCCATTCGAAGAAGCTGGTGTTGTTGATGAAGTTCTTCACCAGGAAATACTTCGCGCCGACCATGTAGTTGGCGGTCTCGGCGATCTCGTCGAGTGAGGCGATCGACGAGCCCAGGATGTGGAACACGGCGAAGGTAATCTGGCCGGAGCGGGCGGCGTCGAGGAAGCCGATGTCGCGGAGTGCCGCGAGCGTCGGCGACATCAGGCCGGCGCGGACGTCGATCACCGTCACCGAGGGCGCCACGGCGCTCAAGGTATCGAAGATCTTCATCTGGTCCGGCGTCGAATTCATGTCGACGATCTCGGTGATTTCAGGGTGGAAGCGTTTCAGGGTACCGCGCGGATGCTCGGTGTCGAACGCCCGGGTGGGGACGTTGTTGGCGCTGAAATAATCGAGCAAGGTTCGCGACACGGTGGTCTTGCCGACCCCGCCCTTGTCCGCGCCCACCACAACCACTGCCGGTTTCGCCATGGAAAGTCCTTCAGCCCTGAGGCCGGCCCGCGGGCCGGCGCTTTGCATTCTGCTTTGGGCGCGAACATGGCAGAAACGCTGGAGAATTCAAATTCATTGACGCAGTGCGCCGGTGAAATATGCGCCTTTGCTGCAACAGGCTGGGGCAATCAGGAGCATTCCGGTCGAAACGTTGGATTTGGTACCGACGCTTGAGAGCGAGTGGCAAGACGGCTGTCCGCTGAGCGGTATGGAGCTCCGATTCGGATTGCGGCCGAACTCAGTGCCTGCCCCAGGGACCGGAAGCCGGCGTGGTCCAAGGCCCCGGCTGCGGCGCCTGCGCCTGGCCCGGCGGGGGTTTCGGGCTGTCCG
>JBJMTO010000164.1:0-7237 GCA_045811665.1 Bradyrhizobium sp.
CTTTTTCTCCGAAAACGCAGAAGCCGGACGCAACCGATCGCGACAGATCAAGCAAGAAAACGGCAGACAAAACAGACAGATCGCGGCAGATCTTGAAAGAGAACAATACACGACGAAAGGCCACTCTCTAGACTTGAAAACCGGCGTGCCCGCAAGGGTACCGTGGGTTCGAATCCCACCCCTTCCGCCACCTCCTTGTCCGACGGTGTCCTAATCCGTCTTTTTGTGTCGAAGAAGCGCATGGGACGGACTAAAAAGCTGATCGATTGCCACGACTGCGACCACCCGGTTTCACCGAGTGCGTCGGCCTGTCCAAATTGCGGCTCGAAGGTGCCGTTTGGTCCTCCCATTCTTCACCGCAAAAGGCCCCCGATCTATAACGTCGAGGCGCGCAACGACCGCAACATGGTCGTCTTTGCCGGGACGCTGGGAGTCTTAGGCGCAGCCTATGGATTTGCGACAAGCGCGGGACCGCTTAGCGCTGCGCTGCTGGTCACGTCGTACGGCATGCTGGGTGTCTTGGTGGGCGTCCCGCTTGCGGCGTTGTTTAACATCACGCGCCGGCTGTGGCGGTAGCGACCCCCGGAATCTGGGAAGTCTCCATACCAGCCTAGCGCTCCCGGCGCTCTGATCCGCAATTGATCGGCAGCCGGGAGCATGGGGGCTGGTAAGGAAGCGGTGTCATTTCCACATCCGGGTGACAATCCGGGCCACCTCGAATTCCGGTAGTCTTACGGAATCCTTTTTCGGAACACGGTGTTCTACTGTTAGAACACCGGCGAGATTTAAGTACCAGTTTCTAATTTGCCCGGGATGGCCGCAGTGGGGGCTGGAACCACCCTGCGGCCTTTCGCTTTAGCGAAACCCATTTCTAATTTGAGCCGTACCGTCTCTTGGGGCGAAGTCGGCGGAGAATTCGTGAGCATTCAAATTATTATAGCCGCCATGTTGGAGCGCGAGCTAGCAGCGCGCGGCGTGCAATCGTTGGGACCTTCCGATTGCATGGATATCGTCGAGAACCTGCTCGGGCGCTTGAAAGATTTGGACCGGGAGTTAGCTGCGCGAACCGGCAACCAAACGGTAGGCTCATGGAGAGACGGCCCCGAGTCGGAGGGGCCGGGGACTGGTTAGACCGAGGCCGCTACGCGAGAGCCTTTAGACGGTCTTCCGGTGTCCAATGGTCGGCGCGTATTTGTCCGCTCCAGGCTCAAGATGCTGAGGCCAGTCAATTGCCGTGCAGAACAAGCCGCGCCGCTCGATTTCGCGTGCAAGAGCCTCCGCGCGCAGCCTTGCTGGCAATCCGACAAAACGCGTGCCGGCTAGCCTATCTGCTTGCACCTCTTGGCGGATGAACTCGTGCATCCGCAGAATGAACTGGTCAGACAGGCCTTCGAACTCGCTCATGCCAGCCAATCGCGTCAGTCAAAGATATAGGCAGCCAAAAAGGTGGCTGGCTGCCAAGCGATGAACCCAATCGCCTCCAGCGAAACAGCTGCGGCCAGGAGGGCTACGGCGCTGAAGGTGAGGGGAATGACGAGATCGATAAACTTGTGGGGCTCGTCTGCATCCGCGGTTTGAAATGCGGTTCTATTGGACATTCGAATATTCCTCTATTCGAGGTCATATCGAATTCGACGCTCTCAGCAAAACGTTCGCTGGGGTTAACCTGACCGCTAAACCTTAACAGTGGGTCCAGTCCCTTCAGGAATGTGTCGCGGCACAAAACCGATCGACGGCCTTGATCAGTGCATCTTTCAATCCACCAGTCTGCTGCCGACTACTCAGCAAGCGCAGGGATCAAAGCCGGCTGACTGCAAGCTCGAAATACTGTGAACAAGACGCAGCCGCCAACGCCAAGGCGCCAACGCAACCTCGTTCGGCTTGTGGTGGTCTGCTCCCGACAGTGATTTGTCAGCTGCGGTGGAAATAGACGAGAACGTCGATTGTAGTGAAGCCTCGTCTCTGCATTTTATGGTCAGTGCGGCGAGTCGTGCACCGCACGTAGAAGGAGTGAGGCCCGTTCGAAAAAAATCGAAGATCAATACAGTTGACAAGAGACCCCTTCCGCCGGTCTATCCGACCGGGTTCTATCCGTCGGGTTTACCCGGACAGGTGATCGGTGAATCAGACATCCAATCCGGCTGCACTCGACAAGCTGAAGCTCCGCATTCAGGCGTTGCGCGCCAAGACGATCGCCAATGGCTGCACCGAGGACGAGGCGCTGTCGGCGGCCGCCAAGGTTGCCGAACTGCTGGATCGCCATGATCTGTCGCTCTCCGATGTCGAACTGCGGGCGTCACCGTGCGAACGCAGGGTCTATGAGACCCATCGCAAGAAGCGCATTCCGCTGGACGACTGCATCGGCGCGATCGCTCATTTCTGCGATTGTCGGGTCTGGCGCGAGAAGAACGCGGCCGGCGAGAGCAGCTATGTGTTCTTCGGTCTCGGTGCGGATATCGAGGTCGCGCATTATCTGGCCGAATTGATCGACGGCGCCGTGCGCGCCGAGCTTGGCCGCTTCAAGACCACGGTCGACTACAGCAGGTTCCGGCACCAGGAGCGGCATCTGGCCAATGCCTCCTTCGCGCTCGGGATGGTGGCGTCAATCGCGGACCGGCTGCTGGCGATCAAGGCTGGTCGCGATCAGGTCAACGAAAGCACCGGCCGCGGGCTGGTCGTCCTCAAGACCTCGGTGGTTGATGCCGAGTTCGACAAGCTCGATCTGAAGATGCGGAACCAGCGCAGCGCCAGCCGGATGGTGTCGATGACGGCCTATGAAGCCGGCGGCGCCGCCGGTGCGTCGCTCGCCATCAATCCCGGGCTTGGCAAATCCCTCGGCGAGACGCAGTCAAGGACCGCTCCCAAAGGACGCTGAACGCGTCGGAGGAGGGCGTGCAGCGTCACTGCCGCTGTAGTTCAGTCGATCGACTTCTCGAGCTTCTGGGCTGCGCGGAAGTCGTCCATATGCTGCAGGTTCGGTCCGTAGGCAGCCTCCTTGGTCAGCAGGTGGTAGATCCGGGCCACGACGATTTGGAGATGTTTCATTCGTCCGCGCGGCATCGCCCGGGCCTTGCAAAGGGCTCGGACCGCATGCGCTCGGAAATAATCAAAAGCGTCTGACATCGCGGACTCAACGTCCCGCGCAATGGATGGTTCTTGTTCGCGCGTCCCAAACGCCGCCAGGAACGCTGTCGAATGGGAGAGCTTAGCCCGGCACGAATTCAGGATGGGCCACGCATGTTCTTCTTTTTCTCGAATCGGCTGGGATGTCTCGGCTCGCTGCTGGTCTCCGGATTGATCACTCTCGCGCTGCTTGTCCTGTTTGGGATCGTTCGGTTCTAAACGCCCGCGCGTTCAGGAACCTGGCCCTTGCTGACCTGTTGTTCGCACTCTGGTCCAGCCACGGAGGGCGCCCTTGGAAAGTACGATCATCGGAGAATTCGACACGCGCCGCGGCGCCGAGCTTGCGGTTGAGCATGTCGTGCAGGAATGCGGCGTGCCGCGAAGCGACGTCTTCGTCCAGGCCGCCGGTGGCGCGAACACGTCGGGGACACGCCCGGCCGGTCCTGACGCCAAGGCCGCGCCTGCGCCGGAGGGGCATCAGAAGCTGGAAGGTCCGATCGAGGTCTCCGTGGATTTTCACGGCGATGCGCCCGAGAAGATCGCAGACGCCTTGAAAGGCGCAGGTGCAAAGACGGTCCGAACCAAGTAGCGCCGATGGCGACTGTGGCGGCGGAATCCGCACGCTGAACAGTCATCCCTGGTTCTGAAGTTGGGAACCCGTTGCGCGTTCAGCGCGTTTCAACGCGAACGCAATTGTGAGGTCTCCCTGCTTCAGAGCTCATCGACCCTGATCCCCGGCGACACCGTCTGGCGGCGCTGCGAGGCGCAGCGTGTGGCGGTTCTCGACGATGCTGCCGCTTATTTCGCGGCCCTGCGCGAGGCCCTGCTGCAGGCGCAGGATCTCGTCTATATCATCGGTTGGGACATCCACAGTGAGACCAGGCTGGTCGGAGAGTCCGGGCGAGCGGATGATGGGCTGCCGGAACAGCTCGGGCCATTCCTGCGCGCGCTGGTCCAGCGCCGTCCCACCCTGCGCATCAACATTCTCGTCTGGGACTTCGTCTCGTTCTACGCCTCCGAGAGGGAATGGAATTCCGCGGCTAAATTTACCGCCGAAACTGATGGCCGCGTCCGGTTTCACCTGGATTCCACACTTCCATTTGGGTCGGCCCAACACCAGAAGATCGTCTGTGTCGACGGTTCATTGGCATTCGTCGGCGGGCTCGATCTGACGATCAGGCGCTGGGACACAAGTGATCATCGCGCCGATCACGCATCGCGCTGTGATCCCCAGGGCAAGCCATACCTGCCGTTTCATGATGTTCAATGCGTGGTCGACGGGGATGCGGCGGCGTGGCTGTTCGACCTCGTGGAGTCACGATGGCGCGCGGCAGGCCAACAGATTGACGATCGGCGCCCGCTGAAAAGCTTGCGCTGGCCGGCGAATGTGCCGGTGGAGGCCGAGCATATGCCGGTGGGTATCGCCAGGACCGAGGTGGTCTGTCCGGCAGGCTCGACGCTCCGGGAGGTCGAACGCTCGTTGATCGCAGCGATCCGGTCCGCGACGAGCTTCGTGTACATCGAGAACCAGTTCACCAGCGCCACCAAGATCGCGCGCGAGTTGGCGGAGCAGATGCTGCGCGTGCCTTCGCTTCGGGTTCTCATCGTCACGCCAAAACTGCACTCCTCGTGGCTGGAATCCCAAGCCATGCAGAACGGCCGCGGCGCCTTCATCGACTGCTTCAGTTCGGCCGGCGTCGCCGATCGCATCCGCTTCGTCTACCCGGTGTCGGGGAATGGGGACACGGAAGCGGCCGTGATGGTGCACAGCAAGCTCATGATCATCGACGACCGGATCTTGAGGATCGGTTCGGCCAATTTGAACAATCGATCGATGGGCGCCGACAGCGAATGCGACCTGATCTTTGAAGCCGCATCAGACGAGCATCGGAATTTCATCGCCTCGGTCCGCCGTCGCCTGATCGCTCATTTCTGCGGCCTCGATGAACAGACCGTTGCGCAAAACGACGATCGTCTTTTTGCGCTCCTTGACGACGTCGCAAGAGAAGGTGGGACGAAGGCGCTGCGAGAGGTGGAATCCTCGGTGCTGACCAGCGCTCTGGCCACGATGGTTCAGCCCGTGGCGGACCCTGAGCGGCCTCTTCATCTGGAGCGGGCGGCATCTCGCATGTGGAGCACGAAGACGATCATCGGGATGGTCTCGATAGCCGTGGCGCTCTTTGGACTGGCGATGGCATGGTCGTACACCTCCTTGAGCGATTTCGCCGACGCGGGCCGGATGTCGACGCTTCTGTCTGCCTATTCGCAATCCGTCTGGGGGCCGCCATTCGCGATTGCAGCTTTCGTCGTCGGCGGGTTGGTCGTGTTTCCGGTCCTCGTGCTCATTGCGGCAACTGCCGCCGCGCTCGGACCATGGCTAGGCTTCGTCACCGCCATGACGGGCGTCTCGCTCAGCGCCTTTGTCCTGTTTGCGATCGGACGGGCACTCGGCCGCGAACGTCTCCAGCGTTTGCTGGGGCGACGTACCGCGCGCATCCAGGAACGTGTTGTCGGCAAGGGCATTCTGGCTGTCGTCGTCATCCGGATGATTCCGATCGCCCCGTTCTCGGTGGTGAATGTCGTGGCTGGCGCGAGCACGCTGCCTCTGCGTGACTTCCTGGTCGGAACGCTGCTCGGCATGACGCCCGGCATTCTCGCCATGGCAGTTCTGGGTGCTCAGATCGCCGATCTCGCCAGGAATGCGTCCTGGACCAACATATTGCTCCTCGTACTGGCCTTCCTGGGCTGGCTCGCGATCTGCGCAGGCGCGCAATTCGTCGCGACGTGGCTCGCCGGGAGGCGCTGATGCGCTTCATGACGTGGAATGTGCATGGCACCTTCAATCTCAATCCGAAGTTCGATCTGGAGGGTATCTGTTCCATCATTCGCAAATGGGCTCCCGATGTCGTCGCGCTTCAGGAGGTGGATTCGCGATCGCGATCAGACGATCCGTTTGCGAAGCTGGCGAGTGTCGTCGGCGATCACCGTGTTCACGCCAAGTCGATCGTCACGGCCGATGGCGACTACGGCCAGACGCTCCTGAGCCGCTTCCCATTCTCCGGCCCGCCCGAGATCGTCGACGTGTCGTATCGTGAGCGCGAGCCGCGCCGAGCGATCGCCGCGGGACTGCTGACGCCGGTTGGCGATGTCCGCGTGGTGGCCACGCATCTCGGCCTGAGCATCCACGAGCGCCACGCGCAGGCCCAGGCGTTGGTGAGCCTGGTGAAACCTGGAAGGACCGTTGTCCTCGGGGATTTCAACGACTGGTTCTGGATCAAATCGGTGCGGCGCGTGCTCGCGCAGGTCTGCCCAAACCGTACACGGCTGCGAACTTTCCCGTCGCATTTGCCGCTTCTGCGGCTTGACCGGATCTATGCAACGTCCGACAGCCCGATCGGGAAGGTCTGGACCGACGAAGGGGCGAGGGCCTATTCAGACCATTTGCCTGTGATCGCAGACATCGAGATCCCTGCGGGGTCAAACGCATCGAAAGTGCGATAAGAAAATGCTGTCTGCAGAAGCACTTGGCTACTGTGCATGGGGTTGTTTTCGCACATTTATGCAGTCGGCCCACCGTGCCGCGCAGCGGGACCAAGGGGAACTCTTTCTTCGTTTCCGCGTTAATTGGCCATGACGGAAGACATTTCCTACCGGCGCAAGCCCTTGACCCCCGAACAGCGGCAGGCGCGCGATGCGACACGCCGTATCGAAGCCGAAAAAGCCATGCGCGATCACGAAGCGGCGCAGAAGGCGTTTTATGCCAACAAGGAACGGCTGAGGGCCGAACGGTTGGCACGTGAACAAACGGAAGCGAAGGGCTGACCGCACGCGGTCGCCCCGTCAAATGTCCTTGCCCGCGAGCGCCGACCTCAGTGCCGGTGAGGGACGTGCGCCACGCTCAACGCCTGCTTCAGCGCCTGAACAGCACTTGCGAAAGATCTGCGAGGCGATTGCGCCTCGATCGCTTCGGCTGCGACCCGACAATCATCCGCAACCTTAAGCAACCCGCTTCGCGCGAGGTCCATGGTGGAGAGGGCTGCCTGCTCCAGGCAGACCCGTTCAAGCCGTCGAAACTCCCGTAGTTCTTTGTTCATGCGTCTGCTCTCGATGTCCT
>JBJMTO010000165.1:0-3266 GCA_045811665.1 Bradyrhizobium sp.
TGGTCCCAACATAGAGAGTGTCAGTATTGACCGGATCAATCGCTATCGCGCCGGGTTCGCCGATGCCGAGCGCCGGCGCTCGATCAAAGATCGGTGTCCAGGTCGTGCCCCCATCACGCGTGCGCCAAACTCCGCCCCACGCCGTGCCGATGAAGATAATGTTGGAGTTGTTTGGGTTGGCCGCGATGGCGGTGACCTGGCCATTCGCGGTGATCGCGCCTTGGTCGATAGGACTCGGGCCGATTGGTGCCCAGACCGTTCCGTTCAGGCTCATCATTCACCCCGCTTTCCATCCGGTTGCCCCTGCCCTGGGGTCTGCTGCTCGCCGATGCCGGGATCGCCGACGACCGGGTCCATTGACGGCTTCACCAGGGAGCCTGGCAGTCGATACCACTGCTGGCGAGCGCGCGCGTACAGCTCCGGTGTCGGCGGCAGACCTCCCCGGAACCTGCGTCTCTCTATTTCGAGGTGCTCCTCGGGATCATCGTACGGTTCGTGGCCTTTCCCTTCATGACCGTCGTAATCGGGTTTCGATCGCCGGGTGCGATCGCGGGGTGCTTTAGGCATTGGGCTTCCTCTCTCCGTTGGCAGCATGGCCCACCGCTCTCGCGTGCTGCTACTCTGAGCGATTGTTTTGCGAGGTCAAGCCGTCCAGCCAGCCCGTAGCTCGTGGCCGCGTTCCGCAAAGCTGGAAAGAAGTTGGGTTGCTCGCGGAGGGCCATCTCCGCCCACCGCGCGGCTACCGGCCCGCCGTGCGCCGGCGCTTCGGATCGGCGGCGCTCGCGCGCCAGCGGGTCATCCAGCCGAAGGTCCGCTCAACCACCCACCTGCGGGGCAGGACTTCGAAGCCCCTGTGATCGTCGGAGCGTCGGACAATCTCGACGATGAAGTCGAGATAGGCGGCTTTGTCCATAAGCTTGAGCCGGTCATAGGCTCCGTCGGCGAACGGGTGCTTCACCCAGGGCCAGCGCTTGCGGATGGCGTCCAGAATCGCTGGTACCGCACGGGAATGCCCAACGGGCCCGATCGGACCGTGGGCGATGCAGGCCTCCAGAATTCCCTGGTACGCACGAACAATATCACGGAGGCGAACAATAGCCACGACGTATCGCGGAAAGGCAACGCACGCTGATACGCGGACCATACTACTCCTGCCAGTGAGTTCCCGTTCCATGGGTTGTTCCGGCAGCTCGCGAGCTTCACCCGGCACCCCAACTTCCGCCCGAAGCACGATGCGGCAAGAGCAGGGGAAGACGAGTGGCGGCGCGAGGCCACGCGGCGTGCAATTGCCGTTGAGACCGCTTCGCGAGAGGGCGGGGGCGACGGCGGATGTACCCGCGCCCCGGCTTTCGCATTCTTCCCGGTGAACAGGTCCCGGAGAGTGTCGAGGCCGCCCACTCAGGCGGCCCCGTTTCCCGGCTCGTCGGCGCGGGTCGGCGCGCGTCCATGAGCTTTTCGTAACCTACACGGAGGCCGCTGGTGTGGTTCGACGCGAGTTCGGCATTCGCTTGATGCGAGAAGGCGTTCTCTACCCCCGCGAAGCGGTGTCAATCGCACAAACGCATGGCGGTGATCACTGGAGTCGCGATCATCGGCTCGGCCGGTCGAGGCGCCTTATTTGCGCCATGGCAATTCCTTTCAAATCGATGGCCGCACCACATGGAGCTGGTGCCAGCAATTTGAGACGAGCAATTTGAGACGAATTTCGCCATGAGCTACACCCACGCACCCATCGCTTCTCCGACCACCGAATCCAATTGGCTGCTCAGCAAATCAGTTTGGGATGTGTGGTCTCCCGCCTGGGTGCTCGACCCTGGCGTCATCACCTACAGCTTCCCGGACACCGTCGGCGACTACGAGAAAAACCATTCCGGCTTTCAGGCTTTCTCCGATCAGCAGAAGACCGCGTTTTACGGCATCTTCGACACAATCGAGGCCCTCACGAACATTGATCTCGTCGAGATCAAGAGTAACGGCAGCTATGGGGACGTGGACGGGAATTACGCATTCACGCACACGCCGGGCCGAGATGGCGACGCGATCCTGCGTTACGCCATGACATCCAAAGCGGGCCCGGACGCCTCGTTCACGTATCTTCCGTCGGAAAAGCCCGAAGGCGGCGATTCTTGGTTTGGCAACAAGGGCAGCACCTTCAACGGAACCGCCGTCCCGGGCACATATGCCTATACGGTTCTGCTGCACGAGATCGGACACAGTTTCGGCCTCGAGCATTCTTTCGATGCCGGGCCATACGGGCCTGTTCCGGCGAGCATGGATTCCCTTGAATATACCGTCATGAGCTACAGCGCCGATGTCGGCGGGCCAAGCTGGTCCGCCACTACCGGGCCGGTGGCAGGGAACTACCCGCAAACCTACATGATGCTCGACCTCGCCTCATTGCAATCGCAGTACGGGGCCGATTTCAGCACCAACTCCGGCGATACGGTCTACAAATGGGATTCAGTGACCGGCGCCATGAGCGTCAACAACACCGTCACTCACGATGCGCCAGGGTCGAAGATCTTTATGACCATGTGGGACGGAGGCGGCAACGACACTTATGATGCGTCCAACTACAGCAACGGCGTCACCATCGATCTTCGGCCAGGCGGATGGACCACCTTGTCGACGAGCCAGCTTGCGGATCTCGACGCCAAAACGGCGGGAATCCAAGGAGCGGCCGGAAGCATCGCCAACTCCCTCTACATCAGCGGCACGGGAGCTGATGGCAACCTGACCGACAATCTCATCGAGAATGCGATTGGTGGCAGCGGAATCGACCATATTACCGGGAACGATGCAGCCAATCACTTAACCGGCGGCGGCGGAGCCGACCAGCTCGCCGGCGGCAAGGGCGCTGATGCCTTTATTTACACGAATGAAAACGATTCTACCGGCGTACAGGCGGACACGATCCTTGACCTCGACCGATTCGATTTCATCGACATGGGCAAGGTCGACGCCAATCGGAATAGAACGGGCAACCAGGACTTCACCTGGCATGACGGCCTCACTAGCTACAATGATCTTGCCATCGGCGAAATTGGCTTTGTTGAAAATGCCGATCATTCCGGCGGTCTTTTGCTCGCAAAGGTCGCCGTCGACGCGGTGGTTGATTTCGAGGTCCATATCTCGTTCGCCGAGCCATTGGCTTTCGGCAGCGCCTTTATCCATCAGGACGCGCCGCTCGCGTAGAGGCGAAAGACGCTCAACCAAATAAAGGTCGGCGATATCTCGTCGGCGTCTTTTTTATTCGATACGTCATC
>JBJMTO010000166.1:0-33846 GCA_045811665.1 Bradyrhizobium sp.
ATCTGATTTCACCCGGCCGGCGGCGGTGTTGCCAATGTATCAACCCCAGCCGTGGCGACTACTTCCGAAGGCCGCCTGAAGGCGGCCACCAATTTCTCCAGCACCGGCGACAGGCCGTCGGCAGGCAGGACGGCGTCGGGCGGTGGCAATTCCGCCGTGCGATGACACGCGGTCAAATGTCCGGCCGCATCGTCGAGCAGCGGCGGCGGTTCGACGTGGCAACGCTCGATCGCAAATGGGCAGCGGGTTTCGAACCGGCAGCCCGCGGGCGCTTCGAGCGCGCTTGGCATCTCGCCCTGCAGGAGCATACGGGTCCGTTTTGCCCGTGGTTTAGGCACGGGGATGGCAGACAACAGTGCGCGGCTATACGGATGGCGGGGTGATGCAAACAGCGCTTGCGTCTCCGCGGTCTCGACGATACCGCCTCGGTTCATCACGGCGACCCGGTGGGCAATGTGCTTCACGACCGCGAGATCATGCGACACGAAGATGTAGGCAAGGCCGAGGCGTTGCTGGAGATCGTGTAACAGGTTCAGGATTTGCGAACGGATGGACACGTCCAGCGCGGATACGGGCTCGTCGCAGATGATGAGTTTCGGCTCGACTGCAAGCGCCCGGGCGATGGCGATGCGCTGGCGCTGGCCCCCGGAGAATTCATGGCTGTATCGGCGGGCAAAGCGCGGCTCAAGGCCGACGAGCCGGAGCAATTCCTCGACCCGTTCGCGGCGGCGTGCGGCTGGTACGAGGGCGTGAAGCGCCAGCGGCTCGGTCAATATCTGACCGACTGTCATGCGCGGGTTGAGAGATGCGTAAGGGTCCTGGAAGATGATCTGCGCGTCGCGGCGAAACGCGCGCAACTGGCCCGCGTCCATCGCGAGCAGATCGTTGCCCTGAAAGCGAATGAGTCCTGAATCCGGCTCGATCAGCCGCAGCACCAGCCGGCTGACCGTGGATTTGCCGCACCCGGATTCACCGACCAACGCCAGCGTCTTGCCGGATTCCACGCTGAAACTCACGCCGTCCACGGCCTTGATGAACGCGGTCGGTCGTCCAAGCAAAGACCGCCGGGCGACGAAATGTTTCACCAAGCCTTCGACTTCGAGCAGGGCGGTCACGATACCAGTGCCTCCAGCGGCGCCTTGATGCAGCGCGACCAGTGCCCGGGCGTGACCGCGACGAATGGCGGCGGCAAGGCGATGCAAACCTCGCTCACGAACGGGCAGCGCGCGGCGAAGCGGCAACCGGAAGGCGGTTTCGTCATATCGGGAACCATGCCCTCGATCGTGGCGAGATGAGACGCGCGCCGGTCGAGCCGCGGGATCGAGCCGAGCAAGCCAACCGTATAGGGGTGCTGGGGTGAGCCGAACAAGTCATCGACCGTTGCGCGCTCGACAATCTCGCCGGCATACATCACGGCGACCTCGTCGCAGACCTCGGCCACGACGCCAAGATCGTGGGTGATCAGAATGATAGCAGCCCCGCTCGCGCCCTTCAGCTCGCGCATCAGATCGAGGATCTGCGCCTGCAAGGTAACATCGAGCGCAGTGGTCGGCTCGTCTGCGATAAGCAGCATTGGATCACAGGCCAGCGCCATCGCGATCATAACTCGCTGCCGCATCCCGCCGGACAGTTTGTGCGGATATTCGTCGATGCGGCGCTCGGGTGAGGGAATGTGAACGCGGCGCAACAACTGGATGGCGCGCTCGCGGGCACTGCGTCGCGAGCCGCCGCGATGACGCAGGATGGTCTCGATGATCTGCTCGCCGATCGTGAAGCTCGGATTGAGCGACGTCATCGGTTCCTGGAATATCATGGCAAGGCGATTGCCGCGAAGGTCGCGCAGCGTCTGATCGGGTACGTCGAGCAGATCGGCGCCTTCGAAGCGGATCGAGCCGGTGACCTCAGCCGAATGTTTCGACAACAGGCCCATGATGGCGAGCGAGGTCACGCTCTTGCCACATCCGGACTCACCGACCAGGCCCAGCGTCGCGCCATTGGCCACGCTCAGATCCAGGCGGTCGACGGCATGCGTGGTGCGACCGTCATCGCCGTGGAAGACCACGCGCAATCCCTCGATTTCGATCAGTGGACCAGCGGTCATTCCTGAGCCGCCGACCTGGATTGAAGCGACGCTTCGATCGTCCTGCGATCGGTCACTCCGGCAGGATTCTGGCGGGTGGGAATGAAACGCCGGAAATCCACCCATGTTTCGCGGCTGACCGCTTCAAGGCGCTCCAGCTCCGCAAGCGGATCGGAGTGGTCGTCGACGCGCAGATCAAGCGCCGACCATTCCTCGTCGGCGTAGATGAGAAGAGCCGCGGACTGCTTGCCGCGCTTGTCTCCACCAGCAGCTTCGCCGGACCGCATTGCCGCGATCAGGCGTTGCGGCAATGGCAGCTTGGCTGCCGCGATGTAGGCCTGCGCAGTGTCCTCAAGTACCTCCGGTCCAGCAAGCATGTTGCCGGCGACAGAAATCCCTTCGCGCTCGATATGCCCGCACCATTCAATGCAATCGCGGCCGGTGTGGGATGCAATACGTCCGCTGGCGTCCAGAATGTGAAGCTGGCGGCTCTCGCGGCCTGGGTCGACTGCAATCACGGTCTGCACCACGTCGCGGGGCTGACGGCGTTCGCGCAGGAGTTTCAATCCGTCGATGCCGTAATAGGGATTGACCAGCGCCTGCGTCGCGATCGCGCCAATGTGGGGAGCGATGTGCGGCACCCGGGCGCCGACCGCGAAGAAACGCGTCGCGACCGCGATTCCGAATTGCCCGCTTAACTCGTCTCGGGCGATGATCGACCAGGTCATGTCAGCACTACCGTCCGGCCGCGTAGCCTTGCATGCCGCGCGGATTGGCGGCCGCGCGCCGTCGTGGCCCCAGCTTGGAGGCCGCGGTTAGGCGGCCTTCCGACCAGTCCGGTCCGGTCTCAACGATGTGGCCGCGGCCCTTGAGGTTGTCGACCGTGCTGGTCGGTACGCGATTTTCGACCACCAGCACGCCGGGGCGGGCGGTTCGCGGCCAGAACGAGATCGGGAAATGTTCGGAATGCCAGGCCGGCGCGTCGATGGCTTCCTGCAGGTTCATCTTGGCGTGTACGTGCCGCAGAAAGAATTGCGTATTCCATTGATCCTGCTGATCGCCACCGGGCGAGCCCCACGCGAGATACGGCTCGCCATCGCGCAGCGCCATGGTTGGACTGAGCGTGGTGCGCGGGCGTTTGCCCGGCGCCAGCGCGGCAGGGTGATCTTCCTCGAGCCAGAACATCTGCGCGCGGCTGCCGAGGCAAAAGCCGAGTTCCGGGATCACGGGAGAGGACTGAAGCCAGCCGCCCGACGGCGTCGCCGAGATCATGTTGCCGGCTTGATCGATGATATCAAAATGCACGGTGTCGCCGCGCACTTCACCGAAGCGACCGACGGTGGGCTCGCCGGCGCCCATGGCGCCCACCGCTTCGCGCTCGCCATGCTGGCGACGCAGCTTTACCACCGAGCCGAAGCCCTCGACTGAACCGGGCAGAAAATCGAGCGATGCCTTGTCAGAGATGAGTTTGCGGCGACCGTCGTTGTAGGCGTCGGACAATAGGGTTGCGATCGGGATCTCGTTGAAGTTCGGATCGCCGTAGAACTTCTCGCGGTCCGCGAACGCGAGTTTCGCGCATTCGATCTGCAGATGGATGAATTCGGGTCCGGTCGGATCGAGCCCGTCCAGTTGGAAACCCTTCAACAGCGCGAGCTGCTGCAGCATCACCGGGCCTTGGCTCCACACGCCGGGCTTACAGACGGTGTAGCGTCCGTAGTCGTAAGTAAGCGGCGCTTCAACGGAGGGCTGCCAGCGGGCCATGTCGTCGGCGCGCAGTACCCCGCGGTGCGGCGTGCCGCTGACGTCCATGATTTCCTGGGTCCGGCAAAATCTGTCGATCGCTTCGGCAACGAAGCCGTGCGACCACGCTTGACGGGCACGTTCAATTTGCGCGATGCGATCCGAGCCGGCGCTTTCCGCCTCATGCAAGATGCGGGCGTAGGTTTCCGAGAGCTTCTTGTTGGTGAAGAGCGTGCCGGGTTCGGGAACGTCATTGTTGGGCAAGTAGACCGCAGCCGAGGTCGGCCAATGTTTCCTAAACAGTTGCTCGACGGTTCGAATGGTCGCGGATGCGCGTTCGACCAGCGGATAGCCATCGCGCGCATAGGCGATGGCGGGCTCGAGAACATCCCGCAGCCGCAGCGTGCCGTAATCGCGCAACAGCAGCATCCAGGACTCGAAGGTGCCCGGAACGCACGCGGCCAGCAGCCCGGTGCCCGGCACCATCTCCAATCCCTCGCGGCGATAATGCGCAATCGTTGCGCCAGCGGGAGCAGGGCCCTGACCGCAAATGACTTCGGTGCGTCCGCGCCTGGTGTCATGCACAATGATCGGCACGTCCCCGCCCGGGCCGTTCAGGTGCGGCTCCACCACTTGCAGCGTGAGCGCCGTGGCTACGCCGGCGTCGAACGCATTGCCGCCCTTCTCAAGGGTGGCCATTCCGACCGCGGTTGCGATCCAGTGAGTGGAGGTAACGACACCGAAGGTGCCTTCGATTTCCGGCCGCGTGGTGAACGGATCGGGGTTGATATTGCTCATTGTATTCCATCGTTACACTGACGCCGTCTGGCGGCACTTGACCACAGCCAGCGCAGTCTGCCAACCAGCCAGCAATGGCTGCCGCTCCCATCCCCGTGATTATGCGGGTGCGTTGACTCGGGTTTCGTTGTTCACCGCGTGGCAGGCGACACCGTCGATCAGCGCGGGGGCCTGTTTGCGGCAGAGATCGAACACCAGCGGGCAGCGGGGATTGAACGCGCACCCGGGCGGCGGATCAATCGGGTTTGGTATCTCACCCTTGACCGGAATCCTCTGCCGACCGGACATCGCCAGATCGGGAACGGCGCCCAGCAGCATCTTGGTATAGGGCATTCGCGGATGGCTAAAGAGTTCGCGGCCCTCGGCGATCTCGACAATGCGCCCCAGATACATCACGCCGATGCGGCTCGCCATGTGCCGGACGACCGCAAGGTTGTGGCTGATGAATAGATAGGTGAGCCCGAACTTGTCCTGCAGGTCGCGCATGAGGTTCAGGATCTGCGCCTGTACCGAAACGTCGAGCGCCGAAGTCGGTTCGTCGCACACGATGAATTCGGCTTCCGAGGCGAGCGCGCGGGCGATGGCGATCCGTTGCCGCTGCCCACCCGAGAACTCGTGCGGATACTTCGAGCTATCATCGGCGTGCAGCCCAACCAGGCCCAACAATTCGCCCACCCGCGCCTGGATGTCCCGCTCGCCCTCGATCAGATCAAAGGCGCGAATGGGCTCGGCGACGATGGCATCGACTCGCAGACGCGGGTTCAGGCTCGCGTAGGGGTCCTGAAAAATCATCTGAATGCGACGTCGCAGTTGCCGACGCGCGGCCAATTGCCGTGGGTTGGTCATCGAAACACCGTCGATGACGACTTCGCCCGAAGTTGGCGGCAACAGCCCGACCACCATGCGGGCAACGGTTGTTTTTCCCGAACCGGATTCCCCTACAAGCGCAAAGGTCTCGCCCCTGGCAATGTCAAAGCTGACGCCATCGACAGCCTTTAGATATTCCAGGTGGCCGCCTTCAAGAACCCTGTTCAGCCAAGGCTTGGAAACGTCGAACACGCGCCGCAGATTTTTGACGTCGATGAACGCGGCCGATGTCATGCCGCGGTTTCCTTGGCAGCCGCGTCGTAGAGGTGGCAGGCCACGGCTTGCCTCCCATGTCGAATTGGCTCCGGCCGTTCGACCCGACAGCGGTCGAAAGCGAAGGCGCAGCGCGGGTTGAAGGCGCAACCGGGCGGAATGTTGGAAAGCCGGGGCATCGAGCCCGGGATCTGGACCAGCCGCGCCGCCTCGCCCGCAAGAGTGGGGATGGCACCCATCAAGCCCTTTGCGTAAGGGTGCAGCGGGTTCTGAACGACATCCTGCACCGGTCCGATTTCGGCGATGCGGCCGGAATACATCACTGCCACGCGATCGGACGTCTCCGCGATCACGCCCATGTCGTGGGTCACCAGCATCACCGCCGTCCCATGATCTCGCCCGAGGCGCTTGATCAGAGAGATGATCTGCGCCTGCACCGAGACATCCAGCGCGGTGGTGGGTTCATCGGCGATGATCAAGTCCGGCTCCGCGCAAATGGCCAGTGCGATGACCACGCGCTGGCGCATCCCACCGGAGAATTCGTGCGGATAGGCGTCGATGCGTTTCTCCGGCGCGGGGATGCCGACTTCGGCCAACAGATCGATGGCGCGCTTCCGGGCGGACTGCTCTGACCTGTTGGTGTGGGTCCGGATGGTCTCGACCAGCTGATCGCCGATCCTGTACAGCGGATTGAGGCTGGTGAGCGGGTCCTGGAAGATCATACCGATCCGCTTGCCGCGGATGCGGCGCATCTCTTCCGGCGGCAGGTCGTCGATACGCATCCCCGACAAATAGATGGAGCCACCGCTGATCCGGCCGGGTGGATCGATCAACCCGATGACGGCGAGACCGGTGACGGATTTGCCGGCGCCGGATTCGCCGACTACGCCGAGCACCTCCCCCTTGGCGATCTCGAAAGAGACCCCGTCGATGGCGCGGAGCGTGCTGCGGCGGCTTGCGAACTCCACTTGGAGATTGCGAACGGAGAGAACGGGTTCGGTCATCGGCTTGATTGCACTTGCATGGTGTCTCGAGCGGCCCTCATCTAAGCTTCGGATTGAGCGCGTCGCGCAGCCAATCGCCCAGCAGATTGATCGACAGGATCAACCCCGCCAGCGCACATCCGGGGAAGGCCACGATCCACCACTCGCCCGCAAATAGATAATTGTTGCCGATCCGAATCAGGGTGCCGAGCGAAGGCATGGTGTCGGGCATGCCGGCTCCAAGAAACGACAAGGTCGCCTCGGTGATGATCGCAAGCGCAAGGTTGATGGTCGCGATCACCAGGATCGGTCCCATCGCATTGGGCAAGACGTGACGCAGCATGATGACAGGCGCCGGAAGGCCGATCAGTTGCGCGGCCGCCACATAGTCCTTGTTTTTCTCCACCATGACCGAACCGCGGACGGTCCGCGCATACTGCACCCAGAAGCTCAAGCCGATCGCGAACACCAGCACCGCCAGCGTACCCATCGCGTCGAGGCGATTGCCGAAGATGGACTTGAAGACGCCGTTGATGAGGAGCGCGATGAGAATGGCGGGGAAGGTAAGCTGCACGTCGGCGATGCGCATGATCAGCCCGTCGATGGCGCCGCCGAGATAACCCGCGACCAGGCCAAGTGCGATCCCCAGCGTGCCCGAGAACAGTACGCCGAGAACACCGACCAGCAACGAAATCCGCAACCCGTAAAGGATGGCGGAGAATACATCTCGACCTTGCTCGTCGGTGCCGAGCAGGAAGGGAGTCTGGCCCTCCGCCGTCCACAATGGCGGGATTCGCGAATTAATCAGCTGGAGCTGTGCCGCATCGAACGGGTTCTGTACCGCAATGAAGGAAGCCAAAATCGCAAGCAGAAAAAACGCCGCGGTGATAGCAGCGGCAATCATGGTGACGCGGGAGCGGCGAAACGAGTAGAACAGGTCGCTGTCGAACGCGCGGCGAAGCCACGGTCCGGGCTGAAACCGCATCGGATGGGCGCCTGGATCGGATTTGCGCGGAACGATCGCCTCGGACATCGGGAAACTCTCTCAGGCGGGCCGGCTGATGGTCGCACGCAGCCGCGGATCGACTACGGTGTAGAGAATATCCACGACCAGATTGATGGTGACGAAGATCAGCGAGACCATCAGCAGATAGGCCGCCATGATCGGTATGTCGACATTCTGCACGGCTTGCACGAACAACAGCCCCATTCCCGGCCACTGGAATACGGATTCGGTGATGATGGCAAATGCAATGATCGAGCCAAATTGCAGGCCGGTGACGGTGATCACCGGGACAAGGGTATTCTTGAGAGCGTGGCCGTAATGTACGGCTCGTGTCGTCAGGCCGCGCGCCCGCGCAAAGCGGATGTAGTCGGTGCGCAGCACCTCGAGCATCTCGGCGCGGACCAGCCGCATGATCAGCGTCATCTGGAACAGGCCAAGCGTTATCGAAGGCATGATCAGAGCTTTCAGGCCGGAGACCGTGAGCAGTCCTGTAGTCCACCAGCCGATCCGCACCACTTCGCCGCGCCCGAACGAGGGCAGCCAGCCGAGCACCACCGAGAACAAATAAATCAACAAAATGCCGATCAGGAAGGTGGGCAGGGAGATTCCGATCAGCGATATGGCCTGGAGGATTTTTGTGATCAGCGTGTCGCGCTTCAACGCCGAATAGACCCCCATCACGATGCCGAACACGATGGCCAGGATGGTGGCGCAGACGGCCAGTTCCAGCGTCGCCGGCATACGCTCCTTCAACAGGCTCGCGACGGGCTGGCGGAATTGATAGGAGACCCCGAACTTGAACTGGACCGCATTGACCAAATAGCGCCCGAACTGCACCGCAACGGGATCGTCAAGCCCGAGGGACTGGCGAATCTCGGCGCGCTGAGCTGCAGAGGTGTCGATCGCCACCATCTGGTTGACTGGGTCGCCCGCGAACCGGAACATCGAAAACGAGATGATCCCGACCGCGATCATGACGCCGATGGCCTGCATGGCGCGGCGAAGAGTGAAAGCGAGCATATGATCCTTTCACTGCTGTCGGTCTGAAGTTATCGCAAATCTCATGAAAACTCCCGTACCCGGGAGTATCAGCTCGAAATTGCCTATTCCTGCTTGGTCGCCCAGTAGAACAGCACTTCGTTGTCAGCACGCTGGTGTATTTTCACCTTCTTGGACACGCCCCAGGCGAGCGCCTGCTGATGCAGCGGGATGTAGGCATAATCCTTCATGCTGATTTCGAACGCCTGCTTGATCAGCTGGTCGCGCTTGGTCGTGTCGGTTTCGACCTGGATCTGATCGGTGAGCGCGTCCACTTCCTTGTTGCAGTAGCCGCCAAGATTGGCTTCGCCACGCGTGGGGTCCTTGGCGTCGTCGCGGCAGCCCAACACATCGTGCAGCACGTTATGTGAATCCGATGAGGCTGGCGTCCAGCCCAGCAGATAGAATGAGGTCTGGTAGCCGCCGGGCTTCAGAACCTTGGCGAAATACTGCTGCTTCGGTTGCGCCAGCAGGTTCACCTTGATTCCGATACGGGCGAGCATGCCGACCACGGCCTGGCAGATATCGGAGTCATTGACATAGCGGTCGTTGGGGCAATCCATCGTGACTTCGAAGCCGTCGGGATAACCGGCTGCAGCTAGCAGCTTCTTGGCGCCATCGACATCCAGTTTTGGCCGAGTGAAATCCTTTGAAAGCGAAAATAGCTGGGGCGCGACCATCAGCGCCGATGGCGTCGAAAGACCGCGCATCACGCGGTTCTTGATCAGCTCGACGTCAACCACCTTGTAAAAGGCCTCGCGGACGCGGATGTCCTTGAATGGATTTTTGCCTTTGACGCTCGAATACAGGAGCTCGTCGCGCACCTGGTCCATGCCGAGGAAGATCGTGCGCAATTCAGGTCCAGTCAGGACTTGCGCGTTCCCGCTTCCATTCACCCGCGCGATATCCTGAATCGGCACCGGCTCGATAACATCCACCTCGCCCGACAGCAAAGCGGCGACACGCGTCGCCGCCGAAGAGATCGGGGTGAAGACGATTTCTTTTAGATCATGCTCAGGCTTGCCCCACCAGTTCGGGTTCGCCTTGTACACGGTTTTGACCCCTGGCTGATGGCTCTCGATCTTGAAGGGGCCAGTGCCGTTTTCGTTCAGAGAGGCATAGCTCGGTGAGGTCGCCGCGGCGGGCGTCGGCGCCTCCGCGTTGTGCTCTTCGCACCATTTTTTGCTCATGATGTACCAGCCGTCCCATTGCGCGATGAGAATGGGGTTGGGCGAGTCCAGCATGACGTCGACAGTTTTGTCGTCGACCTTGACGAACTTCGCATCTGGCGGAACGTTGCTGATGAAATTCGATCCCTTGGCGCGTACGCGTGCGGCGGAAAAGACCACGTCGTCGGCGGTGAAGGGATCGCCATTATGGAATTTGACGTTGGTTCGCAAATGAAAGCGCCAGTGGGTCGGCGTCAGTGTTTCCCACCTTTCCGCCAGCGCCGGAACGATCTTCAGATTCTTGTCTCGGGTGACCAAGCCCTCATAGACATGGGCGTGATGGGCAATGGTCGTGGTTTCCTTGAGCGTATAGGGGTCAAGCGATTTGAGGTCGCCCTGGTTGGCATAGCGCAACGTTTGGGCCGATGCCGGCGCGATCGCAAACGCGGCGAGGGAAACGCTAGCCGCTGCAAGCAAGGTTTGACGTACCGACATTTCTTCACATTCTCCGCTGACGTAATAGGCCGATCCATTGTCGCCAGAGATTGGCTGCCGCGCAAGCGCCATTTCGTGCAACCCAAGCTGGTTTGCGCCGCGATGACGAAGTAACTAGCTTTGAGGCAGCGCGCGAGAGCGCGAGTTGCATTCGGGGGAAGTCGCGGGTGAGCGAAATCAAGGCTGACATCATCGTATTGGGCGCAGGCATGGTCGGCGTCGGCGCGGCCTTGCACCTGCAGCGCCGCGGACGCGATGTCATTTTGGTGGATCGGCACGAACTTGCCTCTGAAGAGACGAGTTACGGCAACGCCGGACTGATCGAGTGCGCATCCGTCTTCCCTTATATGTTCCCCAGAGATTTCGGACAGCTCCTGCAATACGCGTTTAATCGAACCCCGCAGGCGCGCTATCAGTTGTCGGACTTGCCCGCGTTTATGCCCTGGTTAGTGCGTTATTTTCTTGCGTCATCACCCGATCGGGCGATGCGAAGCGCAATGGCAGAGTTGCCATTGATCCGGCGGAGCCTGATCGAGCATGAGACGCTGATGGCTGAGGCCGGTGTGCCGGAGCTGTTGCGGCGAACCGGCTGGCTCAAGCTATTCCGCTCCGACGCTACTCTCGCAGCCGCAGCCGCGGAACTGGAGCGAGCCAGAGGGTATGGCGTCGAAGGCGAGGTTCTCGATCGGACCGCCATCGCCGAGCGCGAGCCAAACCTGACCGGAGAGTTTGCGGGCGCGGTCTACCTGCCGGCGCCCGGATTCGTTCCTGATCCCGGCGCATTGGGCAAAGCCTATGCCGCGCTCTTCGAGCGTAAGGGCGGACGCTTCCTGGTTGGCGACGCAAGAACGCTTGAGCAGGATGGCGGCCGTTGGCGCGTTGCCGGACCGGAAGGTGCAGCGGTGGCGCGCGAAGTCGTGGTCGCACTGGGCCCCTGGTCCGATCTGGTATTTCGCTCCCTCGGATACGACATCCCGCTCGGCGTCAAACGCGGCTACCATTTGCATCTGGCGCCGCGCGGCAATGCCGTGCTCCGCCATCCCGTGCTGGACGCGGATCTCGGCTACCTGCTGGCGCCGATGAACCGGGGCATTCGCCTCACCACTGGCGTGGAGTTTGCCCGGCGGGATTCCCCGCCCACGCCGTTCCAGCTGCAGCGGGCGTTGCCGCGAGCCCACGAACTGTTCCCGCTGGCAGACCCGGTCGACGCAAAGCCCTGGATGGGCGCGCGTCCTTGCCTGCCTGACATGCTGCCGGTGATTGGCAAGGCACCCCGTCACCCCGGGGTGTGGTTCGATTTCGGGCACCAGCATCATGGTCTCACGCTTGGGCCGGCATCGGGTCGCCTTCTGGCGGAAATGATGACCGGCGAGACCCCGTTTGCCGACACCAGCCCATTTGCCGTCGAGCGGTTTGGTTGACCATGCCCGTGGAATGCAGCCTTAGATGAGGGCTCGCGCGGCCGGGCCGCTTGCGTCCGGCCGTCCCTCGCGGCGATACTATGGCAAGCTGTCAAACAGCGGTCAGGAGCGGTGATGAAAGTAAACGTTGAAATAGATTGCACGCCCGAGGAAGCCCGCCAGTTTTTCGGCCTTCCGGATGTTCAGCCGATGCAGAACGCCGTCATGGACCGGCTGCAGCACCAGATGATCAGCAACATCGAAAAGGTCTCCCCGGAAGCACTCATGCAGAGCTGGTTCACGTTCAATCCAAAGATCGCCGAGCAGTTTCAGGACATGTTCGTGACCATGGCAGGGCTCGGTACCAACAAGAAAAGCGACAAGAAGTAGTGATGCGGGAGGAGCGCAGCGAAGCGCCGGCGACACGCCGGCTTCATCCGCCGAGTCTTGGACTGCTGCTCGCCGAAGCAAGGGGCATATTCGAGTTCAATGCCAGCCTGATGCTCTCGCCGCTGCTGCTGCGCGCGCCGCGAGGCGATGGCCACCCGGTTCTGGCCGTCCCGGGGTTTCTTGCAAGCGATTTGTCGATGGCGCCGATGCGGCGTTATCTCCGGGAAATCGGATACGACACTTACGGCTGGGAGATGGGCCGCAACACCCGCGGATTTTCGCGCACCGAGGCAGCGCTGCGGGACCGTCTGGTCGCGATTCACAATGCGACAGGCCGCAAGGTCAGCATCGTCGGATGGAGCCTCGGCGGGGTCTTTGCCCGGAATCTGGCGCTTCAAGCACCGGAGATGGTGCGGTGTGTGATCACGCTGGGCAGCCCGTTTGCGAACGACGTGAGAGCGACCAACGCGACCTGGCTTTATGAGGCGCTGTCGGGCGAAGCGGTTGAAGACAATTCCGAAGTGCGAACCGCGATTGCAGGAGATTTGCCCGTTCCCGCCACCTCAATCTATTCACGAACCGATGGCATCGTGAACTGGCGCACATGCCTGTCACGATCCTCCGATATCTCCGAGAACATTGAAGTGCATTTGGCCAGTCACGTCGGACTAGGGGTAAATCCAGCCGCATTGTGGGCGGTGGCGGATCGTTTGGCCCAACCGGAGGGCGAATTCAGGCAATTTGATCGATCAGGCCCGTTTGCCATTGCATATCCGGCACCGGAAAATGCACAATCCTGACCTGACGTCCTGAGCACAGGAGCGTTTTGAACGCCAGAAGCGCTCGAAGGCGCCGCGGAATTTGCAGGGAGGGGACCATGAGTGAGGCCAAGAAGCTGTCCTCGATGGACGCGTCGTTTCTTTATCTGGAGACGCCGGAAATGCCGATGCACGTCGGAAGCATGGCCATCTTCCGTCTGCCCCAGGATTACAAGGGCGACTTCTTCGAGGAATTCAAGGCAATGATCGCCTCGCGGCTGCACGTCGCGCCGATCCTCAAGGCACGGCTGGAAAAGACGCCGCTCGATATCGATCACCCGTCGTGGGTCGAAGACGACCAGTTCGACATCGACCGGCATATCTTCCGCGGCAGCCTTCCGGCCCCTCACGATCGCGCGACTCTTGAGCGCATCGTTGGCTGGATGCATGCCAAGCTTCTCAATCGTGCCCGACCGCTTTGGGAGTTCTATGTCTTTGAGGGCATGAAGGACAATGAGATAGGGCTGTACTCCAAGATGCATCACGCCTGCATCGATGGCGGCGCGGGCGCGGCACTGACGAGCATGATCTACGATGTGACGCCGGTGCCCAGGAAGGTCGAGCCGCCGGCCGTGCGCGCCAAGGTCGGCCAGGAGCCGCGGGACATCGCGGCCAATCTCCTCGATTCGTATCAGCAGCTCTGGACGCAGCCGTTCGATGCGTCAGCCGCCGCCAAGGGAATTGAGCTGCCGCGGTCCGGCAAGAGCGATCTCGGATCGATCCTGTTCGACAATGCGATGTTCCAGATCGAAAGCGCCGTGAAATTCGCCGGTAGCATTCCGAGTATGCTGAAAAGCGTTTCTGATGTGGTCGGAAAGATTTCCGATCCGAAGTCGCGCGACAGTATCGCGAGCATGGTGTCGCCTTCGACCATCCTCAACAAGTCGATATCCTCGGAGCGCAGCTTTGCCGGCGTATCCATCCCGTTGAGCCGTGCGAAGGTGGTGGCCAAGCAGGCAGGCGGCAAGCTCAATGACGTGGTGCTGGCCGTTTCCAGCGGCGTGGTCCGACGCTACTTGCAGGATCGAGGCGCGTTGCCGGCAAAATCGATGACGGCGGCGGTGCCCATTTCGCTGCGCGAGGAAGGCAACACCGAATCCAACAATCAGGTGTTCGGGATGATCTGCTCAATTGCAACCAACATCGAGGATCCGAAGCAACGGCTTGAGGCGATCATCGCTCAGTCCACCAAGTCAAAAGAGATGTCGCATCCACTTCGTGCGCTGATGCCGCAGGTGTCGAACCTCTCGATGCTCGGGGCGCCGATCCTGGTTCAGATGTTGGCGCTGCTGTACAGCCGTTCGAGCCTGTCCGACGTGCTGCCTCCCTCGGCCAATATCACGGTTTCCAATGTGCCGGGACCACGGCAAACGTTGTATGCGGCCGGCGCGGAGTTGCTGCACATCTTCCCGGTTTCGATCTCAACTCACGGCTTGGCGCTGAACATCACCGTACAGAGCTATCGCGATCAGCTCGATTTCGGCTTCATCGCGGGCGCCAATATTATTCCGCACGTGCAGGTGCTGTGCGACATGCTGCCGGGGGAGTTTGCCATTCTCGAAGCAGCGTTCGCCCCGCCGCCCGATCTGAAAAGCGTGGCGAGCTAGAGCCACTCTGGCCAGCCTAAGCACGGTGCAACCTGCTCGAACCGACGCTTAAATTCGCGATGAGAATGAATCGATGATGATAGAAATGCCGCCGCTGCAATTCTCCGAAACCAACGGGATTCGGATGGGCTACTACGAGGCCGGTCCGAAGAGCGATACGCCGCCGATCGTTCTCTGCCATGGCTGGCCCGAGATTGCGTTTTCGTGGCGCTACCAGCTCAAGGCCCTGAGCGAGGCCGGCATTCGAGTGATCGCGCCCGATCAGCGGGGCTACGGCGCGACGGACCGGCCTGAACCGGTCGAAGCTTACGACATCGAGCACCTGACCAGCGATCTCATCGGTCTGCTCGACAACCTCAGGATCGATAAGGCAATTTTCGTCGGTCACGACTGGGGTGGATTTGTTGTCTGGCAGATGCCGCTGCGCCACATCGATCGTGTCGCGGGTGTGGTTGGCATCAACACGCCGCATGCCGACCGTGCACCGGCCGACCCGATCGAGCTTTTTCGCAAGCGGTTCGGCGAGCAGATGTACATCGTGCAGTTTCAAAACCCGGCGCGCGAGGTGGACAATATATTCAACAGTCGGATCGAGCAGACCTTTGACGCTTTCATGCGCAAGCCGGTACCGCGCATCGATAGTACGCCGCCGGAGCCGCCGACCGCGGGTATCGGAGCTTCGCCGAGGCTCAACCTGGCGTTTCCGCAGATGATCGCGGGCTACGACGCCAGGCACGATCCACGCACGCCGATCCTGTCACCGGAGGAAAAGCAGGTATTCGTCGATACCTTCGCCAAATCCGGCTTCACCGGCGGCATCAACTGGTATCGCAACATGTCGCGCAACTGGCAGCGCTCGGCCGGGATCGACCACACGGTGCGGGTGCCGTCACTGATGATCATGGCTGAGAACGATCACGTGCTGCCGCCATCCGCGGCCGACGGCATGGAGAAGATCGTGCCCGATCTTGAAAAGTATCTGGTGCGTGGCAGCGGCCATTGGACGCAGCAGGAGAAGCCGGATGAGGTCAGCGCCAAGCTGATCGAATGGCGTAGAAGGCGGTTCGGGTAAAAAAATTTCTATCGTCCGTGCGAGCGAAGCGAAGCCACCCAGCATCGCGACGCAACTGAATGGATCGCTTCGTCACAGGATCTGCTCGCAATGACCACACTGTAGCGCGAACGCAGGGAACTATCGCATGGCTTCGACCAACCGACTGAGTCCGATCCCGCATCCGCCGACCAAACCGGTCGTTGGCAACATGCTGTCGCTGGACTCCACCGCGCCGGTGCAGAACCTAGCGCGGTTGGCCAAGGAATTGGGGCCGATCTTCTGGTTGGACATGATGGGCGCGCCGCTGGTCATCGTCTCCGGCCATGACCTCGTTCATGAGTTGAGCGACGAGAAACGTTTCGACAAGGCTGTGCGCGGGCCGCTGCGTCGGGTGCGGTCGATCGCCGGCGATGGCCTTTTCACCGCCGACACCACCGAACCAAACTGGAGCAAGGCGCACAACATCCTGCTCCAGCCTTTCGGCAACCGGGCCATGCAGTCGTACCACCCGAGCATGGTCGATATCGCCGAACAGCTCGTCAAAAAATGGGAGCGGCTCAACGCAGACGAGGAGATCGACGTCGTCCACGACATGACGGCGCTAACCCTCGATACCATTGGGCTCTGCGGTTTCGACTATCGCTTCAATTCGTTCTACCGGCGCGACTATCACCCGTTCGTGGAGTCGTTGGTGCGCTCGCTTGAAACCATCATGATGATCCGGGGCCTGCCTCTGGAAAATCTCTGGATGCAAAAACGCCGGCGCGACCTCGCGGGCGACGTCGATTTCATGAACAAGATGGTCGACGAGATCGTCGCCGAGCGCCGCAAGAACGCCGATGCCGCGGCGGACAAGAAGGACATGCTCGGCGCGATGATGACCGGCGTCGATCGCTCGACCGGCGAGCAACTCGACGACGTCAACATCCGTTACCAGATCAACACCTTCCTGATTGCGGGGCACGAAACCACCAGCGGCCTGTTGTCATGCACGCTGTATGCGCTCCTGAAGCATCCGGACGTGCTCAAGAAAGCCTATGAGGAAGTCGATCGGGTGCTTGGGCCCGACTTAGCCGCGAAGCCGACGTATCAGCAGGTCACGCAACTCACCTACATTACGCAGATCCTCAAGGAAGCCTTGCGGTTGTGGCCGCCCGCGCCAGCCTACGGCATTTCGCCGCTGAACGACGAAACTATCGGGGGTAAATACAAGCTGAAGAAAAACACGTTCATCACGGTGCTTGTGCTGGCGTTGCACCGCGATCCCAGTGTTTGGGGACCGAACCCCGACGCATTCGATCCTGAGAACTTCAGCCGCGAGGCGGAGGCGGCACGCCCGGTTAACGCATGGAAGCCGTTCGGCAACGGCCAGCGCGCCTGCATCGGCCGCGGCTTTGCCATGCATGAAGCCGCGCTCGCCATCGGAATGATCCTACAGCGTTTCAAGCTGCTCGACGTCAATCGCTATCAGATGCAACTCAAGGAGACCCTCACGATCAAGCCGGACGGATTCAAGATCAAGGTCCGCCCGCGGAACGACAAGGAGCGCGGCAGCTACAGCGGCTCGTCAGCCGCGACGACCGTACCGTCGAGCGCGACGGCGCCGGCGCGAGCCCGGCCGGGGCACAACACTCCGTTGCTGGTGCTCTACGGATCGAATCTCGGCACCGCTGAGGAACTGGCCACCCGCGTTGCCGATCTCGCCGAGGTCAACGGCTTCGCCACCAAGCTTGGCGCGCTCGACGAGTACGTGGGCAAGCTTCCGGAGCAGGGTGGGGTGTTGATCTTCTGCGCCTCCTACAATGGCGCACCGCCCGACAACGCCACGCAGTTCCTGAAATGGATTGGCAGCGGCCTGCCAAAGGACGCGTTTGCGAAGGTGCGCTATGCCGTGTTTGGCTGCGGCAACAGCGACTGGGCAGCCACCTACCAGTCGGTACCGCGGCTGCTCGACGAACAATTGGCAGCGCACGGGGCGCGCAGCGTGTATATGCGCGGCGAGGGCGATGCCCGCAGCGATCTGGACGGAGACTTCGAGAATTGGTTCGCCAAGCTGGCGCCCCTAGCCACCAAGGAATTTGGCATAGCGTCGGAGTTCAGCCGCAGCGCGGAGGACGAGCCGCTCTACAGGGTCGAGCCTGTGGCGCCATCCGCGATCAACGCGGTCGCCGCGCTGGCCGGCGTTTTCCCGATGAAGGTGCTGGTCAACGGCGAACTGCAAAACAGGGCAGCAGCAAAAGCGTCCGAAAGGTCCACCCGGCACATCGAGGTGCAACTTCCGCCGGATATCGCGTATCGCGTCGGCGATCACCTTAGCGTAGTGCCGCGAAACGATCCCGCGCTGGTGGATTCGGTTGCTCGCCGTTTCGGCTTCCTGCCCTCGGATCAGGTTCGACTGAAGGTCGCTGAGGGCCGGCGCGCGCAATTACCGGTCGGCGAGCCGGTATCGGTCGGGCGGCTATTGACAGATTTTGTCGAATTGCAGCAGGTCGCCACCCGCAAGCAGATTCAGATCATGGCGGAGCATACGCGCTGTCCCGTGACGAAGCCGAAACTTCTCGCCTATCAGGGCGATGATGCGTCCTCCACCGAACGCTACCGGACCGAAATTCTCGGCAAGCGCCGATCCGTGTTCGATCTGCTCGAGGAGCATCCGGCGTGCGAACTGCCGTTCCCCGCCTATCTCGAAATGCTATCGCTGCTGGCGCCACGCTACTACTCGATCTCATCGTCGCCTTTGCTCGATGGCTCACGTTGCAGCATCACTGTCGGCGTGGTCGAAGGTCTCGCGAGTTCAGGCAGGGGCATTTACAAAGGGGTGTGCTCGAATTACCTCGCCGGCCGCCGCGCCGGGGAGACTATTCACGCCACCGTGCGTGAAACCAAAGCAGGTTTCCGTTTGCCCGACGATGCATCGGTGCCGATCATCATGATCGGCCCTGGAACGGGACTGGCCCCATTCCGTGGGTTTCTGCAGGAACGCGGGGCGCTGAAAGCCAAGGGCGCAAAACTCGGGCCGGCGATGCTGTTCTTCGGGTGCCGTCATCCTGATCAGGATTTTCTGTACGCGGACGAATTGAAGGCGTTCGAAGCGGCTGGGGTCACCGAACTGCACACGGCCTTCTCGCGCGCCGATGGTCCCAAAACTTATGTGCAAGACCTGGTCGCGACACAGAAGGAGCGCGTCTGGAACCTGATCGAACAAGGCGCCATTATTTATGTCTGCGGAGACGGCAGCAAGATGGAGCCGGACGTCAAGGCGGCGCTGGTTGCGATGTACCGTGAACGCACAGGCAGCGAGGCGGACGCGGCTCAGCGCTGGATCGACGCTTTAGGCACCAGCAATCGCTACGTCCTCGACGTCTGGGCCGGCGGTTAGTTCGTAGGCGACAACGATCCAGTAGGCTCCACTCACCGCTTCGGCAGCCGCTCGAACGTCGGCATTCCCTCCGGGATCTGGTGGAACGGCTGCTTGTCAATGGTGTAGATCGCCATCTGTGGAGCGCCGAAGAGGTTGGGATCGTCCAGCGTGCCGACCTTCAAGACCACCGCCGGCAAGCCCGGCCGTCGCGTCACCATGTGCGTGCCGCATTCGGCGCAGAACTCCCGGGTCACGGCGCGTTCGAGATCGCTGCGCGTGAATTGCTTGGGGCTTCCCTTGGTGTACTGAAAGCCAGTCGTCGGCATCAGCATGAACAGGTTCGGAGCGCCGCCTGCGATGTACTGGCACTCGCGGCAGTGGCATTGCGCTTTCATCGTCGGCTCGCCCTCCGCGAGATAACGCACGCTGCCGCAATAGCACCCGCCTTCAAGTTTCATGACATCCTCCCGTCGTCGTTGGTCTCGAAAATCTAGTGCGTGGCTTTGGCGGACGCGCCGTGAGCATGCTTCTCGATCGCATCGATGATCTGCGGCCAGGTCGGTATCGGAAGCGCATGGCCCATGCCTTCGATCATCAGGAGTTTGGCTCCGGGAATGGAGGCTGCGGTATCCTTGCCACCTTCGGGGCGGACCAGCGGATCTACCGTGCCGTGAATGACTAGCGTGGGTGCCTTGACCAAGCGCAGCCGCTCCTTGCGGCTGCCCGAAGCCAGCACCGCGCGGAGTTGCCGTCCGACGCCGGCCGGATTGAGACCGCGTTCATAGGTGCGCTCCGCCCGGGCGCGGTCGAGCGCTTCGTCTTCCGGGAAGCTGCCAACGCGCAGGACCTTCCATGTTTGCGCGAAGCGCGCGAAATATTCTTCCTTGGTCGCGGGCGGCGGCGCCATCAACATGGCTGCGGCTTCACGGGTGGGCGGCGGCACTTTCGGGTTTCCGGTCGTTGACATGATCGAGGTAAGCGAGCGCACCCGCTGCGGGTACGAGATCGCGATCTCCTGGGCGATCATTCCGCCCATCGAGGCGCCGACCAGATGCGCGGACTTGATGTGAAGAGCATCCATCAATCCGATCACATCCTGCGCCATGTCGCTCAGTCTGTACGGCGCCGCCACCGGGATCTTCAAAAAGCGAAGCTTCAGCAGCTCCAGAGGCGTCAATCGTTTGCCGCCGGTCATCTTGGTGGACTTGCCGATATCGCGATTATCGAACCGGATCACGCGAAACCCGCGCGCCGCCAGCTTGCGGCAGAAATCGTCGTCCCAATGAATCATCTGAGCGCCCAGGCCCATGATCAGCAGCATGGGCTCGGCATCCGGTTCGCCGAAAATCTCGTAACAGATGTCGATTCCGTTGGCCCGGGCGATCCGTGGCGGCTGGTGGGCAGATGCATTCACGTTGGCGGTCCCTGAGAATGGTATTGCGATAGGACTCTATGCCACGGTTCTTCGGGCTGCAGAAGGGTTTACGGACGAACAAATCGACCGGACCATGTTGACCGCATTGGCGCGACGGTATGGTATGATCTGCGCAGCGGGACATACGATCACGCCGGAGGACGCTTATGGCAGAGAAGAGCAACGATCCGGTCGCGCTCTGGCAGAACATGATCGGCGAGATGGAGAAGGGATTTAACTCCATCGCCACCCAGGCGATGGCTTCTCCCGAGTTCAGCAAGGTCGTCAATCAGGTCGGCGGGGTGTCTGCGGGCGCGCAGAAACAGCTCGGCGAACTGATGGAAAAATATCTCGTCAGCATGAATCTGCCGAGCCGCGCTCAGATGGTCAGCATGGCCGAGCGGCTGCAGTCGATCGAAGGACAGTTGAACGAGATCAAGGCGATGCTGCATCAGGCGCAGACCAACTCGGGCGCCTCCGAAGGCTATTCCGGCACGCCCAGGCCGCCGCGCACCAAGCGGCCGCCGTTACCCGGCGGAGAGCAAAAATGAACGGGCCTGCCGGCGTCGACCTCGCGTCAGTCCCGGAGCGAATCCAGGCTGAGGTGCAACGGGCCATTCAGCGCAGCATCAAGGGTGTCGAATACATCGCCTCGTCCGGACCGGCGCTCGGTTCGACGCCAAAGGACATTCTGCAGGTCCGCGGCACGATGAACCTGTATCACTATCGCCCGATGACGGACGAGATCTATCGCGTTCCGATCTTGATCGTGATGGCGACCACCAACCGCGGCTATATCCTGGATATGGTCCCGGGCCAGAGCTTCATCGAGTTTCTGTTGAAGCGCGGCTACGACGTTTACATGCTGGACTGGAGCGCGCCGAAACCGGAAGAAAAGTCGCTTCGGATGGAGGATTACGTCCTCGATTTCATCCCAAGCTGTATTCGACGAATCCAGAGCGACTCCGGTGAGACCGACGTGACCGTGATCGGCTATTGTTTCGGCGGCGTGCTGTCGCTGCTCTATGGCTCGATATTCCACGATGGGCCGATGAAGAACCTGATCTGCTTCACTACGCCGATCGATTTTCGCGAAATGAAGCTGTTCCAGAATTTCTCCGATCGGCGCTACTTCGATGTCGACCGGCTAATCGACAGCATAGGCAACGTTCCACCCGAGATGATCCTGTCGTCTTTCGACATGTTGCGCCCGGCATCGCGCGTCGCGAGTCAGCTGCAGCTCTGGGAGAACATCTGGAACGACGAATACGTAAAGTCGTACCGGATGTTCGATCGCTGGGCCAGTGACACGCTGCCACTTGCGGGCGAGTATTTCCGCACGATCACCAAGGACCTGATGTGGGATAACAAGCTCTACAACGACAATATGTCAGTCGGCGGACGCGCCGCTGATATTTCCAGGATCAAGGTGCCGATCCTGCACGCGGTCGCCGAGCACGATCACATCGTCCCGTACGATGCGGCCAAGCCCCTGATCCAGAAGATCGGCTCGGCCGACAAGGAAGAGGTCATGCTCAAGGGCGGCCATGTCAGCCTGGTAGCCGGCGCCAACGCCATCAAGCGGCTGTGGCCGAAACTCGATTCATGGTTAGGCGAGAGATCCGTATGAGCAGCGAGACACGTTCCTATCCCCGCCGGGTTGCCACCGACGCCGGAGAAATCGAATTCCGCCTGATGTCGCCGGCCGATGAACCGGCCGTGCTTGAGTTTGCGCAAAAGCTCCCGGTGCACGATCTGTTGTTCCTGCCGCGCGACATCAGCGAGCCCAAGGTGCTGGCCGCCTGGATCAAGGAGATCGAACGCGGCGCGATCACCAGCCTGCTCGCGCTGAAGGAAGGCAGAGTGGTCGGATGCGGAACGCTGGTGCGTGATCCCCCGTCATGGTCGCCCCATGTCGGCGAAATCCGCAACGTGGTCTCTAGCGAGGTGCGGGGACAAGGCGTCGGCCGGGCGCTCTCCCAGGAGACGTTCGCTCTTGCCTTGGCGGCCGGTTTGGAAAAATTGGTGGTGCAGATGACCGTCGACCAGACCGGCGCCATCGCCATCTTCGAAGGGCTTGGCTTCAAGGCGGAAGCGCTGTTGCGCGATCACGTTCGGGACAAAGCCGGCAAGAAGCACGACATCGTCGTGCTCGGGCACAACGTCGCGCAATTCGGAGCCCAGATGGAAGCCTATGGGCTGCCGGGCGCCGTGCAGCACTGAGCGTCCTGCGCGGCGAAAAGCTGCCTGTTTGGGTTGATCACGAACTCGTGATACCGCGTCGCACAATACATATTGCAATGCAACATGGTTGATGGCATATAGACGTTGCCCCGGGCCAATCCGGACGGGGTGAGCCCATAGCTCAAATCTGAGGATGGAGAGACCCCGATGACCACGGAAACCGACACCAATCCCGTTTTGAATTCCGTCAAGCAAGCTTTCGCGCCGGTTACCGACGCGCTGAAGAACATCCAGAACATGGAAGTTCCCGAGGCGGCCCGTGAGTTCGTGAAGAAGAGCGCCGGCACCGCGATCGAGCGCGCAGCCGATCTTTACGCCGGCTCGGAGAAGGCGACCGCCGCGATCGAGACCGCAGTTGCGGGTTCGGTCAGCGAAGCCGCCAAGATCAGCCGTAACATCCAGCAGGCCATCTACCAGGATGCCGAAGCGTTTTTCGGCGGCATCGGCAAGCTGGCATCGGCCACGTCGCTGAACGAAGCGTTCCAGATCCAGTCCGACATGGTGCGTGCGCGCGGTGAAGTGCTGGTATCCCGTGCCAAGTCGACCACCGAGTATCTCGGCAAGCTGGTCGCCGATGGCGCAAAGAACGCGCAGGACAACTTCGCGAAGGTCTACAACAAGACCGCCTGATCACTTGCATCAGTCGCATTGCTTCGAGGGCCCGCTTGATGCGGGCCTTCTTTTTGGTGCCCTGTGCTTCGGGCAGAGCGCAGCGCTAAACAAGCTGTTCTTGGTGGCGGGGCGAGGTTGGGATCAGCTCGCTTCGCCGCCCCCGAAGGAAGCTGCTATCTTCCGATAACTGGCAATCGAGCTCCGTCCCGAGCCATCATGAGCCCAACCGCCAAATCTTCGTTCGACGCTCCCGGGGACGCAGCGCGGGCTGCCGAACTGCGTCGGGTCAAAGCGCTGGCTACCTTGGTGCTGGCCTGCACGCTGGCGCTGTTCGTTATTGCGAAGTTGCTGGTGCCGGTGCATCCCGCCTTTGGCTTCCTCGCAGCGTTCGCCGAAGCGGCGACCATCGGCGGGCTCGCTGACTGGTATGCAGTGGTGGCGCTGTTCCGGAGACCGTTGGGACTGCCGATCCCGCACACCGCGATCATCCAGAGCAATCAACAACGCATCGCCGACAAGCTCGGGGAATTCATCGAGCTGCACTTCCTCGAGGCCGCACCGGTGGAAGCCAAGCTGCGGCAGATTGATTTCGGCTCGTTCATTGCCGACTGGCTGCGCGACCGCAAGCGTAGCGCCGATCTGGCGCGCTTCACGCTTCGGATGTTGCCGGAAGCGTTCACTGCGACGGAAACATCGGGGTTGATGACATTCATCACGCGCCGCATCGGCACCCAGTTGCAGTCGATCGATCTCGCGCCGCTGGCCGCCGGTACGCTGCGCGCCTTCGTGGAGGAGGGGCGTCATCAGGGCTTGCTCGACGATATCCTGCGGATCGTTCATCAATCGCTGACCCAGCCCGAAACCATGGCGATGGTCCGTGAGAAAATCCGCGGCGAGCTGCCGACGCTGCTCAAGCTTTATCGCGCCGACAAATATCTGGTGAACAAGATCGTCGCCTCGGCGACTTCATTTTTCGAAGAGGTTCGCGGCGATCCCGGCCATCCATTCCGCGGCGAGTTCGACCGGATGGTGCTGTCGTTCGTGGACCGCCTCGGCAGCGATCGCAGCTATGCCGATCGGATCGATGGCCTCAAGCGCGGCCTGCTGGCGCGTCCCGAACTCGCCGAACTCGCCCGCAATGTCTGGGCGAACGCGCGCTCGTTTATCGAGCGCAGCGCCAGCGGCGAAACCCAGGTGTTGCAGCAACATCTTGCCGGGATGTTCGTGAAGGCCGGCGAAGCGCTCGCGGCGGATCCCGAGCTGCGCGCGGAAATCAACCAGGGCCTGGTCGCGGTGTTCCGGAGCTTTATCGCCGATCAGAAAAGCGGCGTATCAAGCTTCATCTCCGATCAGGTAAAGGCCTGGGACATGGGCCAGCTGATAACTCTGATCGAAATCAACATCGGCCGCGATCTGCAATACATCAGGTTCAATGGCTCATTGATCGGCGGGCTGGCCGGGCTGGCGCTCTACAGCGCCGAATTCCTGCTGCGATGGTTGTGACTTTTCGATCACTGGATCGGGATTATGAGCTCTCAGCTATTGTCGGGGCAGTTCGGCCGCTTGAATATGACGAATCATCGCCATAGCTGATGCAATGGTGCACTGCGGAACGATGGTGCCCAACCCGCGTTAGCTAAGTGCCATTTGGCTGCCGAGAGGAAATACAATGTCCGCTACCGCCCAGACGCTGCGCGCGCCGTCCAAAGCTCTTATGTTTCTGGAGGGCAGGGCCCTGCACGAGCTGGGCGCGTTCATTGGCGCATTGCCGCTGCTGAGCCTGGCGCCGCGGGGCGACGGTCACCCCGTGCTGGTTTTGCCGGGGCTTGTCGCTTCGGACACGTCAACGCGGCCGTTGCGCAGCTTCCTCAACAACCGCGGCTATTGGGTTCACGGCTGGCGCCAAGGCCGCAATCTCGGCCTGCGCGAGGGCGTGCAGCAGGGAATGGTCGATCTGGTGCAGGAATTGAGCGATGCGCACGGACGCAAGATAAGCCTGATCGGCTGGAGCTTGGGTGGCCTCTACGCCCGGCAACTCGCGAAGATGATGCCCGATCGCGTGCGCTCGGTGATTACGCTTGGCAGTCCCTTCGCCGGTAGCCCCAGGGCCACCAACGCCTGGCGCGTCTACGAGATGGCCAGCGGCCGCAGTGCCGAGGAGCAAGATCATCAGTTCGGCGGGACGCTCGCTGAAGCGCCTCCGGTGCCGACAACCGCGATCTTCAGCCGCACCGACGGGATTTGCGCGTGGCAGGGCTGCGTCGAAAAAACTTCGGCGATCTCCGAAAGCATTGAAGTGGAGAGCAGCCATTGCGGCATGGGCCATCATCCCGCAGCCGTCTATGCGGTGGCCGATCGCCTGGCGCAGGCAGAAGGCAAGTGGAAGCCCTTCGACCGGACCGGCTGGCGCAGCCTCGTGTATCCCGATCCCAGGCGGTAAGCGCGGCGAGGCCAAACGCTGGCGTTGTCGTGAATCTTGAAAACGCGCTATGCGTTGAGCATGGCGCATCCGCTTGCCGGCATCATCCAACAGCTCAAGCGCGAACCATCGCGCACCGGGTTCATCATTATCACCGTGTTCGGCGACGCCATCGTTCCGCGCGGCGGATCGGTCTGGCTCGGAACGCTGCTTGAATTTTTCAAGTCGCTGGACATTGAAAGTGGCGTAGTGCGCACCGCGATGTCGCGGCTGGCCGCTGATGGCTGGCTTGAGCGGACCAAGATCGGCCGCAGCAGTTTCTACCGGCTCGTCAAGAAAGGCCGGCAAACCTTTGCTGCTGCAACGAAACACATTTACGATCCGCAGCCATCCGATTGGACCGGACGGTTCGAGTTGTTGCTGATCAGCAGCAGCGTGGATCGCGAAGCATCCCGAGAGGCGTTGAAGAACGCGGGCTTTGGCAGTCCGCTGCCCGGCGTCTGGGTCGCCCCATCGGGCGTTCCGATCCCTGAGGAAGCATCGGCCGCCATTCGGCTGGAGGTCTCGGCCGAGGATGACAGCGGCCGCCGGCTGTTGAGCGAGAGCTGGCCACTTGATCGGACGGCCGACGCCTATCTGAAGTTCATGAAGACCTTTCAGCCGCTGCGCGACAGGATGGCTCGCGACAGTTGGCTCTCGGATGCCGATGCGTTCACGGCGCGGATATTGCTCATTCACGCCTACCGTCGTGTCGTGCTGCGCGATCCGTTGCTGCCCCCGACGTTGCTGCCGAAGGATTGGCCCGGGCACGCCGCACGGCAGCTCTGCGGCGACATCTATCGCGGGCTGTTGCCGGCATCGGAACAATGGCTGAACCGCCACGGGTCCAACGAGAGCGGCCCATTGCCGCCCGCTGGTGCGGAACTGGAACAGCGTTTCGGCCAGCGATAATATGTTACAGAATTTCCTTGAGTTTAATGTATTCTGATATATGTTTGTCTTCCAGGGAGACGGCCATGTACACGCAAGCTCTGAACGCCTCCGACGACGAACCCGGCAGCGACGACGTCCAGCGCGCCGCGGACTTTCAGGCGCGCATCGATGCGGACGAACGCATCGAGCCTAACGACTGGATGCCCGCAAACTATCGGAAGACGCTGACACGCCAGATTTCGCAACACGCGCACTCCGAAATCGTCGGCATGCTGCCGGAGGGTAACTGGCTCACCCGCGCGCCGTCATTGCGCCGCAAGGCCGCCCTGCTTGCGAAGGTGCAAGACGAGTGCGGTCACGGCCTCTATCTCTATGCCGCCGCCGAGACGTTGGGCACTTCGCGCGAGGAACTGGTTGACCTGATGCTCGAGGGCAAGGCGAAGTACTCCTCCATCTTCAATTACCCCACGCTGACCTGGGCCGACATCGGCGCAATCGGCTGGCTGGTGGACGGCGCCGCCATCATGAATCAGATCCCGCTATGCCGCTGTTCGTATGGGCCCTACGCGCGGGCGATGATTCGAGTCTGCAAGGAGGAATCATTTCATCAGCGGCAGGGTTTCGAGATCATGCTGACGCTGGCCCGCGGCTCCGAGGAGCAGAAGGCGATGGCGCAGGATGCGCTCGATCGATGGTGGTGGCCCGTGCTGATGATGTTCGGCCCGCCCGACCAGGCCAGCCAGCACAGCGATTCATCGACTAAATGGAAGATCAAGCGCTTCTCCAATGACGAACTGAGACAGAAGTTCGTCGATGCGACGGTTCCGCAGGCCCAATATCTCGGTCTGACCATTCCCGATCCCGGCATGACGCTGAACGAGACCACGGGTCATTGGGAGTTCAGCGAGATCGACTGGAACGAGTTCAAGCAGGTCCTTGCGGGCAATGGACCTTGCAATCGCGACCGGATGGCGGCGCGCCGCAAGGCACACGATGAAGGCGCTTGGGTGCGCGAGGCCGCGCAGGCGTATGCCGACAAACGGCGAAGCCGGAAGACTGCCGCGTAGGACTGTGTTGATGGAGATAAAATGATGGCTACGCCGAACACGCCCCTGTGGGAAGTATTTATCCGTAGTCGCAATGGGCTCGCGCATAAGCATGTCGGCTCGCTGCATGCGGCCGATGCGACTTTGGCGCTGCAGGCCGCCCGCGACATCTACACCCGCCGAGGCGAGGGCCTCTCGATCTGGGTGGTGCCATCAAGCGAGATCACGGCATCCGATCCCGGTGAGAAGGGCATGATGTTCGAGCCGGCGGAAACCAAGATCTACCGTCATCCCACGTTCTACGAGGTGCCCGAAGAAGTCGGGCACATGTGATTTTTTTCCACTGAGGGTGAGGTGGCGCGCTCTCCACTGAGGCCGGTCATTTGCCAACGCCGCGAACGCATCACCGCTTAAAATGACTGGCTTGCCGTTTTGCAGCTCTCGATGAAGAGCAAGTTGCTTCCGCAGTAGGTTTGACCAGATATGGCCGTCGCATCCATCACCGTCTCCGAGACCCCGCTGGTTCTCTACGCGCTTCGCCGCGCGGACGACGCGCTGATCCTCGGGCATCGGCTTTCGGAGTGGTGCGGTCACGCGCCGATGCTGGAAGAGGACATGGCGCTCGCCAATATGGCGCTCGACCTGCTTGGTCAGGCGCGCGAGCTTTACAGCTATGCGGCGAAGGTCGAAGCCAAGGATAATGACGAGGACCGGTTCGCCTACCTGCGCGACGTGAGGCAGTACCGAAACCTCCTGCTGGTGGAACAACCCAATGGCGATTTCGCGCGCACGATCGTGCGTCAATTCTTCTATGCGGCATTCGCTGACCCGTATTGGCGTGCGATGATGAGCTCGACCGATGCGACAATGGCGGCGATCGCGGCCAAATCCGAAAAAGAAAGCGCCTATCATCTGCGGCATTCGTCGGAATGGTTGATCCGGCTCGGTGATGGGACCGACGAGAGCCAGCGCCGCGCGCAAGGCGCCGTCGACGATCTCTGGTCGTTCACAGGCGAAATGTTTTGGGTCGACGGCGCCGAGCGGGCCTTGATCGAGGCGGGTGTCGCGGTCGACCCGTCCAGCCTGCGTCCGCGGTGGCTCAGGACGATTTCCGACGTGATGGCGCAAGCGACATTGGCGATGCCGAAAAGCGAATGGATGCAGCATGGCGGACGCAGCGGACGGCACAGCGAGCATCTGGGTCACCTCCTGAGTGAGTTGCAGTCATTGCAGCGCACGTTTCCGGGGGTCACATGGTGATCGTCACCCACTCGCCCAGCTTGAGCGACCGCGAACGGCGTCAGCGCGCCTGGGACGTTGCGGCTGGCGTCGTTGATCCCGAGATTCCGGTCCTTACGATTGCCGATCTGGGTGTGCTGCGCGAGGTTGCGATTAGGGATGGAGGCGTTGAGGTTGCGATCACGCCGACCTATTCGGGGTGTCCGGCGATGAACATGATCGCGCTTGAAATCGAACTGGCGTTGGAGCGGGAAGGTTTCGGCAAGCCCAAAGTGCGCACCGTGCTGTCGCCGGCCTGGACCACTGACTGGATGAGCGAGGAGGGACGCCGCAAACTCCGCGAGTACGGCATCACCCCGCCTGAAGCCGCCAGTTCACGCCGTGCCCTGTTCGGCGTCGAGCAAGTGACCTGCCCCCAATGCGGTTCCGGGGATACAGAGGTTTTGTCCGAGTTCGGTTCGACCTCGTGCAAGGCGCTGTGGCGCTGCAAGAGCTGCCGCGAACCATTTGATTACTTCAAATGCCACTGAGATCGTCACCTGACGCTGTGTTCGCGAGCCACGCACCACGGTTTCATCGCCTGGTGGTGAACGATGTGCGCCGGGAGACCAGCGATGCCGTCTCGCTGACGTTTGCGATACCGGAGGGCCTCGCCCACAATTACAGATTTGCCCCCGGCCAGTATCTGACCCTGCGCACGATCATGGATGGAGAGGAAGTGCGGCGTTCCTACTCGATCTGCTCCGGCCCGGAAGATGGGGAGCTGCGCATCGCGGTGAAAAAAGTGGACGGCGGCGCGTTCTCGGGTTGGGCGGCCGATGAGCTGAAGGTTGGCGACGAACTTGACGTCATGACACCGACCGGTCGTTTCGGCGTGGCGCCGGCGGGGGGTGAGGCCCGCGTTCATGTCGGGTTTGCCGCCGGCTCCGGCATCACGCCTATTCTTTCGATCGTAAAGGGGATACTGGCCATCGAGCCGGACAGTCGATTTTTCCTTTTCTATGGCAATCGCTCGACCTCCTCGATGCTGTTCCGCGAGGCATTGGAAGAGCTGAAGGACCGTTTCATCCAGCGGCTGTCGATCTTCCATGTGATCTCAGGCGAAGAGCAGGATATTCCGATCCTGCATGGGCGGCTCGATGGCGAGAAGGTGAGGGTGCTTCTGCGCTCGCTCGTCCCTGCCGCCAGCATCGATCACGTATTCATCTGCGGCCCGACCGGCATGAGCGAGGAGATCGAGAGGAGCTGCCGGGATATGGGCATCGACGCCGATCGGATTCACATCGAGCGGTTTGTTTCCGGGCTCGGCGGCAAGCCGCGCCCGAAGGCCGCCGTAGCGACCAGCGCGCCGCCAAAGGCGATTGCATCCTTGATCATCGACGGAAAACGTCGCGAGGTGCCGGTCGCTGAAGGAGAAGCCATCCTCGACGCCGCGTTGCGCGCGGGGATGGACCTGCCGTTCGCCTGCAAAGGCGGCATGTGCTCGACCTGCCGCGCCAAGCTGGTTGAAGGCCAAGCGCAGATGGAAGTGAACTACTCGCTCGAACCCTGGGAGCTCAAGGCAGGGTTCATCCTCACCTGTCAGGCGCGGCCGACCACCGACAGGGTCGAGGTCGATTACGATCACGTCTAGGCAATCGTCATCCAGGTAAGAACTGTTGCGTGGTGCGCATGCTATCCCTTCGGCCGCTTGTCCGAGACGCGCTTGGCTTTGCCCAGCGAGCGTTCCAGCGAATCGGGTGCCACCGGCTTGATATGGGCGTTGACGCCGGTGGTGTTCTTGATGTGCTCGGCCACGCGCTTGGCCTCTTCGGGAAGACCGCTGCCGTTCCAGCGTTCCCGCCGCACTTCCGCCAGCACCGTCATCACGTCCATCCGTCCCTCGCGCGTTAGCTCGATGACGAAATGACCGCCACACCAATCGCTGGCGAGCAGCACTTCCTCGATCTGTGTCGGGAACACGTTAACGCCGCGCATGATGATCATGTCATCCGAACGGCCCGTCACCTTCTCCATTCGCCGCATGCCGGGCCGCGCCGTGCCAGGTAACAGACGCGTCAGGTCGCGGGTGCGGTAGCGGATGACAGGAAACGCCTCCTTGGTGAGCGAGGTGAAGACAAGCTCGCCCTTTTCGCCATCGGGCAGCACCGTTCCGGTCTCCGGATCGATCACCTCCGGGTAGAAATGATCCTCCCAGATATGCAAGCCGTCCTTGGTCTCGATGCACTCCTGTGCGACGCCGGGACCTATCACTTCCGTCAGGCCGTAGATATCGGTCGCATCCATGTCGAAAGTGTTTTCAATCTCGGCACGCATGGCGTTGGTCCACGGCTCGGCGCCGAAGATGCCGATCTTCAACGACGATTTGCGTGGATCGAGCCCCTGTCGCTTGAACTCGTCGAGTATTGCAAGCATGTAGCTTGGCGTCACCGTGATGATGTCAGGCTTGAAATCGGTGATGAGTTGCACTTGACGCTCGGTCATCCCGCCTGAGACCGGCACCACGGTGCAGCCGAGCCGCTCGGCCCCGTAATGCGCGCCAAGCCCTCCGGTGAACAGCCCGTAGCCATAGGAATTATGGATGATCATGCCGGTGCGTCCCCCCGCGGCACGGATCGAGCGGGCCATCACTTCCGACCAGACTTCAATATCGGCTCTCGTATAGCCGACCACGATCGGTTTCCCGGTGGTCCCGGACGAGGCGTGGACGCGGACCAGCTTTTCGCGCGGCACGGCGAACATGCCGAACGGATAGTTGTCGCGCAAATCGGTTTTGACCGTGAACGGAAACTTGTTCAGGTCCGTCAACTGGCGAAAGTCACCGGGATGCACGCCGGCGTTGTCGAACGCGCGCTTGTAATGGGCAACGTTGTCGTAGGCCCGGGTCAGCGTTGCGGCGAGCCGGCTGGTTTGCAGCGCACTTATCTCGTCACGGGAGGCGCGCTCGGCTTGGTCCAATTCGGCGGTGTACCGGCCAAGTTTAGATCGAAGGATGGTCGAGGCCATCGGAGTTTCCCTCAGATATGGTCTGTGTCGATGTCGCGTCGGATTGGACCCAAACTCCGCCGACTGTTCGGGAATGACCGCGCAATTCCGCGATCGCTGTTCGATCGACCGTGACACGCACATCATAGATCCCGGAACGCCCGGTCCGGGAGATCTCTTGGGCGGTTGCGACCAGCCGATCGCCGAGCTTGCCGGGACGGATAAAGGCTATGTTGCACTGTGCGGCGACCGTGCGTTCGTTATGCGAATTGCAGGCGAAAGCGAAAGCTGAGTCCGCCAGGGTGAAAATGAAGCCGCCATGCGCGATGCGCTGTCCATTCACCATGTGCGGTAGAACCGCCATCGTCAGCACAGCGTGGCCGGCCTTGATCTCCTGGATCTCCATGCCGAGACCCCGGCTGGCATCGTCTTCCTTCCACATCGCCTCGGCGCAGGCGCGCGCCAGATCGTCGGGCGAAAGCGTGCTCATGACGTCGTCGGTGCTCGCCGAGCGTGCATCGGTGGGAGAGGATGCGGTGGGGTCAGATGCAAAACGCTTCTCCCGATCATGCCGGCGTGATCTGAACAGCCGGTTTTCGCCTAGTCTTGATGCCAACGCGCCATGCTGTCAACGACCGGTGCCCGGGATGAATCTGCTTGAGTCCGTGGTGAACCAAGGTTTATTCCAGCCGGGTATGTTGCGGGTTGGCGTTTCCAGGGCATCAACCTGCCATGCGTCAACGTTATAGCCCGGCCGAGAAATGCACCCTATCTAAGTGTGACGAACCCAGCGCGGATATCTCAGGTAATGCATGCAGGACGTTGCGAACATTGTTGTAGTGAGCGGATTGCTCATCGGCTTGGCCTACGGGGCGATCGGGTTGCTGAGCGGCTTTTGCCTGCTGAGCGGACTCCGTGGCTGGTGGGCGGAAGGCGACAGCCGTCTGATCAGGTCGTATGCGCTGGCGCTGGGCGTCGCGATCGCGCTCACGCAGGTTCTCGCCGCAGCCAGCTTCATTGATGTCGGCAAATCGATCTATTTGCAGCACTCGTTCTCGGCGCCGCTGATGTTCGCCGGCGGTTTGCTGTTCGGCTATGGCATGGTGCTGTCGAACGGCTGCGGCTCGCGCGCGCTGGTGTTGCTCGGCTGCGGTAATTTGCGCTCATTCGTCGTGGTGGTCGTACTCGGGATCGCCGCGCAGATGACGCTGAAAGGGCTGATCGCGCCTGCGCGCGTTGCGATGCTGCAGGCTACGCAGGCCACGCCCAACATCATCTCGTTGCCGGAGCTGTTGTCTGCGCTAGGTGTCGGCGAAACATTCGCGCGCATGCTTGCCGCCTCCATCATCGCCGGAGCCATGATCATCTTTGCGTTCGCGCACGGGCCGTTCCAACGCGCGTGGGGGCACATTGCCGCGGGTGTCGCGGTAGGCTCCCTGGTAGCTGCCGGCTGGTTCACCACGGGCTATCTTGGCTCAGACGATTTCAACCCCGTCGCCGTCACTTCGCTGACCTTCATCGCGCCGATTGCCGATGCGGTGCAGTATGCCATGCTGTCGACCGGGCTGAGCCTGAACTTCGGCATCGCAGTGGTTGGTGGCGTGTTCGCCGGAAGCCTGCTAACGGCGCTGGCGACGGGCCGCTTCCGCTGGGAGGGCTATTCGTCGCCCCGGCACATGTTGCGTTCGATTGGTGGCGCGGCGTTGATGGGGTCTGGCGGCGCAATGGCCTATGGTTGCTCGATTGGACAAGGCCTCACCGGGCTATCGACGCTGGCTCTGGCCTCATTCATAGCGGTGGCAGGAATTCTGCTCGGCACGGCAGCAGGGCTGCGAGGCATGCTGCGGGTCTCGTTGTTGCCAGCGCAGGATGCGAGATCAGGCCCGTTGACGTGAGGTCGCCAGCCGCATCACGTCAAGATATCCCGGCCGCACC